>CAYSLC010000004.1:0-30127 GCA_964431545.1 uncultured Desulfobacteraceae bacterium | reverse complement strand
GGACCGGCGATCTCTTCCAGTTCCACACTGGTGCCGGCTTTGGCGGCCACCATGATGGTGCCCATCTCCCATTCACCCTCCAGGGTGACGGTAAATGTGCCTTCCACGAAATCGGCACCCGTCTGCCATTTGACGCCTGCGATCCCGGCGTTGGGGTCCGGATTCTCCGGGGTCTTCACCTCGT
Source organism: uncultured Desulfobacteraceae bacterium (assembly GCA_964431545.1). Lineage (GTDB taxonomy): Bacteria > Desulfobacterota > Desulfobacteria > Desulfobacterales > JAABSP01 > CAYSLC01. The sequence continues at coordinate 29,943 of CAYSLC010000004.1, read as the reverse complement.
ACCCTTCGGGGGAAGCCGAGAGGACGGCCAGCCCCTCGCAGTCCGGCAGTCCCAGGACCCAGTTGCTCAGGTCATGGGGGGCGCCCTCCAGCTCGATCACGGAATAGGTCAAAACGGTTGTGTTGTCCACGACTTCGAAACCCGTCAGCGTGATCTGGAAGCCGTTTTCCAAGTCCACGCTCTCCGGCGGCCCTTCCGGCTCCTCGCCGTCGTCATCCTCCTCATCGGGCTCCGCGACTTCACAGCTCGGTCCGGCCACCAGGGCGATCGGAACCTCGTCTCCGGCCTTGGTGGCCACTTCCACTTCGCCGACCTCCCAGAGGCCTTCCAACACCAGGACGAACTCCCCGGAATCGAAGGCATCCGTCACCTCCCACTTGATCCCGTTGAGACCGGCATTGGGATCGGGGGCCACAAGTTCGAATCCGGCGGTGGTGGCATCCTCCACCACGGTGACACAATCGGGAAGCGCGAGAACCCAGTTGCTGAGATCCTTGGCGTCCGGGGTCTCCACAACCTTGTAGGTCAATACGGTGGTCTCCTCCTCATAGGAAACCCCCGTGAGTTCGACGATGAATCCGTTGTCGGTGGTAATGCTGTCGCCGGGGATCTCCTCCTCGCCTTCGGTACCCTCGATCACATCCAACGTTTGATCCAGATGGTACTGGGCCACGGCCGCCACCACCAGGTTCCGCATCCCGACGACGGTCAGCGCCGTCATGCCCGCGACGGTCTCCTCCACTACAGGATCTGTTTCGAACTCGGTCACCTCCACATTGAAGTTGATGGAGAGATTCAAGGCATAGGTCCGCACCTCCTCGGTGATGACGATACCGTTTTCCGGTTCGGCGTCGTTGTCGATGGTCAACAGAAACCGGGTGATGTTGGTTACCACGGGGTGGTCCTCATCCTCGGCATCCTCGACCAGATCGACCGGGGTGACGATCGGTTCACCCGCTGCATCGCCTAAAACGATCCCCCCGATGAAGAAGGTGACAATCTCCCCTTCCCGATAGAAGAACTCCCCGTTTTCACCGGTCACGCCCGAGAAGGTTGCGGTGGAATACTCGAGACCGGCCACGGCGCTGTCCAGAAACGCCCCTTGTTTCACCGGCGCCAGGGTTGTTTCGGGCAGATTCTCGGAATCATCGCATCCGATCGCCAGCATGGCCACCAGGACCATGGACACCACCAGACCGATCCCTCTAAAAGACGCACCCATCGATCCACTCCCGCTGTTCCTCATACTCATGTCCTCCATTTCTCTCTGTGGATTGAAAATCACCTCTCGGCGACGCCGAAAGGCCGCTCCTTGCCGGCCATTTACAGGCCAAGGACAACCTGCGGGAAATTTTAGCAAAATATATACCAGAAAGTGTTCGTTTTTTCCTACAGACCCAACTATGGAATTGATATAATTAAGAAACTTATCATTTTTGACATTCCCGACAGCCATGGTTTTTTTCAATGGAATCTTGAAAACATATTAACGATTTTAATACCTTTTTCGATACGGGTCTTTTAGTCCGCAGTTTTCGGCTTCCAATTCACGCGGCGGCCCGATGGAGCGAGACGGAAATCTATGAGATGAAACTTCTTTTATGGGGAAAGGGCGCGTTCCGATTGTGGATTTGGCGCAATCCAGGGGCAGGAAATACCGCATTCCTGGACCGAGCCGGGGGATGGACCCGGCGGTGAAGGATCAGAAATCCACGGGCCTGCCGACACGCCCGATGAACAGGATGGTTCCCCACCGCTTTTCCCGGATGAGGAACAGGAAGGGATGATCCGCCCGGAACTCCACCGGGGGCACCCGGGAAAGGCCTCCCCGGCTCATGACCACCGCCGTGGCCGCGCCGGCCTCGGTCCCCGCCTCGCCGACGCCGACGAACGCCTGGTGGACCACCGCCGAGATGGCGAGAGGTTTTTCGTCCGTGATTCCGGTGAAATCCGCGTTGGTGAAAGCCCGATCCATCCCCATGTCGGAAAGGACCTGGGAGAGTTCGAACCGACCGGTCACCGTGAATCGGGGCAAATGGACACGGACCTGCTGTTCGGCCAACCCCGACATCCACGCCTCCAGCAGATCCGCGCGCAGTCGGCTTTCCAACGCTCCAAGCCCCTCCCGCTCTCTGGGGAGCAGGATGACCATGGAGATCTCACCCCCTCGATAGGGCAGTTCCAGAACCTGAACCCCGGCCTCCTCGCCATATGGAAACCGCCGGGACTGGACCATCATGGGGACCGGGACCGATTCGGCGGCGGTCCGCCAGAAGGGCGCCTCCCGGGTCTCCGTCTCCGGGAATGGATGGGCCCAATCCCCCTTGAACCAGACGGCATTGGTGAGGATCAGACGGGTCAGCGCATCGACCATTGCGGGGGAGAGGAGATCCTTTATTCGGCCGTGGGTCCGCTCCTCGACCCAGGCGTTGATTTGCCGGCGGGCCGCATCGGCCGCGTTTTCGAAATCGACCCGGTTCATCCCCCCGCCGTAATGGGTCTTCAGGGCCGATGAAAAGGAGGGGTGGAGATCGAGCGTCTCCGCCGCCCACAGCCCATTGGCCGCCGCCAGCCGGATGCCGGGGCGGTCGTCGAGCCCGGTAAGGTGGCCCGAAAGCCGGGATACGGCCTGGTTGAGCCGGTCCGCGTCCCCAGGGAGAATGAGGACATCGGCCATCTGACGTCGGGTCTCCCCCCGGGCCCCCTGGTAGGCCATGACCAGAGCCGACCGGATGCTGTATGGCGACAGGGCGAGGTTTTCCTCCCTGCCCGCGAGGCGCCGGTGGAGATCGACCGTGAACCGTCGATTGCTTTCAGCGAGTGCTTCCATATCCCTCCTTCCCCGCCCCTCTGCGGCGGCGGAACCGTCCCATCCAGTCCCAATCAGGAGAAAAGTTACAAGCAGGATCCAAAATCTTCCGGCCCGCTTCGGTCCCATCGATCAATCTCCCTGGTTTCCGTGGTTTCCGGCCGATCAAGTTCCGTAGTACGATCGGTACCATTCGATAAACCGCCCCACCCCCGCCTCGATGGGCGTGGCCGGCTTGAATCCCACGTCCCGCTCCAGGTCGTCGATGTCGGCGTAGGTGGCGGGCACGTCCCCCGGCTGGAGGTCCATGAACTCCTTTTTGGCGGTCTTTCCCAGGGCCGATTCGATCACCTCGATGAACCGCAGGAGGGTCACCGGCTGGTTGTTGCCGATGTTGTAGATCCGATAGGGGGCGTAGGAGGTTCCGGGATCCGGGTTGTCCCCGCTCCACGCGGGCGAGGGCTCCGGGAGGCGGCCCATCACCCGGACCACCCCCTCGATGATGTCGTCGATGTAGGTGAAGTCCCGCTCCATCTTTCCGTGGTTGAAGACCTGGATCGGCCGGTCGTTGACGATGGCATCGGTGAAGAGGAAGAGGGCCATGTCCGGCCGGCCCCAGGGGCCGTAGACCGTGAAAAACCGAAGGCCCGTACAGGGGAGGCCGTAGAGGTGGCCGTAGGTATGGGCCATCAGCTCGTTCGCCTTCTTGGAGGCGGCGTAGAGGGAGACCGGATGGTCGACGTTGTGGTGGACCGAAAAGGGCATCCGGGTGTTGGCCCCGTAGACGGAGCTGGAGGAGGCGAAGACCAGGTGCCGGGTATTGAAGTGGCGGCAGCACTCCAGCAGATTCACGAAGCCGACCAGGTTCGATTGGACGTAGGCGTGGGGATTCTTCAGGGAGTACCGCACGCCGGCCTGGGCCGCCAGGTTGACCACCACGTCGAAAGGAGCGGAATGGAAAACCCCCTCCACCCCTTTGAGATCGGCCAGGTCCAACTGGAAGAATGAAAAATTGGAATCCGATGTCAGCCGATCCAGGCGGGACCGCTTGAGGCCGACATCGTAGTACGGGGTGAGGTTGTCGATCCCCGTCACATGGCAACCGTCCTCTAGAAGTCGTTTCGACAGATGGTACCCGATGAACCCCGCCGCGCCGGTCACCAGAACCCGATCAAAAGAAAAACCCATTGTTATCTTCCCTCCCTGTACCAGTTGTGGGTCTTCCGGAGCCCCTCCTCGAAGGTGAACCGGGGTGAAAAGCCGAGGACCTGCCGGGCATGGTCGATGCTCGATACCGATGCCACGATATCCCCGGCCCGGGGCGGGCCATGAGCCGGCGCCAGGGAGATGCCCGACAGGTCGCGGACCGTCTCCCACAGCCGATTGATGGTAATGGACCGGCCGGTTCCGACGTTGAAGACCCCGCCGGCGGCTCCCTCCCGGACGGCCGAAAGCAGGTTGGCCGCCACCACGTCGGCCACGTACACGAAATCCCGGTACTGCTCGCCGTTCCCGTGGATGGACGGGGCCTCTCCGGCGGCGGACTTGGCCATGAAGATGGAGATCACGCCGGAATAGGGGGAGGAGGGGTCCTGGCGGGGGCCGAAGACGTTGAAGTACCGAAGGCAGACGGTCTCCAAACCGTAGAGCCCCGCGTAGAGGCCGGCGTAATACTCTCCGGCCAGCTTCTGGACCGCATAGGGGCTCAGGGGCTTGGGTCGCTGGGACTCCCGCTTGGGCATCTCCGGATCATCGCCGTAGACGGCGCTCGAACTGGCGAGAACCACCCGGCGGGCCTTTTTTGCCCGGGCCGCCTCCAGGACGGCGAGGGTCCCCAGCTCGTTCACCTCCGCCGAGGTCACCGGGTCCGCCACCGTCTGGGGCACGGATACCACGGCCGCCTGGTGGAAGACCACCTCGCACCCCTCCGCGGCCCGATCCATGAGGTTCCGGTCCCGGATATCCCCCTCCAGGAAGGTGATCCGATCCGCGATCCGGTCCAGGTTGTCCCGGTGTCCGGTGGCGAGGTTGTCCACCACCACTACCTCCACCCCGCTTTCCACCAGCGCGTCGGCCAAATGGGAGCCGATAAATCCCGCCCCGCCGGTGACCAAAGCCTTACGAAACGGCACATCCATTGTTCTCTCTTTCTCGGCTTCCGCCGTACCTCCACGGCTCACCCGCCGGCCGGGGTCGCCAGATTCAACCAGATGAAAAAAGTGGCGGCGGAGAGCAGGGTGCTGCCCGAGATGGCCGCCACGGCCAGATCCGGGTCTCCGCCCATCTCCCTGGCCAAGATATAGACCACCGTGGCGCTGGGGGAGGCGAGCAGGATCAATCCCGGCAGATAGGCTTGGGCCGGAATCCCGAAGAGCCGGTAGAGGGCCCATCCCAGCCCCGGTAGCACCAGGAGTTTGATCCCCGCGCTGGAGAGAACCGCCTTCAGCCGGGAGAGGATCAGTTCGAAGGAGAGGGTGGCCCCGATGATCAGCAGCGCCAACGGCAGCGCCATGCCGCTGACGATGGCAAGGCTGCGGTCCACCACCAGCGGCAGCGTCATCCCGGACAGGGAAAAGAGGATTCCGGCCAGGGCCGCGAGGATGACCGGGTTGCCGAGGATCTTCAAGATGATCCGCCCCGGGGGATCGGCGCCGCGGCTCGTCCCTCCGTTGACGGAAAGGACCACCACCGCCAGGAAATTCTGAAGGATCATCATGAAGCCCGCAATGATCCCGGCCTGGACGACACCGTCCTCCCCGAGGTAATAGAACGCCACGGCCAGGCCGATATATCCCAGGTTCCCGTGGAAGGCGCTCTGGACGAAGGTGCCGAAGGACCGGTGCTCCAGCCGGCCGACGGTTCCCAGGGCCCAGGCCACGCCGAAGGCCACGGCCATGGTCCCGAGGGTAATGAAGAGCACGCCGCCGTCGAAATGGTCCCGAAGCGCCGACCCGGAGATGGCCCGAAAGATCATGGCCGGGATGGCCAGATGGTAGACCAGCCGGTTGGCCGGCCCCAGAAACGGCTCGGGAAGAAAGCCCCGGGTCCGGCTCCCCCACCCCACCAGGATGACCACGAAGATGGGAACGATGGTGTACAGGATCTCCACGAGAGGGGCACGGGCTCTCTTTCAGAACGGTAACGGCCGAAACACTTGACTTTGGCGGTCGGTTCTACTTACACTCGCCATAAACAGGCATTCTATATCCCTTGAACCGATCAATGCAATGGAAAATCCATATGGCCGCAACCATCACCCTGAAGCTCTTCGCCACCCTGGCCAAGCACCTCCCCGACACCGCGGATCGATACCCCATCGCCCCGGGCACCACCGTGGGGCGGCTGGTGGAGGACCTGGGAATCCCCCGGAAGGAGGCCAAGCTGATCTTCGTAAACGGGATCAAACAGGATCTGGACACCCCTCTGGAAGGGGGGGACCGGGTGGGGATCTTCCCCCCGGTGGGCGGGGGATGAACCATGGAGAGGCGACCCTTACCGCAAGAGATCCGACGTTGCGCGATTCCCCGGAGGTTTCCGGACGGAGAACCGTACACGGGGATCACCGGCGTCGAAGTGGCCGCCCTGTCCGAGGCATTTGGAACGGGCCGCCGGGAGGTGGAGATCGCCGCCCTGGAGGCGGGGGTCATCCCCACCCGGTACAGCCGGAACATGCGGGCCTACACCGTCGCGGACCAGCTCCGGCTGCTCCGGTCCCGGGTCTGCGTGGTGGGGCTCGGCGGCCTCGGGGGGGGCGTCTGCGAGATCCTCGCGCGCATGGGCGTGGGGGCGCTCACCCTCCTCGACGGCGACCGGTTCGAGGAGACCAACCTCAACCGACAGCTTCTGGCACGGGAGGATCTCCTCGGCTCGCCCAAGGCGGAGGCGGCCCGGGACCGGGTGGCTCGGATCAATGGCTCGGTCCGGGTCCGGACCGAGTCGGTCTTCGTGGACGAGACCAACGCGAGGCAGGTTCTGGCGGGCCATGACGTCCTCGTGGACGGTCTCGACAACCTCCGGACCCGTTTTATCCTCGAGGCGGCTGGACGGGATCTGGGAATCCCGCTGGTCTCGGCGGCCGTGGCCGGCGCCTGCGGACAACTGACCGTGATCTTCCCGGGCGACCCCGGGCTCGGCCGGATTTACGGGGAGGCCGGGGATAACCCGTCATCCCCGGCGGAAAAGGTCCTGGGCACCCTCCCCCACGCCGTGACCTTCCTCTCCACCCTGGAGTGCGCGGAAGTGGCCAAAATCCTCCTGGACCGGGGGAAACCGCTACGGAACCGATTGCTGGTGGCCGACCTGAACGATACCACCATCGAGATTCTCGACCTGACCTGATACCGAAAAAGGGGCATGCCATGTCAAAACGCGTCATCATGATGGATACGGGTTCCGCGCCGACCGATGAGATCGTCCGCAAATACGGCATCCACGTCATGGGCATGAAGGTGTTTCTGGACGGCAAGACCTACACCGACGGCGAAGAGATCGACAAGGACACCTACTACTCCCTCATCGAAAAGACCAAGGACTTCAACACCAGCCCCCCGCTGGTATGGGAGATCAAGCGAACCTACGAAAAGCTCAAGGCCCAAGGGACCCGGGAGATCATCGGAGTCCACGTCTCCTCGGCCATGTCCAAGCTGATCACCACTTGCACCAACGCACGGAACCTGGTGAGCGCCCTGGACGTCAAGATCATCGACACCAGGAACATCTCCGTGGGGGCCTACCTGGTGGCCGAGAGGATCGTGGAGCTTCTCGATTCCGGGCGCACCTACGAGCAGGTGCTCCCCCTGATCCCCGAGATCCGGGAGTCGGTGATGCTCCAGGTCTCCCTTTCCACCCTGAGCTACCTGGTCAAGAACAAACGCATCGGCCGGGCCCAGGGGCTGATCGGAAACTTTCTCCGGATGCGGCCCATCCTCGGCATCGACGCCGACGGCTACCTGGCGCCCCTGTCCCGGGAGCGGGGCAAGGAGAAGATGATCGAGAAGATCTCGGAGAACGCGGTCCGGTTCCTGGAGGATCGACCCCACAACGTCAAGGTCTACCTCACCCACGGCATGGACCGGAACAAGCGCCAGGTCGAGGCGGTCTTCTCCCGGTTCGAGGAGAAGCTGGCCCGGACCGGCATCGGCGCCCCCCGGGTGATCCGCAGCCGTCTCTGGCCCACGGTGGCCAACCTGAGCGGCCCGGAGACCTATGGATTCGCGGTTTACGGCGAAAAGCGGCCCATCGAATGACGCCCCCTTCCGGCATCACCGTCATCACCACCCATGTAAACGCCGATTTCGACGCCCTCGCCTCCCTGTTGGCGGCCCAGAAGCTCTACCCCGAAGGGATCGTCGTCTTTCCCGGATCCCATGAGAAGAACCTGAGAGACTTCTTTATCCAGTCCCTGGTCTATCTGTTCAACATGGGGGACATCAAGAACCTCGATTTCTCCCACATCGACCGGCTGGTGCTGGTGGATACCAAGCAGCCGGGCCGCATCGGAAAGTTCACCGAGCTGATCGACCGGCCGGGGGTGGAGATCCACGTTTACGACCACCACCCTCCCCTGCCCAGCGACATCCATGGCGACTACGAGGTCATGGAGCCGACCGGCGCCAACGTCTCGATCATGGCGGAGATCATCCGGGAGAAGGGGATCGATCTGACCCCGGACGAAGCGACGGTCATGTGCATGGGAATCTACGAGGACACCGGTTCCTTCACCTTCTCCTCCACCACCGAGAAGGACTTCATGGCGGCGGCGTTCCTTCTCTCCAAAGGCGCCAACCTCGACCTGGTCTCCCACATGATCGCCCGGGAGATCAGCCCGGAGCAGGTGAGCCTCTTGAACGACATGTTCCAGGCGGCCACCCGGTACCACATCCGGGGCGTGGAGGTGGTGGTGACCACCGTGACCACGGAGCACTACGTCCCCGACTTCGCCCTCCTGGTCCACAAGATGATCAAGATGGAAAACCTCTCCGCCATCTTTGCAGTGGCCCGCATGGGCAACAAGATCTACGTGGTCGGCCGGAGCCGGACCTCCGACGTGGATGCGGGAGCCATCATCCGGGGGCTGGGGGGCGGGGGGCACCCCTTCGCCGCCAGCGCGTCCATCAAGGACCGGACCCTGGCCCAGACCGAACAGCAGCTCCTGGAGATCCTCCACACCACCCTGCGTTCCAGCAAACGGGCCAGGGATCTCATGTCGGCGCCGGCCATCAAGGTGAGCCCGGAGGTGCCCTGCGAGGAGGCCCGGAAGCTCCTCACCCGGTATAACGTCAACGCCCTCCTGGTGGCCGAGCAAGACGAGGAGGGCAAGGACCGCCTCCTCGGGTACATCACCCGCCAGATCATCTCCAAGGCCCTCTACCTCAACCTCAACCCGCCGGTGGGGGAGTATATGGTGACCGAACTGGGGATGGTGGGGCCGGACGCGGAATTGTTCGAGATCCAGGAGGAGATCATCGAGAACAAGCAGCGGGTCCTGCCGGTGGTGGCGGACGGCCTCATCCTCGGCGTGGTCACCCGGACCGATCTCCTCAACACCCTGGTCCAGCAAGTCCGCAGTTCAGGCGGCAAGGTGCCCGATCCCTATAAAGAGGAGATCAACGCCCGGACCCGGAGCATCACCCGGTTCATGCGGGAGCGGATCCCGGAATGGCTGCTGAACATGATGCGGCGGATCGGAGAGGTGGGCAGCGACCTGGGCTACGGGGTGTATGTGGTGGGGGGGTTCGTCCGGGATCTGCTTCTGTACCGAAAAAATGAGGACATCGACATCGTCATCGAGGGGGACGGCATCGCCTTTGCCAAGACCTACGCGCGGATGGTGGGAGCGCGGATCCACGCCTACGAGAAATTCGGCACCGCGGTGGTGATCTTCCCCGACGGGTTCAAAGTGGATGTGGCCTCGGCCCGGATGGAGCACTACCGGTTTCCGGCCGATCTGCCCACCGTGGAGATGAGTTCCATCAAGCTCGATCTCTACCGGCGGGATTTCACCGTCAACACCCTGGCCATCGCCCTCGACCCGTCCCGGTTCGGCACCCTCATCGACTTCTTCTCGGCCCAGAAGGACCTAAAAGAGAAGGTGATCCGGATCCTCCACAACCTGAGTTTCGTGGAGGACCCCACCCGGGTCTACCGGGCGATCCGGTTCGAGAAGCGGTTCGACTTCACACTGGGGAAATTGACCGAGAACCTCCTCAAGAACGTGGTGAAGATGGACTTCTTCAAGGGGCTGAGCGGCCGGCGGATCTTCACCGAACTCCGGCTGATCCTTGGAGAAGAAAACCCGATCCCAGCTCTCCGCCGGCTGGAGGACTACGGCCTGCTCACCATCATCCATCCGGTGCTGAAACCGACCAAGCGGGTCCTCGGTCTGCTGGACGAGGTGAAAAAAGTGCTCGCATGGCACGACCTGCTGTTTCTGGAGGAGACCTACCACCGGTGGATGGTCTACCTTCTGGCGCTGGTGGCCCCCAGCTGCCGGGAGGAGACCGGGGAGATCTGCGACAAGCTGGAGATCGCCCCCCGCCATCGGGGGGTCTTCACCGAAGACCGGTTCGAGGCCGACCGCACCCTCTTTCGGCTGAGACGGCGGATGCCGGTGGAGAACAGCGAAATCTTCAAGGCTCTTTCCGGCTTCCGGATCGAAATCCTGCTCTTCATGATGGCCGGCGCCAAGCAGGAGCGGCTGAAAAAGGCCGTCTCCCTGTACCTCTCCCAGCTCCGGTTCGTGGAGACCTCCGTCCGGGGCCGGGACCTTAAAAAGATGGGACTGCCCCCCGGACCCATCTACAGGGAGGTCCTCCAGTCCGTCCTGGAGGCCCGGCTCAACGGCCGGGTCAAAACCCGCAACGACGAACTCAACTTCGTACGCAACTATGTCTCCTGAAGCCGTCCACCAGTTCATCCTGATGATCGTCCCCCTGCTGGTGGGAGTGACCCTCCACGAGCTGGCCCACGGTTGGGTCGCCGACCGGATGGGGGACGGCACCGCCCGCCTGGCGGGCCGGCTGACCCTCAACCCCGTCCGGCACCTCCATCCCGTGGGCTCGGTGCTCATCCCCGCCGTCCTCTTCCTGTCCAAGGCGCCGTTTCTCTTCGGCTATGCCCGGCCGGTTCCGGTCAACATCGAGAATATGCGCCGGCGGCGGCTGGGAACCCTCCTGGTCTCCCTGGCCGGGGTCACGGCAAACCTGGCCTGCGCCGTGGTCTCGGGCCTCATCTTTCGGGGGATCATTTTCGCCGAACCATCCTGGGCCGGCACCACATATGCTCCGGCCGTCCGGGAGGTTCTCCAGCTCCTCGCCTACAGCGTGGTCATCAACGTGGTCCTCTTTGTCTTCAACCTCCTGCCCGTGCCGCCCCTGGACGGCAGCCGGGTCGTCTCCCTGCTGCTGCCGCCGTCTTTGAAACGGGTATACGCCAGGTTGGAACCCTTCGGACTGCTGATCATAATTCTCTTGCTTGTGACCGATTCCCTGGGTAGAATCACCTCTTTTTTGATCAACCCCTTGCTCGACCTTTTCCTAGGCGGATAGGAGCTGTTTGCATGACCCAGAAAAGACGGATACTCAGCGGAATGCGGCCCACCGGACGCCTCCACCTGGGCAACTACCACGGGGCCCTGGCCAACTGGATCGGGATGCAGGAGACCTACGACTGCTTCTTCTTTATCGCCGACTGGCACGCCCTGACCAGCGATTACGAGGAAACCGGCGCCATCAGCGACAACGTCAAGAACATGATGATCGACTGGCTCAGCGCCGGCCTCTCCGCGGAGACGAGCACCCTCTTCGTCCAGTCCCACATCAAGGAGCATGCGGAACTCTTCCTGATCCTCTCCATGATCACCCCGGTCCCCTGGCTGGAACGGAACCCGACGTATAAGGACCAGATCGTACAGATCGAAAACAAGGACCTGTCCACCTTCGGCTTTTTGGGATACCCGGTCCTCCAGGCCGCCGACATCATCATGTACAAGGCCTTCGGCGTACCGGTGGGGGTCGACCAGGTGCCCCACGTGGAGATCACCCGGGAGATCGCCCGGCGGTTCAACTATTTCTACGGCGAGATCTTCCCGGAACCCCAGGCGGTCCTGACCGAGACCCCCAAGATCCTCGGCCACGACCGCCGGAAGATGAGCAAGAGCTACAACAACGCCATCTTCCTGTCCGATTCTCCGGAGGCGGTTTCGGCCAAGGTCGCCCAGATGATCACCGATCCCAACCGGGCCCGCAAGAGCGACCCCGGCGACCCGGAGGTCTGCAACGTCTTCGACTTCCACAAGCTCTACAGCCCCAAGGAGACGGTGGCCCAGGTGGACAAGGAGTGCCGGTCGGCGGAGATCGGATGCGTGGCGTGCAAAAAATTGATGGCCGAGCACCTCGTCAACTGGCTCGCCCCCATCCGGGAGAAACGGCGCTACTACGAGGAGCGCCCGGACCTGGTGGCGGAACTGATCCTCTCGGGGAGCAACAAGGCCCGGATCGAGGCCCAGAAGACCATGGAAGAGGTCCGGTCCGCCATGAAGATCTGACGACCGCCATGATCATCGACGACCGGTACGAGGTGAAGGTCGAGGACATCTTCGAGGGGCCCATGGACCTCCTCGTCTACCTCATCAAGAAGAACGAGGTGGACATCTACGACATCCCCATCGCCCTGATCACCGACCAGTACCTCGGGTATCTGGAATTCATGAAGGCCCTCAACATCGATCTGGCCGGCGACTTCATCCTCATGGCCGCCACCCTGGCACAGATCAAGTCCCGGATGCTCCTGCCGGCCGCCGGCCCCGAGGAGGACGAGGAGGATCCCCGCATGGAGATCGCCCGGCCCCTGATGGAGTACCTCCAGATGAAGTCGGTGGCGGAGCAGCTGGCGGAGCGCCCGTTGCTGGGGGATGCCATCTTCCGACGGGAGCCGGGCCCGGACGAGTGCCGGCTTCCGCCTTCCCCGGACGACGTGGTGCGGGTGGACCTCACGGAGCTGATCCACGCCTTCCGGAAGGTCCTGGAGAACCTCCCCGGAGACCACACCATCGACCTCTCCGACGAGAAGGTCTCGGTCCAGGACAAGATGAACGAGTTGATCGCCCTCCTGGAGGCCCGGGGATCGGTGGCCTTCGATGAACTCTTCTCCGGCAACACCGCCAAGACGGAGATCATCGTCACCTTCCTGGCGGTCCTGGAGATGGCCCGCCTCTGCCTCATCACCGTCGCCCAGCACGCGCCCACGGGGATCATCCGGCTGTTCTATCTCTGATGGCTCCCCTCCCATGGATGACCTGAAAAACATCGTGGAGAGCCTCCTCTTCGTGGCCCGGGAGCCCCTCACGGTGGATCGGATCCGATCGGTGGCCGACGAGGCGGAGCCCCAGGAGATCCGGGAGGCGCTCCGGGCGCTCGGGGAGGCATACGAGGAACGGGGGGGCGGGTTCTTCCTCAAGGAGGTGGCCGGCGGTTACCAGCTCAGGACCCGGCCGGAATATGCCGAGTGGATCCGGCGGTTCCTCCAGCCCTCGCCGCCCCGCTTGAGCAAGGCGGCCCTGGAGACCCTGGCCATCATCGCCTACAAGCAGCCGATCATCCGGGCGGACATCGAACACATCCGGGGGGTCGATTCGGGGGGGATCCTCCGGACCCTGCTGGAGCGAAAGTTCATCCGGGTGCTGGGCAGAAAGGAGATCCCGGGCCGGCCCCTCATCTACGCCACCACCAAACATTTCCTGGAGGCGTTCGATCTCAAGGACCTGAAGGACCTGCCCACCCCCAGGGAGATCGAGGATTTCGGGGCCGGGGACCCGGAGCCGCCCTCCGACTCCCGGCCGGCGCCGGAAGGGGACGCGGCCGGGGAAGATCCGGAGGGAAAAAATGCTTGACGGACGGCCCGGTTTGCCCCTATAGTCCCTCTCAGCGAAACGGGCGGTTAACTCAGCGGGAGAGTGCTACCTTCACACGGTAGAAGTCACTGGTTCAAATCCAGTACCGCCTACCATCGAACATCAAGGGATTCCGGGTTCGGCCCGGGGTCCCTTTTTTTATGTGATTACGGAGTGATCAGCCGCAGGGTGGGAAAGCAGGTTCGGTACCGGCCGGCATCCCTTGTGATCAATTCCAGGCCGAGGATCGCCGCCTGGGCGCCGATATAGAAATCGGGCAGCGGTGATCTCCTGCCGCCCCTGTTCTTCCGATATTGGAGGAAGACCTTGCCGGCCAAAAACAGCGCCTCCCTGGAGATCCGCAGCATCTTGAACCCGCCCTGTTTCAAGGCCGCCTCCAGTGCCTCGATCCGCTCAAACCCCACGGACACTTCCGCGTAGACCATCGGATTGATATAGAATGTGGCGCTTCCGGAGCGCTTTTCCAGGGCCGATTCGGACCAGTCCGCCCATTCGGGATCATCGAGAAAGATGTCAAGGAGGACGTTGGAATCGACAAAGACCCCGGTCATCCATCTCCTCCTCCTCGGGCCCCTCGCGTCAGGGCCATGATCTCGTCGGTGGTCATCTTTGCCGAAGCCACCCCTCTCAGGCGGGCAAAGGGCCGATCCGACGCACCGGCACGCTTCTTTTTCACCAAATAGACGCGGCCGTTCTCCTCGATGAATTCAACTTCCGTGGCGGGGGTGATCCCCATCTTCTTCCGGATCGTTTGGGGGATGGTCACCTGCCCTTTGGTCGTCACTCGCATGGCCTCACCTCCAGTAAGATGGAATACCGGTATTACGTATTACATTCCGCCGGGGATGTCAACCTCCCGTTGAAGCCCTGCAAAGAGCCCGATCATTCATCAGACATTTTGGCGTTCCACGGGTTCCCATCGACGCCGGCCATGCAAGGTGGCCGCTCACGGATCCAGACGCCGAAAGCCGAAATCGGCGCGATCACGCCCACCCCTCGATCGCCTTGATCCGCTCCCGAATCACCTCGGGCAAAGGCGCCTTTTCGTTTTTGCGGTAATCGAAGGAGACGATGACGCCCCGACCCTTGGCGGCGAGTTTCCGGTGCTGGTGGCTGACCACGGCGTACTCCTGGGTGAAACGGTCCTCGGCCAGGTCGATGATCCGGGCGCCCACGGAGATGGTGTCGGGGAACGTGAGGGGAAGCTTGTACCGGCACTCGGCCGAGGCGAGAATGGGGCCGAGGCCCTCGGCCTCCATGTGCTCGACGTATCCCATGCGGGCGAAGTAGGCGATGCGGGCGGTCTCGAAGTACCGGAAGTAGATGATGTTGTTGACATGGCCGAAGGCGTCCATCTCGCCCCAGGCCACCGGGATGTCGATGGTTACGGGATAGGGGCCGAGGATCTCTTTCACCATGTGCTCCTCTCTTTTCGGGGATGAAGTTCCCATCGGCGACGGCCACGGCGTGTACGCGGGATGGCCTGCCGGGCGGCATCGGCTGATGGCATCTTATCTACGGCGCCTTCTTATCCAGCACCTTCCCATCCTCATCGAGGATGAACAGCGAAAAGCCGTTTTCCCGGGCCTCCTTGCAGAGTTCCCCATAGAACATGGCCTGCACCTCGTACTTTTTCTCCTTGTCCAGGGCGAAACGCTTGTAGCTGACCAAAGCGTCCTCCTTGGAGCGGAACACGGGGATGAAGGAGAGATCCGCGTCCTGATCGTGCTGTCCCAGGATCTGATCCCGGCCTCCGGCCCCGAGGATCACCACCACCCATACCCATTCGTCATCGTTGAAGTTGACCGCCATTTCTGCTCTTCCTCCTGTTTCCGTTTCCATCCCCAAGGCGACCGATCCCCGGAGGGATCGATCCGGACTATCCGGTCTCCTCCGCATGGCGCGGCGGGCCGGCCGGAGCCCCTTGCGGATCGGTGTTCTTGTTGAACTGCATCTGGTGGAGTTTGTAGTATTCCCCCCGGAGATCCAGGAGATCCTGGTGGCGCCCCGACTCCACGATCCGGCCGTCCACCACCACCAGGATCCGGTGGGCGTACGAGATGGTGGAGAGGCGGTGGGCGATCACAAAGGTGGTGCGGCCCTTCATCAGGTTCTCCAGGGCCTTTTGGACCAGCATCTCCGACTCGGTGTCCAAAGCCGAGGTCGCCTCGTCGAGGATCAGGATGGGGGCGTCCTTCAACAGGGCCCGGGCGATGCAGATCCGCTGCTTCTCCCCGCCGGACAGCCGCCCGCCCAGCTCGCCGATCACCGTGGCATACCCGTCGGGCATCCTGCGGATGAAGTCGTGGGCGTAGGCCATTTTGGCGGCCCCTTCGATCTCCTCCCGGGACGCATCGGGCTTGCCGTAGGCGATGTTCTCGGCCACCGTCCGGTTGAAGAGGATGGTATCCTGAGTGACGATGGCGATCTGGTCCCGGAGGGAGGCCACCGAGGCCCGGCGGACATCGAGGCCGTCGATCCGGACCGCCCCCTCGCTCACGTCGTAGAACCGGGGGATCAGGTTGACCAGGGAGGTCTTCCCCCCCCCGCTCATCCCCACCAGGGCCACGATCTCCCCCGGGGGGACGTCCAGATCGATGCCCCGGAGGGCCACCGTATCGCCGTACTTGAGGGTGACGTTGTCGAAGGCGACCCGGTGGGGTTTCCGGTCGATGTGGACCGGTTCCGGATCCTCGGTGATATCCGAATCCCGCTCGATGATGTCGAAGACCCGGTCCACGGCGGCCAGCCCCTGCTGGACGGCGTTGTTGAGCTTGGTCAGCTTCTTCACCGGATCGTAGAGCATCAGCACGGCCGCCATGAAGGAGAAGAAGGTGCCGGGGGTGGAGGTGCCCTGGATCACCCGGGAGCCGCCGTACCAGATAATGAAGGCCACCCCGAGCCCGCCGAGGAACTCCATCACCGGCGAGGAGAGGGACTTGGCCACCACCGCCTTCATCTCGAGGCGGAAGAGATCCTCGGTCCGCTGGAAGAACCGCTGTTTCTCATTCTCCTCCATGCCGAAGGCCTTGACGATCTTGTTGCCGAAGAGGGTCTCGTGGAGAAAGGAGCTGAGATCGGCCATGGCCTCCTGGCATCCGGTGCTCACCCGCCGGACCCGCCGGCCGAACTCCACGATGGGAAAGAAGGCGACAGGGAGGATGATCAGGGCGAAGAGCGCCATCTTCCAGTCCCGGTAGAAGATCACGGCGGTGAGGCCGACGATGGTGAAGACGTCCCGGAGCCCGCCGGTGACCGCCGTGGAGACCATCGACTTGATGATGTTGACGTCGTTGGTGATCCGGGACATGAGAACACCGGTCCGTTCGTCCTGGAAGAAGGCGATGGGCAGGTCCTGGATCCGGTCGTAGAGGCGGTTTCTCAGGTGGCGAATGATCGACTCCCCCACGTAGTTCATGAGGTAGGCGTTGCCGTAATACCCCGCCCCCCGCATGAAGTAGATGAAGATCACCACCAGGGGGATCACCCGGAGCATGACCAGATCTTTCTTGAAGAAGATGTCGTCGAGGACCGGTTTGACCAGGAAGGCGGTGGCCGAGGTGGCGGCGGCGATGACCAGCATGCAGGCCATGGCCCCGGCCAGCCGGCCGGTGTTCTGTTTGATCAGGGAGAGGATGTACCGGTGGCGGCTCTCCATGCCGTGCTTGAGGATCGGTTGGATCTTTTTGGCCATGGCTGCGCGGTGGAACCTCCGACGGATCTTCCGCCTAGAATACCCGATGGCCGAACCGGGCGTCCGCCTGTCGGGTGATGGCGTTGAGGGCGTCCTCCAGGTGTTTCCGGTGCGCCTCCGCCCCGGCTCGATCGAGACCCGGAGGGACCCGGAGGGGCCGGCCATAGACCACCCGGCACCGGGTGAAGGGGGCCGGCAGGATGAACCGGTCCCAGCTGTTGAAGACCTTCATCCGCCGGGCGCTGTAGGTCATTGGGACGATGGGGTACCCGGTCTTGGCGGCCAGGGCGATGATCCCCGGCTGGACCCTGAACCGGGGCCCCCGGGGGCCGTCGGGGATGATGACCGCCACCCGGTTTCGCTCCCGGAGCTTCATCACCATCCGGGCCAGGGCCCGGGCTCCCCCCCTGGAGGTGGAGCCCCGGACCGTCTCCTGACCCTGTCGCTGGAGCATCCGGGCGATGATCTCCCCGTCCTCGGATCGACTCACCAGGGCCACGCCGTCCCACCCGCGATAGAGGTGGCCGAGGAGGAGGATCCGCGAGTGCCACGCGGCCGCGATCATCCGCCGGGCAACGTGGATCTCCCGAAGCTCGGGACCAAGCCCGACCGACTCGATGGACAAGGTTTTGAAAAGAACGTCGACGAGCGCATTTCCGAGAAGACCCACCAGCCGCCATTTGAGATGGGCCGAAGGGGTTTTGGCGGACCCATTTTGGATCGGGCGTTCCATCTACAACAGATCCAGCGCGATCCGGGCCACCCGGAGGTCGGCCCCCGGTTCCCCCAGCAGGTTTCGGAGTGCGGAGAACGCCCCCTTCTGACGGCGGCGTCGACGAGGATCCGCCAGAAGATCGGCCACGGCATCGGCGATGCGGGTGGGAGAGGCCTGGTTCTGGATCAGCTCCGGCACCACGGGTCCGTCCAGGATCAGGTTGACCAGGCTGATGTGTTTGACCCGGATGAGGAGCCGTCCCAGCCAGTAGCTCAGGGGAGAGACCCGGTAGATGATCACCATGGGGACCCCGTACATGGCGGTCTCCAGGGTGACGGTTCCGGAGGCCGCCACCACCAGGTGGGCGCGCGAAAGGACCCGCTCCACGCCGTCGGGGACGGGAATCACGGACGCCGGTCCCGGATGGGCCCGGACGATCTCCTCGGTCCTCTCCCGGCGGATCGACCCGGCCACCGATACCAGAAACCGCACCTCCGGGAAGCGCCCGGCCAGCCGGTGGGCCGCCCGGAGCATCAGGGGCAGGTGGTGGGCGATCTCTCCGCTGCGGGACCCGGGCAGCAGACCGATGGTCCACCCGCCGGATCCGGTATCCGCCGGTTCATCCGAGATCTCCACCCCATCGATGTCATTTAGGGGGACGTGGCGCCGCGGAGACCGGGCCTCGCTCAAGGGGTGGCCCACAAAGGTGACCGGGATGTGGTGGCGCCGATAGAACCGCTCTTCAAAGGGGAGGATCACCGCCATGTGGTCCACCCGCCGGCCGATCTTCCGGACCCGGCCGGCGCGCCAGGCCCAGATCTGGGGGCTGATGTAGTAGAGGACCGGGACCCCCAGCCGCCTGGCCGTGGCCGCCAGATGGAGGTTGAAATCGGGGAAATCGATGAGGATCAGCAAGTCGGGCCGGAGATTGCGCAACAGCCCCTTGGCCACGCCGATCCCCTTGAGGATCTCCGGCAGCCGGGCGATCACCTCGGTGATCCCCACCACCGACAGCCGGTCGGCGTCCACCATGACCCGGACCCCCGCCTCCCGCATGGCCCGCCCCCCCACGCCCACGAAGAAGAGATCCCCGGACCGGTCGGCCATGGCCCGGACCAGGTTGGCGCCGTGCCGGTCTCCGGAGGCCTCCCCGGCCACGATCATGACGCACTTTCGGGGCGCAGTCGCCAAGGATCACGCCCCCGCCAGGCGGGCCGATGTGGACCGGATCTGTTCCATGATCGACAGGGCCACCCGGAGGGCATCCCGGCCCATCTGCCCGGTGACCTCGGAGGTCTCCCGGCGAATCACCGATCGGACGAAGGAGCGCAGCTCGTCCTCCAGGGCGTCCCCCTTGGTGAAGCACATCTGGTCGATCTTCATGCCGGGAATCAGCCCGATCCCCGGATGATCACCGTCCTGGCGGACCACGGTGATCTCATGGCTGGCAAAATCGACAGAGATGTAGGCGTCCTTCTGGAAGAGCCGGATCTTCCGCTCGTTCTTCATGGAGATCCGGCTGGCGGTGACGTTGGCCACGCATCCGGTGCCGAACTCCAGCCGCGCGTTGGCGATGTCCACATGGTCGGAGATGACCGGAATGCCGGCCGCGTGGATGGTCCGGACATCGGCCTTGACGAAGTTGAGGATGATGTCGATATCGTGGATCATGAGATCGAGGACCACGCTCACGTCGGTGCCCCGCCCCTTGAAGGTGGAGAGCCGGTGGGACTCGATGAACATCGGCTTTTTCAGGATGTCCCGGAGGGCGACCACCGCGGAGTTGAACCGCTCCAGATGGCCCACCTGGATGATCAGCCCCCGCTCCTCCGCGATGCCGATGAGTTCGTCCGCCTCGGCGAGGGTGACGGTCATGGGCTTTTCGATGAGGACGTCCACGTCGTTTTCCAGAAATTCCCGGCTCACCGCATAATGGGCAGGGGTGGGCACCACGATACTGACGGCGTCCACCTTGCCGAGGAGGTCCCGGTGGTCGGTAAACGCGGGGACGCCGTGCCGGGCCGCCACCGCCTCGGCGTGGCTTTGGTCCACGTCGGCGACCCCCACCAGGGAGACATCGTCCATCCGGGCGTACTTCTCGGCGTGGAACTTTCCCAGATATCCGGCGCCGATCACCGCCACGCGCAGTTTCTCCATCCGATCCAACGCTCCTTAAAGAGTTCTCATGGGCCCCGGTTCAGGGCGACGATCGAAATCCGGTGCCGGTCGGCCAGCCCGATCATCTCCAGCCGGTCGAAGACCACGGCGCGGCCCGCCTCCACGGCGAGGACCCCGGCGCCGGACTCTGCCATGGTCCGGATGGTTTCGGTCCCGATGGCGGGGACATCGAACCGTTCGTCCTGGTTCGGCTTGCAGATCTTCACCACCACGGCCCCGCCGTCGCCGAGTCCCCCGCCCCGGCGGATGGTGGCGTCGGTGCCGTCGATGGCCTCCACGGCCAGGGCCGTCCCGCCGCTCACCACCACGCACTGGCCGATGTCGAGACGGCCGATCTCCTTGGCCAGCCGCCAGCCGAGATCGATATCGCCCTGCTCGGAACGGGAGGGCTTGCGCCGGGTCCAGCACCCCTCGGGCGCCAGAAGATCGGGCAGCAGAAAGGTGGCGGACCGGACCCGGATCCCCTCCTTCTCCAGGGCGCCGGCAAAGGCCCGGAGCACCCCGTCGTCGTGGGTGTGGCGCATACCGGCGATGATGGCGATGGCCTTGATGTCGGGGCGGATGTCGGTGAACATCCGGGTCTTTCGGATCCCCCCCATCATCACCGCCTGTCGGGCGTCGTGCTTCTTCAAGAATTTGATCAGTCGTCCCACCTGCCCCAGGTGGAGCCACTCGATCCCGTCCACGTGGTCGGCCAGGGCCGGATCCGCCTCCTTGAGGTAGGCGGCGGCGTAGACGGCATACCCCTTCTCCCGGGCCGCCTTGGCGAAGATGAGGGGGAACTGTCCGTTTCCGGCGATGAGGCCGATGGGGGTCGGATCGGCCCCGTCATGCGGAGCCGGTTCCGCCGAGGCGTCCGGATCCGCCGGTTCGGATAGGGGGGCCTCCGCGGTCTCCAGGACGGCTCGCCGGGGGATCACCGGGTGATCCCCCGGGTGGACGACTGGGCGAACTCGATGAAGCGGCGCACCTCCGGGATCAGCTCCACCTCGGCCCGGACCCGCTCGATGGCTTCGTTCATGGTGAGCCCGATGCGGAACATGATCCGGTACGCCTTCTTGAGGTTGGAGAGGGTGGTCCCGGACATGCCCAGCCGTTTGAGCCCCACGGTGTTGAGGCCGTGGAGCCGGGCCCGGTCCCCGGCTGCGATGACGTAGGGGGGAACGTCCTTGACCACCGCCGACTTGCCCCCCACGTAGGCGTAGTCCCCGATGCGGACGAACTGGTGGACCGCCACCAGCCCGCCCACCGTCACGTAATCCCCGATGACGATATGGCCGGCCAGGGTCGCCGCGTTGGCCATGATCACCCCCCGGCCCGTCTTGCAGTCGTGGGCCACATGGGTGTACGCCATGAGGAAGTTCTCCTCCCCCACCTCGGTGATCCCGCCGCCGAAGGCGGTTCCCCGGTGGACCGTGACGAACTCCCTGACTATCGTCCCCCGGTGGATCTTGACGTAGGTCTTCTCCCCGCCGAACTTCACCGCCTGGGGGACGCCGCCGATGGCGGCGAACTGGAAGATCCGGCAGTCGGGTCCGATGGTGACGTAGGGGTCGACCACCGCGTGTGGGCCGATGGTGGTCCCGGCCCCGATAGTGACGTTCTCCCGGATGATGGCATAGGGGCCGACCGACACGTCGGCGGCCAGCTCGGCCGAGGGGTCGACGATGGCCGTGGGATGGATCATCAGGCATCTCCAAAGGCGGCGAGCAGCTCCGCCTCCGCCACCCGGTTCCCGTCCACGGAGGCGATCCCGGACATCTTCACCACCTTGGGCCGGGCCTTCAAAAGGGTCACCTCCAGGATCAACCGGTCCCCCGGCACCACCGGCCGCCGGAACCGCACCTTGTCGAACCCCATGAAGTAGACCAAAGAGCCCTCCCGCTCCGGGGAGAGGGAGTCAATCACCAGTACCCCGCCGGCCTGGCCCATGGCCTCCACGATGAGGACGCCGGGCATGATGGGGGTCCCCGGAAAGTGCCCCTGAAAATAGGGCTCGTTGGCGCTCACGTTCTTCAAGGCCCGGATCGATTCCTTGGCCTGGATCTCCAGGATCCGGTCGATGAGGAGGAAAGGGTAGCGGTGGGGCAGGCAGGCGAGGATCTTTCCGATCTCGTAGGGTCCGTGGGAGGTTTTCCCGTTTTCTTCGGTGTCAGGCATCCGATGGCGCCCCTTTCAATCTCTTTTCCACGGCCTGGAGCCGCTTTTTCAGTTCCGGCAGCATGGGCAGGATCCGCTGGACCCGGAGCCATACCCGGTGGTCCATCTCCGGCGATCCCGTAACCACCGATCCATCGGGGATATCCCGCCCGATGCCCGACTGGGGGCCCACCGTCACGTCGTCGCCGATCTTCAGGTGGCCGGCCACCCCCACCTGCCCGGCGAGGATGGCGTGGCTGCCGATGGCCGTGCTGCCGGCGATCCCCACCTGGGCCACCAGGAGGGTGTCCGCTCCGACGGTTACATTGTGGGCCACATGGACCAGGTTGTCCGTCTTCACCCCCCGGCCGATCCGGGTGACGCCGAAGGTTCCCCTGTCGATGGTGTTCCCGGCGCCGATCTCCACGTCATCGTCGATCCGGACGATCCCCCGGTGGGGGATCTTCCGGTACTTCCGTCCGTCGGGGATGTAGCCGTAGCCGTCGGCCCCGATGACCGATCCCGCCTGGATGGCGACCCGGCTGCCGATCCGGCATCCGTCATGGATGACCACGTGGGGATGGATCTCCACATCGTCCCCCAGGCGGACCCCATCTCCGATCACCGCGTGGGGATGGATGGTCGCCCGGCTCCCCACGCGGACCCGGTCGCCGATCACGGCAAAGGGGCCCACCCGGAGATCCTCTCCAGCCTGGAATTCCGCGCCCACGTGCGCCGAGGGGCTGATCCCCGCTCCCTGGCCGAAATAGCCGGGGACCTTGGGCGGATGAAAATGCCAGGCGAGCTTCACGAAGGCGGCCTGGGGATTCTCCGCCAGGATGAAGTTGCCCCCGGGCGGCTCGAAGTCGGCGGGCGCGATCACGGCTCCCGCCCCCGTCTCCCCGATCCGCTTGAGGAACTTCGCCCCGGAGGCGAAGGTGATCTGGTCGCCCGCGGCGGCCTCGAAGGGGGCGACGCCGGAGATGGCGAAGTCCGGATCCCCCACCGCCCGGCCGCCCACCATCTCCGCGGCTTTTCCTAGAAGAAGCGTCATCTCGGTCCTGTCGAACTCCCGATCAGTATTTCGTGTTGTAGAGTTTAATCAGCTGATCGGTGAGGTCGACGGAATCGGTGGCGTACAGGACCCCCATTTTTTCGATAATCAGATCGTACTTCTGCCGCTTGCCGAGGTTCTCCACCAGTTCGAAGAACTCGGTCTGGATTCTTTTGATGATCCGGGCCTCAAAGGCTTTGAACTCGTCCCGGAACTTCTTCTGGAGGCTCTTGGCGTCATTGATCTTGATGCGGATCTCCCGCTCCCGCTCTTCGCGCTGTTCCTTGTTCATCACCAGGGCTTCCCGCTCCAGTTTCTCCCGCATGCCGTCGATCTCGTCCTTCTTGGTCTGGAGGCTCGCCTCCATCTCCTTGCCTTTCTTCTCGATCTCCGCCTGGGCCGCTTTTCCGGCGGCCGACTCCTTGAGGATCCGCTGGAAATCGACGACGCCGATCTTCAGGTCCGCGGCCGACGCCGGCGAGGCAAAACAGAGGCTGAAGAGGCCCGCCGCCAAGAGAAAGAAAAGGGGGGCGAACCGGCGCGCCATGCCTCCCTGAATGGTGATCCTATGCATGGTTCCATACCTCCTTTTTGTGCCTTTCATGGATGTTGTGGTTTCATGGTTCAGGGCGCCTTCCGGCGCCGAGGGTGAAGAAGACGCTAAAAGGCGCCGCCCATGGAAAACTCCCATCGACCGCCGCTGTCCTCCCCCTCCAGGGGATCGAGAATATAGCCGTTCTCGATGCGGATGGGCCCCATGGGGGAATACCAGCGGAAGCCGAATCCGGCGCTTTCCCGCATCTCGTTGAAATCGATGTCCTCATCGTTGTTGTAGACGTTTCCGGTGTCGAAGAAGAGCACCCCGACGATCCCGGCCTCCTTGACCAGGGGAATCAGATATTCCACGTTGAACTGGACGAACTTGTCCCCGCCGATCTTGGCGCCCTCGTCATCAAAGGCGCTGATATCCCGCCAGTCAAACCCGCGCAGGGAATTCATCCCGCCGAGATAGAACCGCTCGTAGTCGGGCAGCTTCCCGTCGGGGTTCTCCTCCACATATCCCGCCTTGCCGTGAAGGAATCCCACGGTCCCCCAGAAAAGGGGGATGTACTGCCCCGCCTCGCCGATGTACTTGGTGAAGGCGATGTCCCCCCCGAGGCCGGCGTACTCCACGCTGAGGCTGTGATCCCCCCCCTCGGTGGGGTTGAACATCCGGTCCCGGGAATCGTACCGCAGGGTGGTGGCCACGGAGCTGGTGACGTTGGTCCCCTCCATGTCCCGGACGAGGTCCGACGCATCCTCGGTGATGTTGGTGATGTCCCCGATATCGTAGCGGTAGGAGAGGTAGATCCGGGTGAAGTCGAAGACCGGATAGCCGAACCGGACCCCGCCCCCTTTGCTGTCTTTGTCGTAGGTATCGTAATCCCGCTCCCAGTTGTAGAGATCGAAGCCGGCCGACAGGGGGATGTCGAACAGCCAGGGCTCCGTGAAGCTGAAGGTGTACCGGCTGGTGGTGCCGCCCACCTCGGCCTTGAGCTGGAGGATCTGCCCCCGGCCGAAGAGGTTCCGCTGGGAGATGGAGGCCATGGCGAAGAGGTTCTCCACGCTGCTGTACCCCCCGCCGAAGCTGAAGGTGCCGGTGGGCTTCTCGGTCACGTCGATTTTGAGAATCATCTTGTCGTCGGCGCTCCCCTTCTGGGTATTCACCCGGACGTCCTCGAAATAGTCGAGCCGGTGGAGGTTCCGGACGGACCGCTTGAGGCGCTGGCCGCTGAAGACCTCCTGCTCGTAAACCCGGAGCTGGCGCCGGATGACTTTGTCCCGGGTCTTGGTGTTGCCGCTGATGATGATCCGCTCGAAATAGACGAGTTTTCCCTTGTCGATCTCGTAGGTGATGTCGACCGTTCGGCGGGTGTCGTTCTTGTCGATCCGCGGCACGATCTGGGCGTAGGCATACCCCTCGTCCGAATAGACATCGGTGAGGGCCAGCACGTCGTTACGCACCACCTCCCGACTGTAGACCTTCTGCTTGCCGATGCCCACCTTCTCCATCAGCTCCCGCTCCGGCTTGATGAGGTCTCCCGCCACGGCGACCTCGCCCACACGGAACTGGGGCCCCTCGTCGACCTTGATGGTGATATGGATCCACTCCCCCCGGAATTCGATCTTGGGATCGGCGACCCGGGCCTCCACATACCCGTTGTTGTGGTAGAGGGCCGCCAGCTTGGCGATGTCCCGGTCCAGGTCCTCCTGGTTGAGTTCGCCGGAGGAGGTGATCCAGGACCAGAACCCCTTCTCGGAGGTCTTCATCTGCTTTTTGAGCTGTTTGTCGGTGTAGGCCTGGTTCCCGATGAAGTTGATCTCCTTGATCCGAATCTTCCGCCCCTCTTCGATCACAAACTCCAGGTCGGCCTGGTTGTTCTCCAGGGCGTCGAGATTGTAACTCACCACCACGTTGTGGTAGTTCTTCTCCTTGTAGAGGGCCTCGATCCGCTTCATGTTGCTCTGGATCGTAAAGACGTTGAGGATCGATCCGGTCTTGAGGGTCAGCGTCTCTTTGATCTCCTCGTCGTCGTAGATCCGGTTTCCCAGAATCCGTATGATCCGGATGGTCGGCTTCTCCTTGACGTGGAAGGTGACGATCTTGCCGCCGAGGCCGTCTCTGGCCTCGATGCGGATATCATCGAAATACCCCATGGCGTAGACCGATCTCAAGTCCCGGGAGAGCTGCTTGGGCTCGTAGATCTCCCCCGGCTCGGTCTTGATGACCCGACGGATGGCATCGTCCTCGATGCGCTGATTCCCGGCGATGTTGATCTTGGCCACCTGCTCCCGATCGAAGAGCTTCATGCCGAACCGCCCGGCCAGCTCCTGGACCACGCCGGACAGGTTTTCGATGCGCTGCCCCTCCACGAAGAAGGTGCTCACCGGCCTTCGGCCGAAGGCGTCGATCATCCGGGCGTCGAGGCTGAACTGCTGGCCGATCCAGGTCATCGATCCCCAGATGACGTAGTCGGCGTTGTGGGTCATGGCCAGGTCCCGGAGCTGCCCCATGGTGAGATTTTTCGGGGTGGGGACGGGCGGGGGAAGTTCCACGATCTCGGCCCCGTCGGCGCGGAGGTTCTCCCGGATCACCTCGGGGATCCGCTCCTGGAGGTAGGAGAAATCCCGGCTCGCGTAAATCTCGAAGGGCAACACGATCACCCTGATCCGCTCCGCCGCGTCCGCGGCTCCGGCCAAGCCCAGAAACACCGCCACCATCGCACCGATGACCGATCTCATCCAACCCCTATCGAATGCCTTCATCGTCTCGTCTCCTCACTCCGCCTCCGCCAAGAGACCGTTGACCAGCGTCACGCGACGGGACATGTAAGCCGCCAACTCCGTGTTGTGGGTGACCACCACGAGGGTCATGCCGAACTCCCGGTTGAGTTCCACCAGCATCTCGTGGACCCGGGCGCTGCTCTTCCGATCCAGGTTTCCGGTGGGCTCGTCGGCCAGGAGCACCGCCGGGTTGAGCACCAGGGCCCTGGCCAGGGCCACCCGCTGCTGCTCCCCGCCGGAAAGCTCCGGCACGCGATGGGCCAACCGATCGGCCAGGCCCACCCGGACCAGCAACCGCTCCGCCGCCTCCCTGGCCGCGTCCTTGCGTTTCCCCTGGATGAGCGCCGGCATCATCACGTTTTCCAGCGCGGTGAACTCGGCCAGCAGATGGTGGAACTGGAAGACGAATCCGATGGATTCGTTCCGAAACCGGGCCAGCCTGTCGTTGGTGAACGTGAACACATCCCGACCCCGGAAGATCAGTTGTCCGCTGTCGGGCCGGTCCAGGGTCCCCAGGATGTGGAGCAGGGTCGACTTTCCGATGCCCGAGGCCCCCTCGATGGCCACCGTCTCCCCGGCACGGAGGCCGAAGGTGACGTCCTTGAGGATCTCCAGCCGGGCCCCGTCGCCGTCCACCGAGGGAAAACTCTTGAACAGCCTCCTGCCCTCCACGATCGGATCCCCGGAAAGCTGTCTTGGTTCCCTCCGTTCCTCAGCCATAGCGGAAGGCATCCACCGGATTGAGCCGGGCCGCCTGTCGCGCCGGGTAGAGGGTCGACAGAAAGCAGATGAGCAGGGCGGCGCCGGCGATGATCACCACGTCGAGCTTCTCCAGCCGCACCGGCAGGTGGGTAATGTAGTAGACCTGCGGCGGCAGTTCGATGAACTGGTAATGGCCCAGCAGGGTACAGAGAAAAATTCCGAGGCCGACCCCCAGGCCGGTTCCCACGGCGCCGATGGTCATCCCCTTGAAGACGAAGATCCGGCGGATCGACCGGTCCGTCGCCCCCATGGCTTTCAGGATGGCGATATCCCGGGTCTTCTCCATCACCATCATGATCAACGATCCGGCGATATTGAAGGCGGCCACCAGCACGATGAGCGCCAGGATGATGAACATCACGGTCTTCTCCAGCTTTAGGGCGGAGAAGAGATTCCGGTTCATCTGCATCCAGTCCTTGGTCCAGTAGGGAAATCCCAGAGCCCGCTCGATCCCGCCGGCGATCTCGTCCGCTTTGTAGAGTTCCGTCACCCGGATCTCGATGCCGGTGACCGCCGCCTTCATCCGCAGGACGCTCTGTGCGTCCGACAGATGGACATAGGCCAGGGAACCGTCGTACTCGTACATCCCGGAGGAGAAGAGCCCCACCACGGTGAACCGCCGCATGGCCGGAAGGTGGCCCATGGGCGAGAGCATGCCCCGGGGGGCGATCACATACACGGGGTCGCCGGGCCCCACGCCGAGGTTGGCGGCCAGTTCCTTGCCAAGGATGATTCCCGAAGCCCGCGACCCTTCATCCGTCTCCATCCGGGAGAGTTGCGCCAGGGTCTCGTCATCGAAGTTTTCGATCACCTTGCCCGCCGAGGCGGGATCGATGCCCCGGAGCACCGCCCCGGACAGACCGGAACCGGAGCGGAGCATGATCTGAGAGTAGACGAAGGGGGTGGCCGCGCGGACGCCGTCCACCTGTTCGACCTGATGGAGGACATTCTTGTAGTCGGTGAACGCTCCGCCGTGGCGAAGGAGGATCACATGGGATTCCACCCCGAGAATGCGGCGCTTGAGATCCGACTCGAACCCGGCCATCACGGCGATCACGATGATGAGCGCCATGACCCCCACCGTCACGCCGGCGATGGAGAGCAGCGTGATCAAAGAGATGAACGCCTGCTTCTGTTTGGCCCTCAGGTACCGGCCGCCGATGAAGACTTCGAAGGGCACGGCTCAACCGGACTGGGGTTTCATGTGGGGGAAGAGAATCACCTCCCGGATCGACGCGGCATCGGTCATCAGCATGACCATCCGATCGATCCCGATCCCTTCTCCGGCCGTGGGCGGCATGCCGTACTCCAGGGCTTCGAGGTAGTCCTCGTCCATCTGGTGGGCCTCCACGTCCCCGGCGTCCCGCTCCGCCGCCTGTTCCACGAACCGGCCCTTCTGATCCTCCGGGTCGTTGAGTTCCGAGAACCCATTGGCGATCTCCCGGCCGCCGATGAACAGTTCGAACCGGTCGGTGAGTTCGGGATGGGATTCACTGCGCCGGGACAGGGGCGACACCTCCACCGGATACCCCGTGATGAAGGTGGGCTGGATCAGCTTCGGCTCCACCAGGGCGTCGAAGAGCTTGGTGATCACCTTGCCCAATTTGCCGGCCTTGGTGATCCGAACGCCCTTGTTCTCCGCAAAATCGAGGAGCGCCTTTCGATCCCCGAGGATGTCGGAGGGGACGCCGCCGATCTCGGAGAGGGCGTCCGCGAGAGGAATCCGCCGCCAGGGGCCTGCAAGGTCCACCGTATCCCCCTGATAGCGGATCTCGGTGGTCCCCAGCACCGACTCCGCCACTCGGGAGAACATCTTTTCGGTAAGGTCCATGAGATCCTGGTAGGTGGCGTAGGCCTGATAGAACTCCAGCATGGTGAATTCGGGGTTGTGCTGGGTGGAGACCCCCTCGTTCCGGAAGTTCCGGTTGATCTCGAAGACCTTCTCGAAGCCCCCCACCACCAGGCGCTTGAGGTAGAGCTCCGGGGCGATGCGCAGGTACAGGCGCATGTCCAGGGCGTTGTGGTGGGTGACGAAGGGCCGCGCCGCGGCGCCGCCGGGGATGGCCTGCATCATGGGGGTCTCGACCTCGAGATACCCCCGCTCCACCAGGAAGCGCCGGATGTGGTCGATGACCCGGCTGCGGGTGCGGAAGGTGTCGCGCACCTCCTGGTTGACGATGAGGTCCAGGTAACGCTGGCGGTAGCGGGTCTCCTGGTCGGCGAGGCCGTGGAACTTCTCCGGCAGGGGGCGCAGGGACTTGGTGAGCAGCCGCAGCTCGCGCACATGCAGCGAGAGCTCGCCGGTGCGGGTGCGGAAGAGCGTCCCGGCGGCCCCCACCACGTCCCCCAGATCCCACTG
>CAYSLC010000003.1:0-64855 GCA_964431545.1 uncultured Desulfobacteraceae bacterium | reverse complement strand
GAAAATTATATTTTTCGCACCCGAATGGGCTGTTCCCCCTTCTAAGTAACTAAAAGTCCGCCTCAATAAATTCAGATAGTTGCGGATTTTAGTTACTGTCAGGTTCGGTCCCAGCCTCGGCTGGGGGGTGCGCTTTTTAGTGCGAAAAACGAAATTTTCGCACTCCTTTTTGTTCGGGAGTCACAACAAAAATAAGATGCCCGCCTTTTTGTTTATGATGAAATTTTGACGTCACGATTAAGCCGGGTGGTTTTAATTCTTGTGACTCCCTCACAGGAAAGCGCGGAACTCCCAGACCTCTATGGTTTTTGAAACCTCGGAGGTCTTTGACGGATGCCGACCAAAGGCATCGTCCGGGCTTGGTTCTTTCTGATTCAGAAACGGGTAATGCTCCCATTCGTCTCTTCCCGACCGGAAACATCGGGTTTTTTAGCGGCCCGCCGATGAAGGCGCGCCGGTGTTCCATGGCCCCCCGCCTCACAAGGCCGCCCCCTCGTCCAGGAACCCGTCGATGAAGGCGATCAGCCGGCTGTCCTCGAAATCCCGGGCCAGGGCCCGGAGTCTGCCGGCAAAGGGCAGATACCGGCCGTCGGCCTCGGCCAGGCGCGTGGCGTGCGCCTCCACCCGGCCCATGAGGCCGAGCGTGGCCAGCCGCCGCAGCTCCCGGAGGTTGTCGGTGGGCGGCGGGATGAGCGGCCGCCCCCCATTGGAGGCCGCGGTCCGAAACGATGCCACCAGGTCCGGGAACGCCCCCATGAGCCGCTCCATGCCGTCCACCTGCACGTTGTGGGCGCAGCGGGACAGCTCCCCCGCATAGGCCGACAGGGACGCCGACCCGTGGGCGTCCGCCAACGCCCCCAGACGCTCGGCGAACCGGACCACCCCGTCGAGATAACAGACATCCTCGATCTCCTCCCAGGCGGGGAGCATCTCGTCCTCCAGGGCCGCCCGAAGCTCCGGGGCGGGGGGCCCGGACTCCCCCGGGGCCGCCACCCCCCGGTGGGCCCCCGGGGCGGTTTCGCCCGTCCCGCCCCGGACCGGCAGGAACCGTTTCAATTCGGCCACCAGAGCCTCCCGTCCCAGGGGTTTGTAGAGGGATCCGTCGAAGAGGGTGGCGATCTTCTCCCGGTCCGATGTCATGGCCTGGGCGGTGAAGGCGATGACGGGGACGCGGCGCGACGGTTCGCGGCTTTTCAGGATCTCCGTGAGCTGGTAGCCGTCCAGCCCCGGAAGCCGAAGGTCCATGAGGATCAGGTCCGGGGGGGGGCCGCCGGACGAGAACAGGGCCAGGACTTTCTCCCCGTCCTCCGCCTCCGCCACCGTGAGTCCGGTCCCCCGGAGGTAGGCCCGGACCAGCTCCCGGTTGGTGCGAACATCGTCCGTGACCAGCACGGTGGCCGGTTCGAACAGGACTTCCCCCACCGGGGTCCCGGATTCCGCCGATCCCCGGCGGGACGGCCCGGACGATCGGCCGGCCACCGCCATCTCCCGCAGGATCACCCGGAACAGGCTGCCGCGCCCGGGTCCGCTCTCCACGGAGATGACCCCGTTCATCATTTCGACCAGCTTCCCGGAGATGGCCAGCCCCAGCCCGGTCCCCTCGGACTCCCGGCCCGCGTCCTTCTGCCGCTCGAAGGCGTCGAAGATCCGCTCCTGCTGGTCCACGGAGATCCCGATGCCCGTATCCGCCACCTCGAAGACCACGGCGGTCCGGTCCACGGACGCCGGCGTCCGGGCTTCCTCCGGGGTCGCGCCGCGGACGGTCAGCCGCACACGGCCCTGGTCGGTGAACTTGACGGCGTTTCCCACCAGGTTGATCAGCACCTGGCGCAGGCGGACCTCGTCGCCGACCACCCACTCGGGAAGCTCCGGAGAGATTTCGGCGTCGAGGGCGATCGATTTCTCCTTGGCCTTGAGGCGGAACATCCGGAGGACTTCCGCGGTCAGCCCCTCCAGGTTCACCGGCTCCCGGGACAGTTCCAGACGGCCGGCCTCGATCTTGGACAGGTCGAGGATGTCGTTGATGAGGGTGAGCAGGCTTTTTCCGCTGGACAGGATGGTCTCCAGATAGTTCCGGTGCTCCGGATCCCGGCTTCTGGACAGGAGGATCTCGGCGAATCCGAGTACCGCGTTCATGGGGGTCCGGATCTCGTGGCTCATGTTGGCCAGAAATTGGCTTTTGGCCCGGTTGGCCTTCTCCACCTGGGCGGTCCGCTCCGCCACCTTCCGCTCCAGCGAAACGTTCAACTCCCGAAGCTCCCGGTACATCCGGGCGTTGGTGCCGGACATTTCGTTGAAGGCCCGGGCCAGGTCCCCGATCTCGTTTTCGGCGATCCCCTCGATCTGCTTTCCCATCCCCCCTTCCCGGACCGCCTCCATGCCCTGTCGGAGGGCGTCCACCGGGCGGATGACGCGCCGGTCCAGCAGGTGCCGGATGATGAAGAAGAGCGCCAGAAGCAGCGCGAGAAACAGGGTCAGAAAGAGGAACGCGGCGCGTCGGGCCTTGTTCCGGATCGCCTCCAGGGTGTAGAAGACCCGCACGAACCCCATGGGCTCTCCGATGATCATGATGGGCCGGGTGTAGACCAGAAGGGGCCGGTCCAGGAAGTGGCCGGGCTCGACCTGATAGGGGGCCCCGGCGGCCGGGGGATCGATCCGGGACCGGAGGTCGGCGAGGTCCGGCTCGACCGATTCCACCAGCACCCGGCCGTCCTGTCCATGGATGGTGACGCCGATGACCTCCCGGGTCTCCCGCATCTCCAGGGCGATCAGCCCCAGGGCCTCCCGATGGTGGACGAACAGCTCGTTGGCGACGGCCGTTTCGTGCTCCTTCACGATGCTGTCCACCGCAAGCGCCACGGTCTCCACCAGGGTGGCGTACCGCTGGGACTCGATGAGGTAGAAGGCGACGCCGAAGACCACCCCCGTGAGAATCAGGGCGCCGGCCACGCCGGTGTAGATCTGGAACGCCAGCCGGCGGCGATTCCCGTCCGGGGTCACGGCGTCAGCTTCCGGACCATGCGCGGGATCCCGTCGACGATCTCCATGATCACCGCCGGTTTCACCGGGTCCCCGTTTCCGTCGAAGGTGATCTGCCCGGTGACCCCGTGGAAGTTCCGGGTTGCGGCAAGGGCGTCCCGGATCGCCTCCGGCGCCGGCGATCCGGCCCGTTTCACGGCGTCCCAGAGAAGGTGGAGGGTATCGTAGGAGAGGGCCATTCCGGGGTTGAGGTCGTGCCGGGGCCCGTAAGCGGCCACGAAGTCCCGGCTCCTGCGGCTGTCGATTTCGGCCGACCAGTGGGTGAGGTAGTAGCCGTGTTTCAGCTCGGCCCCGCCCCTTTGAAGGAAGCTCTGGGAGGCCCATCCGTCCCCGCCCAGGGGGATGGCCGAAAGCCCCATCTCCGCGGCCTGGCGGGCGATGGCCCCGCTCTCCGAATGGCCGGGAATGAAGAGGATGTCGGCCGGCAGGGATTCGAGGGGGGCCAGGCGGTTTTGAAAATCCCGGTGCCGCCGGAGATAGTCGATCTCCGCGGCGATCCGCCCCCCCGCCGCCTCGAAGGTCTCCCGGAAGATCCTGGAAAGGCTGATGCTGTAGTCGCTGCTGACCTTTCGCACGATCACCGCCGTCTCGGCCCGGAGCCACCCCCTGGCGAACTCGGCCAGAATCCGTCCCTGGAAGGTGTCCGTGAAACCGGCCCGGAAGATCCAGCGGCCGGTTCGGGTGACCGCCGGGTCGGTGGCGGCGGTGGCGACGGCCGGAATCCCTCCGGCCTGGGCCACCTTGGCCACCATCAGCGCGTTGGTGCTCCGGGCGGGCCCCACGATGGCCGAGACCTTTTTTTCCACCGCCGCTTCGGCGGCCAGATGGGCGCCGATGGGCGTGTTCCGATCGTCGAGCAGGATCATCCGCAGGCAGGGGCCCCCCTTCCGACTCCGGATCTCCGCCTCGGCGATGCGGATCCCCTCGATGGTCTGACGCTGGCCCGCCGCTCCTTCCCCCGTGAGGGAGAAGATGGCCGCCACCTTGACGCATTCGTCCGCTTCGGCCCCGGCCGCGGAGGCGAGAACCATCCCCGCCAGGAGCGCCCGGAGCAGGACGCTATAACGTCGCATCCGCCGGATTTTCGCTCTCATCTTCCCCCAATGGAGATAACGGATGGGCGGGCGGCGGGGGGTGTGGGCGGCCATGGCCCATCGACCGGACCAAAACCATCCGCCCCCCCTTGAAGGTCACGATCACCGCCGGTTTGTCCACGGGATCACCGTTGTCGTCGAAAGTGAGAAGCCCCGACACCCCTTCGAATCCCCGGGTGGCGGCCAGCGCCTCCCGGATCCGCCCCGGGTCGGGGCTTCCGGCCCGGCGGGCGGCGTCCGCGATCAGCGTGACCGCGTCGTAGACCAACACCGGGCCGTAGGCGGTGATCTCCTTTCCGTACCGCCGCTGGAACCGTTCCCGCAGGTCCCGGCTCCGGGCGGATGCGACGTCGGGGTGCCACTGGCTGCAGAAGTAGGCCCCCTCCGCCGCCTGGACGGTATCCGGGTACCGGTCCAGGGCCTGCCAGGCATCCCCGCCCAGGAAGGTGGTCCGGATCCCCATGGCGGCGGCCTGCTTCACGATGAGGGCGCTGTCCCGGGAGTGGCCCGGAACGAAGAGGACATCGGGTATGGCCGAAGGAACCGGCGGGGAAGACAGGGGGGCCAGGGTCTTGGTGAAATCGAGGGTCTCCTTTCGGTAGGCTCCTTTCCAGAGGACCGTTCCGCCGGCCCCGGCGAACGATTTCCGGAAGACCTCGGCCAGCCCCATGCTGTAATCGGAACTGGCGTTGACGAGAATGGCCGACGTGCGGGCCCCGAGATCCTCCCGGGCGAACCGGGCCAGGACCTCCCCCTGAAAGGTGTCGGAGAAGCAGACCCGGAAGATGTAATCCCCCACCCGGGTCACGTCCGGATGGGTGGAGCCGTGGCTGACCATGGGGATCCCCGCCTGCTGGAGAATCGGGGCGATCACCAGGGAGAGCGAACTCCAGCTCGTGCCCACCACCGCCGATACCCCGGCCTCCACCGCCTTGAGGGCCGCCTGACGGGCCCCGATCGGGGTGCTCTGG
Organism: uncultured Desulfobacteraceae bacterium; assembly: GCA_964431545.1. Classification (GTDB taxonomy): domain Bacteria; phylum Desulfobacterota; class Desulfobacteria; order Desulfobacterales; family JAABSP01; genus CAYSLC01. The sequence goes on along the minus strand of CAYSLC010000003.1, from coordinate 59,751 downwards.
TCGTCCAGCCGCAGGACGTCGAGGGGCCGCCCGGCCACGCCGCCGTCGTGGTTGATCTCCTCCACGGCCAGTCGGGCGCCCTGGAGCACGTCCCCGCTGGCCTCCTGCCCCAATCCGCTCATGGAGAAGATCAGTCCGATCCGGATGGGCGCTTCCCCGAGGGCCGGAACGGGACCGGCCCCGATCCAGAAGCTCATCATCCCCAGTAAGATCCATTTTTTCATGGTGTTATCCTGATTCGCGGGTTCCGGCGGAACCTGTCCCGGAAGCGGGCGTCCGCCGTCGTTTTCCGGAAAAAAATACCATATCGGATACGTCGTGTAAAGTCCTAGGCGATTGATTTTAAAACCGATCCGGATGAACCGCCGGCGGGTCGGCAAAGGGGGCCTCCCGGACGGCTAGGTAGTTTTACCGATGGGAAAATAGGTGTTCTCCCCAATTGTTTTCAGATCCCCTTTTTCGTAAAACAGGATCGATCGATTGCTTCCAACTTTGAATGCCCCTTCCGCCCCGGAGCGGATGAAACCACCGCCGGTGAAGGAGGGAGAGAGGAGGTCGCCCATGTTAGCGGCTGAAGTTTTAGAGATTCTCACCGCGTCCCGGACCAATGGACGGGTTCTGGAGCCGGATGCGAAACGGCTCCTGGGGCTGGCCGGCTTGGATGTTCCCAAGTTCGTCTGGGCCCTGAACCGAAAAGACGCCGTGGCATTTGCCGGTCGGATCGGGTATCCGGTGGCCGCCAAGGTCGTCTCCCCGGCCATCTTCTGCAAATCGGACAGGCAGGGGGTGGCACTGGGGATCCAGGATGACCAGGAACTGGCCGATGTTTACGACCGCTTCCGGAAGATCAGCGGATTCGCGGGGATCCTCATCGAAGAGATGCAGGCGGGCCTGGAACTGACCGTGGGGATCGCCCGGGTCGATTACCACTGCGGGCCGGCGATTTTTCTGGGGGTGGGGGACGCGCCTCCCCGGCTGGACCGGAAGGTGACCTTCCGACTGCCGCCCATCGAGGAATGGGATGTCAGGGCGATGATACGGGAGCTGGGTCTCTATCCGCTGTTCAGGAAGGATTCCGGGGATCAGCCCATCAACATCCAGGAGCTGAGCCGGTTGTTGATGGCCTCCTCGGAGATGGCGACGCAGGCGAGCAGCCTGGTGGAGAGCATCAACCTCAATCCGGTGATCTGCTCACCGGAGCGGTGCGTCGTCGTGGATGCCCGGATCAAATTGAAGATGAATGATTTTTAATCCGTCTCCCTCCCCATTTACGGGGTTTTCGTCGGAGTATTCGACGCCATCGCCGCGTCCTCCGGCGCCGGTGCGAGGTCCGTGGCGGTGGCGAGCCTCGTCTCCAGGCGGGTGGCCCGGGGATCGGCGGGTCCCCGGAGGCCGAACAGCTTGCCGCCGGAGATATCGAGGGGGGTCGCCACAAACAGAAACATGGTCAGGAATATAACAAACATGGGGATCTTCAGCTGCATACGCTTCTCCCGGCAACGGCCCCTCCTTCCCTTCTTCTTCTGAAAAGCCGGTGCCTTTTTTCCTTTCCCCCAACCCCGGATGGACGGTCGACCCCGGATCGCACCGGATCGATCCGGCACGACCCCGACGGGGCCGATCGTCCATCCGTGTCGAGGGTTGTTGAGGATTCCGACTCTTTACCGTCAGCTCACCGGCCGTTTGCCCATCACCAGGAAAACCACGAACAGGATCAGGAACAGGACGAACAGGATCTTGGCGATACCCGCCGCCGCGCCCGCGATGCCGCCGAAGCCGAACACCGCGGCGATCAGGGCGATAATGAAAAAGATCACGGCCCATTTCAGCATTTCACATACCTCCTTTCACAATGGTCGGACACGGAACCATTCCGCCGCCGATTGTAAGAATACGAAAGAAGGCGCGGGAAGGAAATGGGTGCAAACCCCTACATTACAGGGGGGGGATATGTATTGTGCGCCTAGATGCGCAAGTCTAGTGGCGCAGGTCCACCACCAGCCTGGAAGGGGCGTTCAGTTCAAATGCCCGATATCCGTTGGGGCCGGAGACGCCCAGGACCCACTCCACAACCCCTTCGGCATCACAGATCAACTCCAGTTCGCGGATCACCCGCAGGTTGTATTGCCGCTCCCGGTCGCCGACCGTGTTCTCCCCGCCCTCCGTGTGGGCCTGGGTCGACAACAGACGCACCATCAGCCGGGCATCCCCGGGCACTTCCACCGGGCGGCCGGAGCCGCACTCCCGGACCGGCTGGTCGACATACTCGATATGGTGGCCGGGGATCCGGCCCTCCTTGAACTCGAAGACCAGCCGGTCGAACCCCTGGTGCCGGCCCACCCGCACCGCGTGAAGCACCTCGTCGGCGCCGGAGGCGGGGCGGGTGACCCGGGTGACATCGGCCGTCCAGGGCATCTGATCGAGGGGGGAGGGGTCGGTGGGTTCACCGGCGGGTTCGGCGTAGACGACCTCATACGCTTCGGGCCTGAAAAGCCCGCTCTCCTTGGCGCACCCCGGGAACAGCAGCGCCACGGTCGCGGCACAGAGACAGATCATCGGGCGTGTCTTCATCCTCTACTCCTTTCTTCGTTCACAGGCGTGGTTCTTCGCCGGAGCCTGCGGTCATGATTGAACCTCTGCCTCGCTCAGTGTCCGCTCGCCTCCGTCAAAGACCTCCGAGGTTTCGAAAACCTCGGAGGTCTGGGGTTCAGCGATGTTTGAGATCCAGGTTCAATCCCGGAAAAGCAACTCAAAACCCCTCGGTCTCAGAATCTTCGTTTTCCGATATTCATTCAATACCAGAAGATCGTTGTCTCCGGTTACAAGAAAGTCCGCACCCGCCTCAACGGCGCAAAGAAGGACCCAGTCATCATCCGGATCCCGACAGACGCCGGAAATAACGCCTGCCGGATGGTGCTCTTTCTCCGCGGCTTCCGAAAGGAGGGAAACAAAAAAGTCAATCTCCTTCTCCGTGAGTGAAAATTTGGTTCCCAGCAGCCTTTTTGTTTCCTGAAGCACGGAAGCACAAAGAACGAAGGAGAGCTGACGGTGGCGAGCCCTCTTCAATATACGCGCACAAATGCCGTCCGTCAGAAAAGCGGACAGCAAGACATTCGTGTCCAAGACCACATTCAAGAGATACGTTCCAACATCTCCTCCTCCGTCAGAAAACCCTCGGCTTTCGCTTTCGGATAGAAGAACTGCCGCGCCTTGCGCATTTTCGCCTCCCAGAGATAGAGCCCCAGGGACTCTCTCAGAATGTCGCTTTTATTCCGCCCCATCTCTCCGGCGAAAACATCCAGCTCCTTTGCCAATTTTTCCGGAAGACTCACGGAAAGAACGGTTCTCATGGAAAATCTCCTCCTTTACTCCACTACAATACACGACGCATGAAAACTGTCAAGGAAGCCGTTGCAAAAATCGCATCGATCGGACCTTCGGGCATCGGATTTGCTGGTGAGCTGACCACGGTTTCGATCTCGACGCACTGATGGTCGTCCCCCCATTCAAGTCCCGGCCCGGACGTGGCCGTCGATCTCCATCACCGCCCGGACCCCTTGCACCTCCCGGTTCTCCAGCCGCACCCCGCCGCCGTGCAGGACCGCCACCTCCCGGACGAAGTTGAGGCCGAGGCCGGTGCTCTTCTTGCCGGTGTCGGGACGCTGGAGGGAGAAGAACTTGTGGAAGATCTTCTCCAGGGCGTAGGGGGGCACGCCGGGCCCCTCGTCGGTTACGGTGAACCGGAGGGTTTTGCCGTCGGTCTCGGCGGACAGGACGATCCGGCCCTCCTCCGGGCTGAAATCCACGGCGTTCTGGATCAGGTTGGAGACCGCCTGGTGGAGCAGGAAGGCGTCCCCCCGGACCGTCAGGTCCCGGGGGATCTCCCGGACCACGGTGAGCCGCTTTTTGGAAACCGCCGGCTCCTTGCTCTCCAGGACCGTGCTGGTCAGCGTGGAAAGGGAGACGGTTTCCACCTTTTGGAGCTTCTTTCGGTTTTCCAGGGCCGAGAGTTCCAGCATCCGGTCGACGATCCGCTGGATCCGCCGGGCCTCGGCGTCGATGTTGGACAGAAACCGGGCGTGGCGGTCCGGATCCATGGGCTCGGCCATCAGCTCCGCCGCCCCCCGGATCGCCGACAGGGGGCTCTTGATCTCGTGGGTGAGGTTCTGGACGTACTGCTCCACGTACCGTTTGCCCTCCAGGGCCTCCTTCATCTCCCCGAAGGCGGCCCCCATCTCCCCGATCTCGCTGCTGTCGAGCCTCGGGAACTCGGGGCGCTTGCCGTCCCGGATGTCCCGGGCGTATTGGGTCAGCCGGCTGATGGGCCGGGTGAGGAGAAAGGAGACCAGGAAGCTCAACAGGGCCGCGGCCGACAGGTAGAGCAGGCCGATCACCGCGAACTGGGGTTTCGCTTTCTGGAGGAAGTACTTGATGTTGGTGGTGGGTTTGGCCACCGTCAGCACGCCGGCGACGGCGCCGTCCACGAGGATGGGGGCGGCCACGTAGAGGACCGACGAGGTGGGGTCCGATTCGTCCTGGAGCGTCGTCCGGGCCCCGTACTCCCCGCGCAGGGTCAAGCGGACGTCCCGCCAGGTGGAATAGTCCTCCCCCAGGGTCTTCCGGGAGTCGGAGTCGAAGACGATCCTCCCGGCCCCGTCGGTGATGTAGATCCGCTGGTCCACCGACTCCTTGGTCAGCTTGTAGATCCGGGCGGAGAGGGGACGGGCCGAGATCCGCTCGAAGAGCGCGTACCACCGCTCCGGGTCGAAGGCGTCCGCCGCCATCTCCATCCCCGCCCGTGCGGCCAGGATGTTCGCCTGGTCCACCAGGGGGTCCTCCACCCCCTCCAGGTACCGGATCCGGAGGGTGTCCAGGATCCAGTTGAAGGGGGAGGCGAAGCAGACGGCGAAGATCACCAGGTAGCAGAAGAAGATCCGGGTGCCGAGCCTCATAGGTCCTCCCGCAGGGAATAGCCCGTCCCCCGGTGGGTGACGATGGGGTCGAGATCCGGACGCACCGCCCGGAGCTTGGCCCGGAGGTTCTTGATGTGGGCGTCCACGGTCCGGTCCATGCTCGCCTCGGGCTCGTCCCAGGCCTGGTCCATGAGGTTGTCCCGGGTGAAGACCCGCCCCGGCCGCCGGATGAAGACCGTCAGGAGTTTGTATTCATACCGGGAAAGGTCGAGATGGACCCCGAAGAAGGCGATCCGCCGCTTGGCCTCGTCCACGGCGAAGGGGGGCGGGGACGGGTCCGGGGGATCCGCCGCCGGCCGGACCCGACGGAGCACCGCCTTGACCCGGGCCGCCAGCTCCCGGGGGCTGAAGGGCTTGGTGACGTAGTCGTCGCCCCCGATCTCCAGGCCCACCACCCGGTCGATCTCGTCGGACCGGGCCGTCAGAAAGATCACGGGCACCTGGGAGGTCTTCCGGATCTCCTTGCACAGTTCGATGCCGTTTACGTCCGGCAGGCCGATGTCGAGGACCACCAGGTCGATCCGCTCCCCGGCCAGCAGGGGGAGGGCCGGCCCTCCGGCGGCGAGGCAGGCGGTGTCGAAGCCGTCGGTCTCCAGGGCGTACTGGATGGCGTCGGCGATGGCCGGCTCATCCTCCACGATCAGGATCTTCGGTTTCATGGGCGACCTCCTTTGGCGGTTGACGCCGGCGCTTCACCCCGTACCGGCTCTCCCCCGCTTCAAACCCCATCCGAGCAGAAGTGTCAAGGCCCAGATCCCCAGGCTCACCGCGACCACCATCAGGGCGTGTTCGGTGAACCGTCCCGGATCCTCCCGGAAGGCGGCGGTGAAAAGCGGGATCCCCAGGACCACCGCCAGGTACCAGAAGAGGGGGGCGAGCCCGGCGGGAAGCCTTCGCCGGGGCGGATCCCGGCCGTCCTCCGGCGCGATCCGGTCGAGGAGCCGGCGGATCCCGAGGTGGAACCCGAAGAGGAAGAGGACGTAGAGGGCCGTCCCCCCGATCCGGTGGACCCGGTCCGGGGTGATCCCGCCGGCGTAGATGTCCGCGCCGTAGAGGTGGATGGAGGCCGTGATCCGCAGGGCGTTGACCCAGAGGGTCGCGGCGTATGCCCACAGGAGGCTGATCCCGATCCAAAGGAACCGCCACGACGGCCGCCGGAGCCGGAAAACGCCGGAGAAGGCCGCCGCGCAGAAGGCGATGATCAGGAAGTTGACCCCGGCGCAGGCCGGGGCGATGAAGACCCGGCGCTCCCGGTTGAGGTATCCGGCATCCCCTTCGGGTTCGAAGGGGATGCCGGAGAGGATCTCCACCAGCCCGGCCGTGGGGCGGAGGATCCAGGCGAGCGCCTCCCCCCCGGCCCGACTGTAGTGGCGCTTGAGCCCGTAGGCGATCCCGAGGGCCGTCAGGCAGGCGAGGAGGGCCGCCGCCAGCCGGCGGCCCGTCTTTGGGTTCGGCCCCTTCATCATGATCTCTCCGTCCGGCGCCGGGTCCCCCACAGCCGCTTCCACCGGCCCAGGAGCATCAGCGCCAGGGCGGCGACGGCCAGGAGATAGAGGTCCGGCTCCGGCACGCTCGACATGCCGCCGCCCACGGCCAAAGGCGAGACGTTCTTGGGCAGCGGCAGCGGCTGTTTGACGTCGTCCGCTTCCCCCGTCGGGTTGGCCACCACCTCGTCCACCGCCACAAAGGAGGTGTAGGCGGTGAGCAGGTTGTAGGTGAGCCCCAGGGAGACGATCTCCGACCGGTTCTCCGGGTTGCCTTTGTTTGGGTTGAAGTCGGAGAGGCGGGCGATCCGGTCCCGGGCCCAGAGGTACCGGAGGGCGCCGTCGGTGTGGTCGACGGCGGTCTCCGCCACGGGAAACTCCCGGCGGTAGGGGCCGTCCCCCGTGGTTCCGGTGACCCGGATGGTCCCGGCCCGTTCCCCCCGCCACTTGCCGACCACGACCACCGGCCGTTGGGCGAAGAGGTCGGGGATCGCCGGGGGGGAGACGTCAAAGGCGTCGAATCCGTCGAAGTCGATCCCGATGCCGGCGAGGACCGGGGCGGAGATGTACGACCGAAACTTCTCGGCGGCCGCCGGGGCTTCCGCCGGACGGGTCACCACGAAGGGCTCCCCTTCTCCCGATCGGGCCATCCCCTCGATGAGGAACCGGTTGACGCTGCTCCCGATGCCGAAGGCGAAGACGTTGGCGTCGCCGAGGTTCTCCTGGATGGCGGCGAAGACCTCCCGTTCCGCGTGGATGTACCCATCGGTCACCACCGCCAGGGTCCGGGAGACCCCCTCGGCCCGGGGCAGGGCCATGGCCCGGTTCATGGCGCGGAGCAGTTCGGTGCCCCCGCCCCCCCGCTGGTCATCGATGAACCGGACGGCCCGGTCCACGTTGGCCTGGCTCGCCGGCAGCGAGGTCTCGGCCAGGGTCCGGGACGATCCGGCGAAGAGGACCACGTTGAACCGGTCGGTGGTCCGGAGGCCGGCGATGAGGTCCCGCAGAAGCGTCTTGGCGGTGTCCAGGGGGAAGCCGTTCATGGAGCCGGAGACGTCCACCACGAAGATGTACTCCCGGTCCGGGATGTCGGCGGCCGCCACCCGCTCCGGCGGCTGGACCATCAGGAGGAAGAAGTTCTCCGTCCCGCCCTCCTGGAGGAGGAGCCCCGAGGCGATCTTCCGGTCGGCCAGCCGGTACCGGAGGATGAAGTCCCGGTCTCCCCCGAATTCCGACCCCCCGGCCAGCCGGACCTTCGCCTCGGTCCGGCTCTCGTAGGTGATGTCGGTCTCGTGGGAGGCGCAGGTGGCGTCCATGAGCGGCATGCCCGCATGGAGGCCGACGGTGATGTCGAAGGTCGTCTTGGGATCGGCGCCGGGGGTGAGGTAGGGGTTCTTGACCCATTTTTCGCCCGCCGGTGCCCCGGCCTCGGGCATGTTCGAATATCGGGGCCCCACAACCGTGGGATAGACGAATTCATAGGTGCCGTCCTCGGGCACCAGCAGCTCCGTGTACCGGAGTTCCACCGCCACGGTATCGCCGGGCATGATGTTGGCCACATCCATGGAGAAGACGTTGGGCCGCTGTTGCTCCAGGAGGGAGGCCCGCTTGCCCGCCCGCTTGGCCGCCTCGAAGGTCCGTCGGGCCGCCTCCTTCTCCTCGATCCTGGCGGTGATCACCCGTTCCCCGACCACCATCTTCATCCCGTGGACCGCGGCCCGGGTGGAGCCCGGAAAGATGTACCGGGCGTTGATCGCCGTCGCGCCGTCGTTGACATACTCCTGACGGACCGTCACGTGGGCGATCACCCCGCTGATCTCGACCGCCACCTGGGTGTCGCGCAGGGGAAACCGGTCCACGGCGGCGTCCTCCCCCGCCACGAAGAAGTAGGGGGAGAGGGTACGATCCCCCGCCGTCCCGCCATAGGCCGGGACCGTCGCGGTCAAAGCCAGCACCATGCCCATCGCCATCACCGTCGTTTTCATGAAGACCTCCTTATGGATTAAAGGTGAAAGATCCGAAGGGAACCGTTCGATTCCGTTCTCTTGGCTCCCATCATCGCCTTCACAGATGAAAAGATGTCGAAGGACAAGTGAAATTTCGATGAAAAAGGCGCCTTGACAAAAAACACGGATCTCCCATAAAAAGTGAGGGATGATGGATCCCGCCACCCTCAGGAGGATAAAGCCATGCAAAAACAAATCTTGCTCCTGCTGCTGGTATGTTTCACGCTCCCCTGCCGGGCCGCCGATGCCGGGGACCGGTTCTCCCCTTTCGTGGAGACCTTCGCCGACGGGCGGATCGACTGGGACGACGGCGTCATCTACGGCGTGGGCAAGGGGTACCTCGACCGGAACGGCGGCGATAAGGGTCGCGCCTTCCGGGCGGCCCAGGTCACGGCCCTCCAGTCGATTCTGAAGCTCGCGGCGGGCATCCGGCTCAACGACCGGGAGACCGTCAAGAGCCTGGGCGGCGGCCGGGTCGCCCTCCACCTGCGGGCCCTGATCCGGTACCAGGAGGCCGGGGACCGGTTCGTGGGCGAGACGGACCGCCCTCACTTCGAGGTGACCCGGAAGGCGGACATCAAGGGGGTCGAAGGGCTGACCGCGAGGCTTCTCGACCATTTCCGGTCCGCCGGGGTGGCGTGGGAAGCCTATCCCGAGCCGTCGGCGGAGACGGCGCCCGAACCGGAGACGGAGACCTGGCTGGTCCTCGACGCCCGGGGCGAGGAGGTCGTCCCGGCCCTGTTCCCCCAGGTGGTGGATGAGGCCGGCCGGGCCGTTTACGGTATCGAGGAGGTGGGGCGGGAATCCCTGGCCCGGCGGGGGATGGCCCGGTACGTCGTCTCCGACCTTCCACCGGGCCGGCTGGGGGCGGACCGGTCCGATCTGGAGGGGCTGATCGATCGGGTCCTGTCCGGGCTCGGACCCTCCCCCGCCATCGCCCAGGAGGGGAAGGAGGAGAAACAGGATCGGAGCCGGCGCCGGAAACGGCGGAAGTATGTGGTGAAGGATGTCAAGGCGGCCCAGGGGCTGATGAAGGCCAACCTGGTGGTCAGCGAGGGGGATGCCAGGGACCTGAAGAAGGTGGACGTCTCCTCCAGGATCCTGAAAAAGTGCCGGGTGATCATCGTGGTCAACAGCCCGCTGGGGGGGATCGAGGGGATGCGCGGGCCCTTTTTCTTTGCGGATGCGACCACGGGATCCCCATGAGCCCCCGAAACGGCCGCACCGATCGGGTACAGATCGCCGCCTCCGCCCTGTGCACCCTGGCGGTGGTGGCGTTGATTCTCCTGGGCCATCGGGTGGGGCTCTTCCGGTGGGTCGACGGGTATCTCTTCGACCTCCATTTCAAATGGCGGGGGCGGACGGCGCCGTCGGGGGAGGTGGTGCTGGTGCTCATGGACCAGGAGAGCGCCGTGGCCCTGGGCCGGGAGAAGGCCTCCTGGTCCCGGCGCCACATGGCCCTGGCCCTGAACCATCTCTGCGAGGCCGGCGCCGAAATCATCGGCATGGACATGATCTTCCTGGCCCCGGACCCCGATCCGACCGCCGACCGGGGGCTTGCCGCGGCCATGGACCGGTGCAACAACGTGGTCCTGGCCCGGGGCACCTCCGCCTACGGCGGGGAGCTGGTCTCCATCCCCACCTTCCAGGAGGCGATGATCGGAGACGGATTCATCGATTTTTTCCTCGACGAGGATGAGATCCTGAGACGGGTCCGGTATCTCCACGCCAAGCCGCTGTCCGACGGAAACCTGGAACTCCTTCCCGCTTTTTCCCTGGAGCTTGCCAGAACCTATCTCAATATCGACTTCACCTTCGATTTCTCCGGAGAGGACCACCTGGCCGTGGGCCGGGAAGGCCCCTCACAACTGCTGATCCCCTATCCCGAGCTGATCATCGATTACCGCGGAGACCACCGCATCTTTCCGATCCTCTCTTTTCTGGACGTTGTGAAAGACGACTTCCCACCGGAGGCGGTCCGGGGGAAGCTGGTGATCCTCGGCAGCAGTCTCGCCACCGAGAAGGATATCTTCAGCACCCCCTACACCCGGTTCCTGAAACCCACGGACGAATACAAGGAGATCTTCGGCAGCGTCGTGCGGGATGTTCTCGGCGCCAAGGAACTGGGGGTCGCCTGCCACGCCCACGCGGTGGAGACCATGCTCTCCGGAGCGTTTATCCGGAAGCTCTCGTTGCCGTTCGTCCGGACCCTGATCGTGCTCCTGGGGATCCTCGGGGTCCTCTTCTACCTGCCCCGGTTCGGCATGATCGGCGCCGCGGTGTTTCTTCTCCTGAGCCTCGGCCTGGTGGTCTGGATGGGCCATCTGGCTTTTCTGAACAAACGGCTCTGGATTCCCACGGCGCCCCTCATGGCCGTGCTGGGCCTCCAGTACCTCGGCGGGGTGATCACCCAGAAGATCTTCGAGCAGCGGCGGGCTTCCTTCGTCACCTCCCTGTTCGGCCGGTACGTCTCCTACGGCGTTGTGGAGGAGCTGATCAGCGGCAACCTCGACCTCGACCTGGAAGGGCGCCACAAGGAGCTGACCATCCTGTTTTCCGATCTGCGGAAATTCACCACCATCTCCGAGCGCCTGGGCGCCAAGGGGACGGGCCTGCTCCTCAACCACTATTTCTCCAACATGGTCCCCATCGTGTTCCAGCATCGGGGCACCCTGGACAAGTTGATCGGCGACGCCATCATGGCGTTCTTCGGTGCGCCGGTGGATGTCGAGGACCATCCCGCCCAGGCCGCCGAGGCGGCCGTCCATATGCTCCGCCGGCTCCGCGAGCTTCGCGGGGAGGCGGCCGTGGAGGGGATCGATTCCCTGCGGCTCGGCATCGGCATCAACACGGGGGTGGTCACGGTGGGGAACCTGGGCAGCAACGATTTCATGGACTATACGGTGATCGGGGACGCCGTCAACCTCGCCTCCCGCCTGGAGGGCTTGAACAAGGTTTACGGCACGGAGATCATCGTCTCCGGGTCCACCGCCGCCCGGCTGGACCGGCGGTTTCTGCTCCGGGAGCTGGACCGGGTCCGGGTCAAGGGAAGGGCGGAGGCGGTCGACCTTTTCGAGCTGCTGGGGCGCAGGGAGGATGCGGCCCCGGAGACCCTCTCAATGGTGGACGACTTCGAGGCCGGATTGGCGCTCTACCGCAAAAGGGAGTGGGAGGGGGCGGCCCGGGCCTTCCGGCGTGTGCTGGAGGGGAACCCGGCCGACGGGCCGTCCCGGCTCTACCTGGAACGGCTGGAAGCGTGCTGCGGGATCACCGGGGATCAGGAGTGGGATCCGGTGACCGTCTTCAGCAGCAAATAATTCCACCCCCTTCTCCGGGCCTCGGCGGGCGCGCAAAACCGCGCCGCGGCATGCCGGAGGCCTGCGACCGGGCGGTTCATTCCCGGCTCTCCGACGCCAGAATCCCTTCCACCGCGGTGATCCCGTCCTGGACGGCGGTGAAGATCAGGTTGGAGTGGCGCTTCTCCCGGATGGTGCGATCCGCCTGGATCTCCATATAGGAGGGGCTGATGGAGCCGCCGATGGCATAGATCCCCCGGCGGCTCGTCTGGAGGGTCGAGGAGAGGAGCAGGAGCTGTTCCCCCTCCCGGGCGATGCGGCAGATCTCCCCCGTGCAGGTGATCTGCTGGAGGTTGAGTTGATTGAAGATGGCCGACGGCCCGTGGGTGCCGATGCAGGCGATGACGTTCTTCATGGGGAAGCTCATCCCCTGGTACATGAAGACGTCGTCGCTGCCGTGGGCCCCGGGGCTCTGGTGGATGTAGAGCCGGTCGATCCCTTCGGAGTCGACCTCCCCGATCTTCGGGACCGCCCCCTGGAGGATCTTGATCTGCCCCCCCAGGAGGATCTCCTCGCCCAGGTCCCGGGCCGTGTCCTTGTTGATCTCGAACTTCTCCTTGATGTGGCCCCAGTAGACCGGGGTCGTGTCCTCGGCCTCCCGCTTGACCTTGGACAGGGCCGCCACCACGTCGGCCGCCGCGTTCCCCCCGCCGATGACCAGAGTGGCGATCCCGATGTAGTCCTGGGGGTTCTCCAGGTTCCGCCGCACGGTCTTGGCCTCCCCGTAGATCCCCAGGTCGTTGGGGATGTTGCTGCCGAAGGCGAAGACGATGTTTTTCGCGAACACGGAGCCGGCCGCCGTCCGGACGAGGTATTCCGTCTGGGTCTCCTCCAGGTCCTGGTACTCGTGCCCGTACCGGATGTGGAGCCCCTCGGAGCCGGCAAAGGTCTCCACCTGATCCACATAGGCCTCCACCGGGATCTTCTCCGGCGGCGGGGTGAGCCCGTCGATGGGGAAGGGGCCCGTAAGATACTTCGGGATGGTGGGGTAGACCTTCTTCCCCTTGGGGTAGGAGTCGATGATCCCCTGGAGGGGACGGGGCCCCTTCTCCAGCACCACGTAGGATCTCCCGGCCTCCTTGGCCGTGACGGCGGCGGCGATCCCCCCGGGTCCGGCTCCGATGATGACGATATCGAAATGTTCCGACATGGCCCGCGCTCCCCTGTCCGGCCGTTTCCCCGGTTCGGTCCGGCGGTCCGACCGAACCCATTGGCTGGTGTGGATCCGATGCTCCAAGGCCGACTATCCATGAACCATAGCCCCGGAGGGAACCCGATGCAAGGGAAAAAGAGGGGCCGGCCGGCTATTGCCATTTCTCCGAGTGGATGGTATGTCGGGACGACGAGAGAAACCCCACGGACACGCCGACCGACCACGGGATCATTCGCATGAACCATCGGGTGTTTATCAGCTACGGCAGGGAGGATCTGGAGACGGCCCGGCGGCTCTACCAGGATCTCGCGGACGCCGGCCTCGTCCCCTGGATGGACGACGCGGACCTGATGCCCGGCCAGAACTGGCGGGCCACCATCACCCGGACTATCCGGGAGAGCGGAAGCGTCCTGGCGCTCCTCTCCTCCCGATCCCTCTCCAAGCGGGGGTACGTCCAGAAGGAGTTGAAGACGGCCCTGGACGTGCTCGACGAGTTTCCCCCGGACGAGATCTTCCTGATCCCCGTCCGCGTCGACGAGTGCACCTCCCTCGACCCGCGCCTTTCGGCCCTCCACTGGGTGGATCTCTTCCCCGCTTACGAGGACGGGCTGGCCAAGATCCTCTGGGCCTTGCGGACGGCCCGGCGGATCGAGGGGGAGGGGGGGCCGCCTGAAGGCTCGACGCCCGTCCCCCGGCCCACTACCTCCTCGATCCGCGCCGATGCCGCCCGGGGGGTGGTCCAGGCCGGGACCACCGGGACGCCGGGTCAAAGCTTCCAGGGACCGCACGGACCCGAAGATATCGGAGAGCCGGGCCGGATATCGGAAAGGGCCTCGGCCGGCGGCCGGGGCGTGGACAAGCCGGGGCCGGAAGGGACCGTCACGCTCCTCCATCTGTCCGATCTCCACTTCGGCACCGACGGGGACGCCGTCAACTGGTTCAACCAACTGGCCGAGGACCTCGCCGGCGGCCTCGATGTCGATCGCCTCGACGGGCTGATCCTCTCCGGCGACATCGCCACCCGGTCGGAACCGGACGAGTACGCCGCGGCCCGGCGCTTTCTGGAGGCGGTCTTCGCCGAGTTCGATCTCGATCCGTCCCGGCTGGTCATGGTCCCCGGCAACCACGACCTCAACTGGCGGCTGGCCCGGAAGGGGTACGACCTGGTCGACCTGGCCGACGTCGATGAAGAGCCGGACGAGGCGCGGATCATCCGGGTGGGGGAGGATGTCCTCCGGGTCCGGAACGAGGCGGCCTACCGAAACCGGTTCGCCGAGTTCAGCCGGTTCCACGAGACGGTGAAGGGGATCGCGTACCCCCTCGACTATCCGGAGCAGGCCGTCCTCCACCACCTGCCCGCCTGCAACCTGCTGATCCTCGGCTTCAATTCCGCCTGGAACCTCGACCACCACTTCCGATCCCGGGCCGCCATCCATCCTGAAGCGGTGGGCACGGCCCTGGGCGCCATCCGCGGGGAAAGGGCCAGATTCGAGGGGTGCCTGAAGCTGGCGGTCTTCCACCATCCGCTCATCAGTCCCTTCGAGGACCGGATCACCGACCACGGGTTCATGGAACGGCTGGCCGGGGCCGGGTTCCGCCTGGCCCTCCACGGCCACATCCACAAGGCGGAGAAGGGGCAGTACGCCTACGACGTCACGGCGGACGGCCGGTCGATCCACACCATCGGCGCCGGGACCTTCGGCGCGCCGGTCAAGGAGTGGACCCCGGGCCACCCCCTCCAGTACAACCTCCTCCGGTTCACCCGGGGCCGGCTGACGGTGGAGACCCGCTGCCGGCGGGAACTCCACGGGGCCTGGGGGCCGGACGCCATCTGGACCCGGGGCAAGGGGAAGGACCCGCTGCCGAGGTACGTCATCGATCTGGGGGACTGGTCCCCGGAGCCCGTGTCCCCTGGAGCCGAACCGGAGCCGTCGGGGTCGGAATCGGGGGAGCCGGAATCGGCGGGGACGGACGGCGTCGCGGCGGTCCGGCCCGCCCCGGCCGACCCCGTTCCGAAGGCCGCCATCGACGCCTATGTGGGAAAGGTCCGCTCCCTCCACGAGTATCTCCCGGTGGTCGGCTTCAAGACGCGGCTGCGGGCGCCGATCCGCATCGCCGATGTCTACGTGCCCCTGCGGGCCATGGTCGATCTCCGGGCCACGGGGGATGCCTGCTTCGCCGACTCCGAGGACGCGGAGAAGCGGCTTGGGGAGTGCGGCGCGGGCATCGAGATCTCCGTGCCCGACGCCTTCCGGGAGGCCGACCGCCTGGGACGGCGGGGAGTGGTGATCCTCGGGGACCCCGGATCGGGAAAGACGACCCACCTGCGGCGCCTGATGCTCTGGTGTCTGGAAGGCGGGTGGGCCGACCTGGGCCTTCCGGTGGACACGCTCCCCGTCTTTCTCCCCCTGCGGGAGCTGCGGGACCTCGGCCGGGGCCTCGACGCCTTCATCCAGGCCCAGCTCGACCACCCCCACCTGGGCACCCCCGACGGGTTCGGGAAGCGTCTCCTGGACCGGGGAGATCTCCTTCTCCTCTTCGACGGCCTGGACGAGGTGGCGGAGCCCGGTCAGCGGGTCCAGGTCTCCCGATGGATCGACGAGGCGATGCGGGTCCACGGGTCGTGCCGGTTCGTGGTCACCTCCAGGTTCGCCGGGTATACCGCCGAGGCCCGCCTCGGCGAGGCGTTTCTGGAGATGCACATGCGGCCTTTGTCCGCGGATCAGGCAGAGATTTTCATCCACAACTGGTACCGGAGCGTGGAGACGGGCCTATCCTCCGACACCGACCAGGCGGCGGTGATCGCCCGGGAGAAGGCGGACGACCTCCTGGCGCGGCTCCGGGGAACCCAGTTCCGGGCCCGCCGGGTCTTCGCCATGACCCGGAACCCGCTGCTGCTGGCCAACCTCTGCCTGGTCCACCGGGACCGGGGCTATCTGCCCCGGAGCCGGGCCCGCCTCTACGAGGAGTGCATCGAGGTGCTGCTGGAACTCTGGCGCGGTGCCATCGGGTTCCCGTCGAAGGTGACCGCCCGGACCGGCCGGCGGGTGCTCCAGCCGGTGGCCCTCTGGCTCCACGAGCGGGAGGGGCGAACAAGGGCCACGGCCGGGGAGCTGGCCCCCGTCATGGAACCGGCCCTCCGGGCCGTGGGGTGGGAGCACGGGGCGGCGGAGTCGTTTCTGTCTGCGGTCCGGGACGAAAGCGGCCTGCTCACCGGCTGGGATCAGGACAGCTACGGCTTCATGCACCTCGGGTTCCAGGAGTATCTCGCGGCCCGGGAGATCCGCCGGACCTACTTCGAGGACCGGCGGGTGATCCGGGACCTGGCGGCCCGCTTCGGCGAGCCGTGGTGGCAGGAGGTGATCCTGCTGCTGCTGGCCCTCCAGGAGGAGCCCTCCCTCATGGTCCCCTTCATGCGGGAGCTGGTGAAGCGCCCCGCCTTCGCCGACCACCGGGATCTGGTGGAATTGTGCCTGGACGAGGCGACGGAGATCTCCTCCGAACCGTTCATCAAGCTTCTGGAGATCCATCCCGGGGAGGATCTGGAGATGTGGGAGCGACAGAACGTGGCCCTCCACATCCTGGAGCGGATCGACAGGGCGGCGGTGGACCGGCTGATGCCGAAGCTGCTCAAGCACACCTCCGAGACCATCCGGCGGTGGGTGGAGGCGCGCCGGGACCAGCAATCCCAGGAGATGTTCCGTTCGGAATCGGTGGGGTACGAGATGGTCCTGATCCCGGGAGGGACCTTCACCATGGGATCACCGCCCTCCGAGGCGGGGCGCTTCGACTGGGAGGGACCCGCCCACCCGGTGCGGGTGGCGCCCTTCTACCTGGGGCGGTACCCGGTCACCAACGAGGAGTACGGCCGGTTCCTGGCGGCCCATCCGGCCATGGAGGAGCCCCGGTCCTGGAGCGACCGGAGCTTCAACCAGCCGAAACAGCCGGTGGTGGGCGTGAGCTGGCACGACGCCCGGCGGTTCGCCGAATGGGCCGGCCTGGCACTGCCCTCCGAGGCCCAGTGGGAGTACGCCTGCCGGGCCGGGACGTCGACGCGGTACAACACCGGCGATGCGGAAGAGGACCTCGACCGGGCCGCCTGGTACCGGAAGAACTCCGGGGACCAGCTCCGCCCCGTGGGCGGGAAGGCCCCCAACGACTGGGGGCTCTACGACATGCACGGCAACGTCTGGGAGTGGGTGGAGGACGACTGGCACGGAAACTACGAGGGCGCCCCCGAAGACGGCGGCCCCTGGGTCCGGCAACCCAGGGGCCCGGACCGGGTCCTGCGGGGCGGCTCGTGGATCTTCGGGGCCGAGTACTGCCGGACGACCTTCCGCCGCCAGGGCTCCCCCGAGGTCCGCAGCGATGATTTCGGGTTCCGCCTGGCCCGGCGCGCGGACGAGGCGGTGCGCGAGGAATGAGCCTCGTTCGAGGCCGATTCTTTTCTGGCGCCGGACGGGTCCTGTGATCTTGACGGGCGGATCGCACGGATCGACCGATTCGCCGCCTGTCCAATTCGGAAGCGGTTTCGATTGGTCAACCGGCCGCGGGCATCCCCATGTCTATCCGTATCCCATGGAAATCGGGGGTGAAAATCCTGTTGACAGAGCGATAAATTGTATGATTATTTATGGGACAGCAAACCGACGACATCAGGAGAACAAATATGAGCCATTCCAAACTGAGCGTGACGATTCCGGAAGACATTCATGCCCGGATCCATGAAGTGGCGTCCAGGGAAAAGATCAAGCTGAGCCACCTGGTCACCGAGGCGCTCGTCGAAAAGTTGAGGCGGGACAAGGAACGGGAATATATTGCGCAAGTCAACCGGGCGTTTGAAGACAAGGAGATCGCCCGGGAGCAGCTTCTCATGGCCGAAGTCGTCGCCGAGAACACGACGGTGGATGAACTGCCGTGGTAACGCCGCTCCAGGGTGACGTTTACTGGGTCGAATTCGGACGGTCGGACGATTCCGGCCCCTCCGGCATGAGACCGGCGGTGGTCATCCAGAACGACATCCTCAATCGGAGCCGAATCCAGACCACGGTGGTCAGCCTCTTGACGTCGAACTTGAAACTTGCCCGGGTGCCGGGAAATGTCCGGCTCGGGAAGGGGACCGCCAATCTACCGAAGGCCAGCGTGGTCGTCGTCAGCCAGATGGCCACCGTGAGCAAAACCAGACTCCTTGAGAAGATCGGTACGCTCGGCCAGGGAAAGATCGTGGACGTTGTGGACGGGTGCAGGCAGGTAATCACTTTTCCGGGCATGGGGTAAGAAAAGGATTGATTCCGCCCGCGTTTTGACTTCACCCCGGTTCATGAATCGGCGCCGCCGACGGACATCACCCGGCGCCACAGGTCGACGGCTCCTTCGCAGAGCCGGGAGAGGGCCCCGTGGGTCAGGCCGGTTCTGATGGCCAGGGTCTCCGGATCGACGCCCCGGCGCCAGGCCAGGATCGTCGCCGAGGCGGCATGGTCGTAGTCCGGAGCCAGGACGCCGAACCGCAGCAGCGCCTCCTGGGTCTTCCCGAGGACCGGTTCCAGCCCGTCCCAGTGGGGTCGAAGCTCCCGGAACCCGTCCGCCAGGGCCTCGGCCGTACCGGGAGGAAACGGCGCGGCCGCCCCCTCCGTGAATCCCCCCACCAGGGCCTGGGAGATGTCCTCCCCAGGGTCTCCACCCGGCGTCCCGAGCGTCAACGCTCCTTCCCGGAGGCACTCCGTCAGCGGCTGGGGCGCCCCCAGGCCGGTCCGAAAGGCGATCCAGCCCTCCCTGGAGAGCCCCGTCGGCGGGGCGATCATGCCGAAGTCCGAAAGACAGGAAAGGTGGTGGTCAAAATCGTACAGGAGGCCGGTCAGGCTCTGCCGGAGCCGGGGGGCCATCCCGTAGAAGGAGGCGATGGCCTCCCGGAACCGCCGGGTCCCCCGGCCGTGGCAGAGATCGTGGTGGGGACACGCCTCGCAGGGCAGGCGGCGCAGGAGGCTCTCCCGGGCCGTTTTTTCGTTCAGAACGCCGGCTCGGTGGCGGCCGGAGGCCGATTTGGCTTCGTTTTCCAGCCGGCCCAGGCGCATTTCCAGCTTCAGGCGCAGGTCCTTGAGGGCGGCCACGGTCTGGAGATGGCCGCTGCATGCCGGCCGGGTCACCTCCTCGGCCAGATCGGCGGCCATGGCCTCGGCGCAGAATCGGCCGAAATCGGGACGGCGGTGGCCGATGAAGGTCCGTTTCAAGGTCTCGGCCGGATCGCCGCCCATGGCCAGTAGGGTCAGGGTGGTCCGGAGGTCGCACCGGAGGGTGGCGGAGAGGCGGCGGGGCGGCCGGATCAACTGGTCCTTGAGGAAGACCGGATCGACGTCGGCGGCGTGGACGGCGGCGATGCAGCCGGCCGGGTCGGTTCCCGGCCGGCCGGCCAGCCGGAGGAGCCGGTCCGTCTCCCATTCGTCGAGGCGGTTCCGGGCCAGGGGGTCGGGCTCCGTGCCGGTGGCGGCGAAGAGCACGGACCGGAACCGCCGGATCATCCGGCCCGCCGGCCCCGGCGGGGCGAAGACAAGGTCCACGGCCCCCAGGGAGAGCAACTCCTCCACCAGCCGGTTCCAGAGGGGATGGTGGCCGTCGTGGAGGGGGGCCGCCCCCCGGGAAAGGGCGGCGCGGAGGGCCCGATAGTCCTTGAGAATCGGGGAGCCGTCCAGGATGGCCGTGATCCGGGGATGGGTGAGGAGATCTCCGGCGGTGGACGGGGACTCCCCCTTGGGGCAGGCCTGGGCGGCCCGGTCGCACCGTTCGGGGGTGGTCATCAGGACCAGGGCGGGGACCAGATCCGCCCCCCGCAGCGCCGTCGCCAGAATCCGGAGGAACCGGCCCGACGCCGGGTCCGGGACCGGCTCCCGGCCCTTGAGGAGCTTTTTGGCCTTCCCCGCCACCCGTTTGCGGTCCACCAGCGGCGCCATCTCCCCGTCCGGGGAAAAGAGGGCCGGAATCCTGGGCATCTCCGGAAGATCGGGCGTCTCCGTCCGGCAGGGCCGGTTTCGGGCCGCCCGGAGCCATGCCGCCGCCTCCTCGGGGTCGGAGAGGGCGTCGCAGAGGTAGAGGATGGGGAGGTCCGCCGGCAGGCGGAGGAGGAGCCGCTCCAGGTCGGGACCGAGGTCCGGCGAGCGGATCTCCTGGAGATCGTCCAGGATCAGGAGGCCGAGCCGGGGCAGGGGCCGGCCCCGGAGATCGTCCGGCCGTCCCAGGATCCGGCCGGCGGAAACGGGGCTCTCCCAAAAGGCGGACGCGACGGTCCGGCCGAGGGCCTCCAGGGCCGAAGCCATGCGGACTGCGGAAAACGGCGTGAGGCGGGGGCCGACGTAGAGGGCCGGCATGCCGGGATCGAGCCGTCCCAAAACCGAGAGGGCCAGGCCCGTCTTCCCCGATCCCGGCGGGGCAAAGGCCAGGATATCGGTGCCCGCCAGCAGATCCCGGATCCAGTGATCCGCCAGCCGGTCCGCCCCTTCGGAGGGGTACGGCGGCCGGGTCGGACCGTCGCCGTTTAGAAGCTTTCCGAGTTTGTCATCGATCAATGGCGGCCTCCGCATCTGTCCTGGACGGGATGGGTCCACCCGATTGGAGAACGTCGCGGCCCTCCATCAGAACAGCCGTGTCAGTTCGTCCACCTCGAACCTCGGCCATTCGGCCGGCGCACCATCCCGGGTCGCCTCGATCCCTTCCCCGGCTTCGGCCACCTCTCCGATGATGGTGACGGGGATGCCGGCGTCCCGGATCCGGTGGAGAAGTCCGTCGCAGTGGTCCGGGCGGCAGCAGATGAGCAGGCTTCCGGAGCCGATGAGTCCAAGGGGGTCGAACCCCATCAGCCGGCCGATCTTCTCGGTCTCCGGGAAGATCGGGATCGCCTCCATGCGGATCCGGATCCGGTGTCCGCCGGCGATGGCCAGCTCCCCCAGGGCCGTGGCCAGGCCCCCCTCGGTGACGTCGTGCATGGCGCTGGTCCCTTCGCACGCCGCCGCGATCCGGGCCTCGGTCAGGACTCCGATGTCGGCCAGGAACCCCTTGCAGGTCTCGATCTCCCCTTCGGTCACGCCGAGTTCGGAGAGCCGGTCGCCCAGCTCCCGGGCGATGATGGTGGTCCCCTCCACCGCCACCCCCTTGGTGAGCAGAACCCGGTCCCCGGGCCGCATGGCCGCCTTGTCGATGAGGTCCTTCCGGCCCACGGTGCCGGCCAGGGTGCCGGAGACCACCGGTCGGGTCACCGCGTCGGTGATCTCGGTGTGGCCGCCGCACAGGGTGATCCCCCACTCCCGGCAGACGTCCTTTACGTCGTACATCACCGCGAAGATCTCCGAGGCGCTCATGCCCGGGGGGAAGAGGAGGGTGGCCAGGAGCCACCGGGGCACGGCCCCGGAGGTGGCGATGTCGTTGGCGTTGATGAGGACCGCGTAGTGGCCGACGGCGTCGGTGACGAAGGTGATGGGGTCCGATTTGAGGATGAGCACCTCCTCGTCCCCCACGTCCACGGCGGCGATGTCCTCTCCGATGCCGGGGTTGATGATCAGGGAGGGGTCCTGGAACTCGAAACCGTCCAGAAACTCCCGTAGGAGGGCGTTGGGAAACTTTCCCGGCGGAAGCGGCGCGCCCAGCCGGATCAGGGGCCGGAGCGCGGAGAGGTCGGAGACGGTGAAGTCGCCCTCCTCCCCGGCGCCGGCCGGACCCCTGCCGTTCTCCAGAAACGCCGTGAGGGCCCCGGCGGCCCGGCCGGCCTGGACATCGAAGATGAAATCCCCCACCACGAGCAGGTGGGCGGGATCCACCCCCATCCGCTCCGCGGCCAGGAGGACCCCTTCCCCGCTCGGCTTGGGGGACGCGGCGTCGTCCCGGGAGAGGATCGCGTCGAAAAGGCCGGCGTCGATCTCCCGGAAGTTCGCCAGGGATGCGTCCACGGCCGCCCGGGTGTTTCTGGTGAGGATCCCGATTTTGAGCCCCCTGGCCCGGAGCCGCCCCACGAGCGCCTCGGCGCCGGGGTTGGGCCGGGCCAGGGCCGCGGCGGCCATCTCGAACCGGTCGAGCGTCTCCCGGGCCCGGCGTTGTTCCCCCGCGTCGGCGATCTTCTCGATGAACTCCAGCAGCGGCTCCCCGGCCGGGCAGCCCATCTGTTTCTTGATCGCCACGAAGTCGAGGGCCCCGGGACGGGTGAGGGTGCCGTCGAAGTCGAAGAGGACTCCCTCGATCCGGAAGGGGCGCCCGGCCCGGGTCCCCCGGACCCCTCTAAAAGACGATGCCGGCATATCCCACGAAGCTGTCCCCGGGGCTCTTCTCATAGCTGGTGGCGTAGGCCACGGATTCCGCCCCCTTGGAACCCAGGGCCTTTCCCGCCGCGATGGCCGTGGCCGCGGCGCCGCCGCAGCAGGCGTTCTGGTTGTCCAGGGACTCCCGGATCAGCGCCTCGGGGTCCATCTCCAGCATCGTCTCCACGGCCCGCCGGTCGTTTTCATACCGGACCCAGTCGATCGCCTCCCGCCCCCGCCCCTGGGGCTCGAACCCGTAGTTGGCCCCGTAGTGGGTCAGATCGGTGGAGCCGAGCACCTTGATCCGACGTCCCGTCTCCCCGGCGATTCCGGCCACGGCCCGGCCGATCTCCAGGGATTTCTTGGAGGGCGGCACCCCCAGCGGCACCAGGGCCGCCTTGGGGAAGAAGTATTTGAGGAAGGGGAGCTGGAGTTCGATGGTGTTGTCGTGGGGAAAGCTCTCCACGTTGAAGGGGAAGCGGTCCATGAGGATCCGGCACATCTCCTCGTCGATGTGCATGGGCCCCAGGGGCGTCTCCCAGGCCCCCTCCGGCATGATGTGGTTGGGGGCCCCCGGCGGCAGGTGCATCCCGAAGACCGCCACCGTATCGACCCCCGGCTCCCGGGCGATGCAGTGGATCACGTTGCAGGCGATGCCCCCCGAAAAGACCCATCCGGCGTGGGGGACGATCCCCCCGATGGTGCCGCCCGTTCCGGGGCAGTTCCCCTTGGCGTCGGCAAGGAACGTCTCGATCTCCTTTTCACAGGCGGCGGCGGATCGGGGATACCAACTGCCCGCGAACTTTGCCTTCCTGATCTTCATGGCCATCTCCTTTTTTGAAACATCCCAAAATCGGTTTTTTGGACGGTCCTTCAGATCCCTGTCTGAACATAACCATAGATCTCCGACCGCGCGCAAGGCTTTTTTCCGAAAGGAGGGACGGCGGCGGGAGGCCCCCCGTCGGTCCCGCTTTCCGAAAGTTTTCCTTTGACTATCCGGCCTTATCCCTCTATATATGGGCACGTTTTCGACGGCCGCCCCCAGTGATGGATCGGCCCGGTCGCCCGGCGGGGGCGGCGGGTCCGGCGGCCGAGAGCGGGCCAAGGCGACCATCGGTTGGAAGATATGTTCACCGGCATCATCGAGGGTTTGGGAACCATCACCGCCATCCGGTCCCAGGGAGGCGGAAAGCGGCTCACCCTGACGTCCGACTTCCCCCTGGCGGGGACCCGGATCGGCGACAGCATCGCCGTCAACGGTGCCTGCCTCACGGCGGTGACCCTGGAGGACCGGGGGTTCACGGCGGACGTCTCCCCGGAGACCCTCTCCCGGTCCACCTTCGGCCGGGCCCGGATCGGGGAGCGGGTCAATCTGGAGCGGGCCATGCGCCTGTCCGACCGGATCGACGGCCACCTGGTCTCGGGCCACATCGACGGGGTGGGGAGCCTCTCCTCCCGGACCCCCGAGGGAAACGCCGTGGTCCTCGCCTTCACCGTTCCCGAGCGCCTTTCCCGGTACATGATCCCCAAGGGTTCCGTGGCCGTCGACGGCATCAGTCTGACCATCAACACCTGCGAACGGGGGCGGTTTTCGGTGAGCGTCATTCCCCACACCGCGGATTTGACCACGGTGGGATGGAAGCGGCCCGGCGATCCGGTGAACATCGAGACCGACATGATCGGAAAGTATGTGGAACGCTTCGTCCGGGAGGGGCGGCCGGCCGGCGCCACCGGGGGCGGCGGCATCGACAGGGAGATGCTCCAGCGGAGCGGGTTCCTTTGAATGTCCAATTTTCAAACGGTTTTTTTGGAGTAAAGAGAAGCACATGTCACGACTTACCATAGAAGAGGCGGTCCAGGAGATCAAGGCGGGGCGGATGGTCATCCTGGTGGACGACGAGGACCGGGAGAACGAAGGGGACCTGACCATGGCCGCCGAGAGAGTCACCCCCGAGGCCATCAACTTCATGGCCAGGTACGGCCGGGGGCTGATCTGCCTCGCCATGAGCGGGGAGATGGTCGACAGGCTCCAGCTTCCCCTGATGGTGGAGAACAATACCTCCCGGTTCCACACCGGGTTCACCGTCTCCATCGAGGCCCGGAAGGGGGTCACCACCGGGATCTCCGCCGCGGACCGGGCCACCACCATCCAGACCGCCGTGGCCGACGACGCCAAGCCCAGGGACCTGGTCCGTCCCGGCCACGTCTTTCCCCTGAGGGCGAGAAACGGCGGCGTCATGGTCCGGTCCGGACAGACCGAAGGGTCCGTGGATCTGGCCCGCATGGCCGGCCTGAAGCCGGCGGCGGTGATCTGCGAGATCATGGACGACGACGGCACCATGGCCCGGATGCCCTCCCTGGAGAAGTTCGCCGCGGAGCACGGCATCGGCATCTGCACCATCGCCGACCTGATCGAATACCGGATGCGCAAGGAGTCCTTCGTGCGGAAGGCGGCCGAGACGGTCATCCCCACCGCCCATGCCGGGGAGTTTCGGGCCGTGGTCTTTGAAAACGACATCGAGGATGTCCTCCACATCGCCATGATCAAGGGGGAGATCGACCCGGAGAAACCCATCCTGGTGCGGGTCCATTCCGAGTGTCTCACCGGGGACATCTTCGGTTCCATGCGGTGCGACTGCGGGGACCAGCTCCACAAGACCATGGAGATGATGGACAAGGAGGGCGCGGGGGTGCTCCTCTACATCCGGCAGGAGGGCCGTGGCATCGGCCTGGTCAACAAACTCCGGGCTTACGCCCTCCAGGACCAGGGGCTGGATACGGTGGAGGCCAACGAACAGCTCGGGTTCAAGCCGGACCTGCGCAACTACGGCATCGGCGCCCAGATTTTGGTGGCCCTGGGCGTCAAGAAGATGCGTCTTCTGACCAACAACCCCAAGAAGATGATCGGGCTGCAGGGGTACGGGCTCTCCATGGTGGAACAGGTCCCGGTTCAGGTGGAGCCCAACGAGTTCAACAAGTGTTATCTGGCCTGCAAGAAGCTCAAGATGGGCCATCTGCTCAACATCGACGCCAATCCCTAACCCTAAGAAGAGTTTCGGAAAGGAGGGCGGGGCGGATATCGGCCGCGATCCATCCGGCGGATCCTCCCGCCGCCTTCCCGACTCCGTTTTTCAAAAGCCCGAGAGAAGGAACCCAGGAGAATGCCCAGGAACATCGAAGGCAACCTTATCGCCGAGGGGAAGCGGTTCGGCCTGGTGGTCGGCCGCTTCAATGATTTCATCACCGACCGTCTGGTGGGCGGGGCCCTGGACGCCCTGATCCGAAGCGGAGCCAGGGACGAGGACATCGAGGTGGCCCGGGTGCCGGGCGCCTTCGAGATCCCTCTGCTGGCCCGGAAGATGGTCGACAAGGGCCGGTATCACGCCGTGATCTGTCTGGGGGCGGTGATCCGCGGATCGACCCCCCACTTCGACTATGTCTGCGCCGAGGCCTCCAAGGGGATCGCCAAGGTGAGCCTCGACTCGGGGATCCCGGTGATCTTCGGGATCCTCACCACCGACACCATCGAACAGGCCGTGGAACGGGCCGGCACCAAGGCCGGCAACAAAGGGTGGAGCGCCGCCATGGCGGCGGTGGAGATGGCCAATCTGATCGAGGTGGTGGAACAGGCGTAACCCATGACGGTCCGGTCCCGAACCCGGGCGAGGGAGCTGGCGCTCCAGGCCCTGTTCTTCATGGACATGCAGGGGCGATTCACCCCGGAGGCGGCCGATCTTTTCTGCGACAACTATCCGCCGCCCACCAAGAGCAAGGCCTTTTTGGAGGAGGTCCTCCACGGGGTGATCCATCGGCGGTCGGAGATCGACCAGGTGGTGGGGCGGTTTTCCAGCAACTGGCGGCTCGGCCGTATGTCCTGCGTGGACCGCAACGCCCTCCGGATCGCCGTCTACGAGCTGCTCCACCGTCCGGACATTCCGCCCAAGGTCACCATCAACGAGGCGGTCAACCTGGGAAAGCGGTTCGGCACCGAGGAGTCCGGCGCCTTCATCAACGGCATCCTCGACAGCATCCGGATGGCCTTTGAAAACGGGGAGCTGCAACCTCCCCAGGCCCATTCCCTATCTTGAAGTTCAACCATCAAAAGAAGGTGTTATGCAAGCGAGAAAAGTGATTCTGAAGGAGAGCGAGATTCCGCGTCAATGGTACAACATCCTCGCGGACATCAAGATGAACCCGCCCCTGGGGCCGGACGGAAACCCCGTGAACCCCCAGGACCTGGCGCCGGTCTTTCCCATGAACTTGGTCGAGCAGGAGGTGAGCACCGAGCGGTGGATCGACATCCCCGATCCGGTCCTCGATGTGCTGACCCTCTGGCGGCCCTCGCCACTGGTCCGGGCCCTCAATCTGGAGAAGGCCCTGGATACACCGGCCCGGATCTACTTCAAAAACGAGAGCCTCAGTCCACCGGGCAGCCACAAGCCGAATACGGCGGTGCCCCAGGCCTACTACAACAAGGTCTTCGGCATCAAGCGGATGACCACCGAGACCGGCGCCGGCCAGTGGGGCAGCGCCCTCTCCTTCGCCTGCGGACAGTTCGGACTCACCTGCAAAGTCTTCATGGTCCGGGTCAGCTTCGATCAGAAACCGTACCGGAAGTCGATGATGGAGGCCTGGGGCGGCCATTGCGTGGCGAGCCCGAGCACCGAGACCAAGGCGGGCCGGGAGGCCCTGGAGCGGGATCCCGATACGCCCGGGAGCCTGGGAATCGCCATCAGCGAGGCCATCGAGGCGGCGGTGACCGATCAGAGCGGGGAGACCCGCTACTCCCTGGGCAGCGTGCTCAACCACGTGATGCTCCACCAGACCATCATCGGTCTGGAGACCAAGAAACAACTGGAGATGATCGGGGAGTACCCCGACATGGTCATCGGATGCGCCGGCGGCGGGAGCAACTTCGCGGGCCTGGCCTTTCCGTACGTCCTGGACAAGATGCACGGAAAACAACTGGAGATCTATCCGGTGGAGCCGGCCGCGTGCCCGACCCTCACCAAGGCCCCCTTCGTCTACGACCACGGGGACACGGCCCGGTACACCCCGCTGCTGCCCATGCACAGCCTGGGACATGCCTTCGTCCCGCCCCCCTTCCATGCCGGGGGCTTGCGGTACCACGGCATGGCGCCCACCGTGAGCCAGCTGGCCGACGAGGGGCTCATCACCCCCAAATCGGTCACCCAGTTGTCCGCCTACCAGGCCGGGGTCACCTTCGCCCGCACCGAGGGCCACATCCCGGCGCCGGAGACCACCCATGCCCTGGCCTACGCGGTGGAGGAGGCCCGGAAGGCGAAGGAGGAGGGCAAGGAGAAGGTGATCGTCGTGGGGTGGAGCGGCCATGGACTGCTCGACCTGGGGGCGTACGACAAGTTCTTTTCCGATCAGTTGAGCGACTTCGCACTGAGCGACGAGGAGATCCACCGCTCCGAGAAGGACTTCGAAGGGTATCCCAAACCCCGCCGGCTCAAGAGCGGGACCTGATCCGTACCGTGAGCGACCGATGTGACCATTTGGAGCGACGGTGCCCCCGTCTGGGGAGCGCCGTTGTCTTCGGCTACTGTCGCGCCTGCGGTGAAGGGGAGGACGGCTGTTGCTGGAAGATCCTCGACTGCTGGTGGGAGATCTTCGACGTGGAGGCCCATCTGGGGAAGACGCTTTCCACCGAGGCCCTCCATCGGCTCAAGACGGCCCGGCCCCGGCCGAAGGTGGCGACGTTGATCGACCTGATCGAACAGGCCCGGCAGCGGGCCTCTGCGGAAGATCCGTAAAGGAGGTAGATTTGATTTTGAAGCAGATGGCGGTCGGCCCCATCATGGCCAACTGCTACATCCTGGGATGCGAGGAGACCAAGGAGGCGGCGGTGATCGATCCGGGCGACGAATCGGACCGGATCCTCATGGCCCTGGCCGAGGAGAAACTGACGGTGAAGTACCTCATCAACACCCACGGCCACTTCGACCACGTGGGCGCCAACCGGAAGATGAAGGAGGTCACCGGCGCGCCCCTGCTGATCCACGCGGAGGACGCTCCCATGCTCTCCCACCTCTCCCAGGCGGCGGCGGGGTTCGGGCTCCGCTCGGAGAACTCCCCGGAGCCGGACCGGACCGTGGATGACGGCGACACCGTCACCTTCGGGAAGGTGACCCTGAAGGTTCTCCATACGCCGGGCCACAGCCCGGGGGGGATCTCTCTTTTCACCGACGACAAGGTCTTCGTGGGGGATCTTCTCTTCTCCGGCTCCATCGGCCGGACTGATCTACCCGGCGGCGACTTCGAGACCCTGGTCGCAAGCGTCCGGAACAAGATCTTCCCCCTGGGCGATGAGGTGACGATCTACTCCGGCCACGGACCGGAGACCTCCGTGGGCAGAGAGAAGAAGTTCAATCCTTTTGTGGGGATGCGGTAATTGTTTTGTTGACGGCGGGCGGGGGCTATGCCACCGTCCCGCCTCTTTTTTTAATGGAAAAGTATGCGGGAAAAAGCGGCGTGAGCGCCGAAAAGCTCAATTTTTACGAGAAAACAAATTCTCTTCCAACCGGGAGGGACCTCGATAGCTTGTGCAGGCAATCCGACCTCTCGCCGGTGGAATTGATGTTGAAAACCGGGAGCCTGGATCGGAAAATTGTGGCCGCTATCCAGAAGAACGCCGGAAAGGTCTACGAGGCCATTAAAAACGACATAGAATATCCAAATGGCAACTCAGCGAAACCGCCCGTCGCCTTCGAAACGACATATGGGCGCCTTTTTCAAGGGGATTGCCTCGACCTGATGCCCAATATGGACGATGAAAGTGTCGATTTGATCTTTGCCGATCCACCGTTCAATCTGAACAAGCTCTACCCGTCGAAAATCGACGATAATCTGAAGGAGGAAAGATACCTCGAATGGTGTGAGAAATGGGCGGGAGAGTGCATCCGAATTCTCAAGCCGGGCGGCAGCCTATTCATCTGGAATCTGCCGAAATGGAACACGCATATGTCCGCCTACCTCAATGACCGGTTGTGTTTTCGGCATTGGATTGCCGTGGATATCAAATATTCGCTGCCGATCCAGGGCAGACTCTACCCATCCCATTATTCCCTTCTCTACTACGTGAAAGGGGAGAAGCCCGTAACGTTTCATCCGGACCGGCTGCCCATGGAGATTTGCCCCCACTGCATGGGGGATCTACGGGATTACGGCGGATACAAGAACAAAATGAACCCGAAAGGGGTCAATCTGACGGATGTCTGGTTCGACATACCGCCCGTTAGGCATGCCAAATACAAACGGCGGAAAGACGCCAACGAACTTTCAATCAAGCTTCTCGACCGCATCATCGAGATGGCCAGCGATGAGGGGGATCTGGTCTTCGACCCGTTCGGCGGGGCGGGAACAACCTATTCGGTTGCGGAGATCAAGAAGAGAAAATGGATGGGAATCGAACTGGGACCCGTGGAGGAAATCCTTCGCCGGTTCGAAAACATCGATGAGGAGGCGGTCTATCTGGCCAAAATCCGGGGAGAGTGCAACTGCCTTTTTACCAGGGAATCGATCCGGAAGCGGGAAAAGCTAGGACTGTGGACGCCCGATTCGATCAGGAAGGCGAAGGCCTCTGGGCCCGGGATGATGCAGCTGTCACTGCACGAACCCTCAAGCCGTACGGGGACGGGCCGGTAATCCCCAGCATCTTCCTTTCACCGTTCCCGAAAGCGCACGATCGCCTCGGCCACCGTGGGGTACATTTCGATGGCCTTGTGGAAGCCCACCAGCTCGAAGACGTCGGTGACATGGCCCTGGGCCGCCGCCACCTTCACATCCCCGCCGGCGGCCCGGCACCGCTTCACCAGAAAGACGATGGCCCCGAGGCCCGAACTGTCGATCATCCGCACGTTCTCCAGGTCGAAGACCACCTTGTTGATGGGCGACGGTCGCTCCCGTTCCAACTCCCGTTTCAGGGTATCGATGGTATCGGCCACCATGTAGCCGGAGATGCGGAATACGGTGACGCCGTTGACCGTCTCGGTGATGATCTCCATTCGGATCTCCTCGGGGTGGGGGAACCGGTTCCCCTCGTTAATGGGCGCCCTTGCCCGTTAGGACTATCATAACGGTCCTGCCGATGATGTACAAGTCCATGGCCAGAAACGACCGGAAGCGGGTCAGGCTCGCCCCGTAGGCATGGTCGTAGAGCAGCTTCATCTTCACACTGTCGATGGAAGTGTCGTACCCCTCGTTGATCTGGGCCAAACCGGTGATCCCCGGCTTCACGGAGATGATCCGTTCGTCGTAATAGGGGATGGCGCCGTCGAGCTGGGAGACGAAGAAAGGGCGTTCGGGCCGGGGCCCCACCAGGCTCATCTCTCCCCTGAAGACATTGAAGAGCTGGGGGATCTCGTCCATTCGGGTCTTGCGCAGCAGCCGTCCCACCCGTGTGATCCGGTCGTCCTCCTCCTTGGCCCAGACCGGGCCCGAATCTTTCTCGGCGTCCTGCCGCATGGTCCGGAACTTGACCATGCGGATCTCCCGGCCGTCCAATCCCACCCGCTCCTGCCTGAAAAAGATGTCTCCCGGCGTATCGAGCTTGATGGCCATCGCGGCCAAGGCGAAAAACGGGAGGCCGGTGAAGAGGCCGAGGGTGGAAAGGACGATGTCCATGAGCCGCTTGACCACGGCGACCGTCGGGTTCATGGGCGCCCCTTGCCCGGATCCGGGAGGTCGGATCCGCCGGCCGTCATGGTTCCACCGCCTGGCTGTAGGTTTCGAATCCGCCGCTCAGGTTCCGGGAACTGAACCCGTGTTGTACAAGGATCCGGTGGCCCAGATACCCCCGAAACCCAACGGCGCAGAACGGGATATAGGCCTTGTCCCGATCAAGCTCTTCGAGACGGTCCCGGAGCTGGTCGATGGGGATGTGGAGCGCCCCCTCGATGCGGCCGTCCTCCTCAAGCTCCTTTTTGGTCCGGAGGTCGATGAGGACATGGCCGTTCGGATCTAGACGGTCGACCTGGTCCCAGTGGATCACGTCGTGATCCCCTTTCAGGATGTTGGCCGCCACGAATCCGGCCATGTTGACCGGGTCCTTGGCCGAGGAGTAGGGGGGGGCATAGGCCAGCTCCAGCTCCTCCAGATCGTAGACGGTCATCCCTCCCCGGATGGCGGTGGCCAGTACGTCGATCCGCTTGTCCACGCCCTTTTGGCCCACGATCTGGGCCCCGAGGACCCGGCCGCTGCCCGGCGAGAAGATCAGTTTGACGGCCATCATGGTGGCGCCGGGGTAATAGCCGGCGTGGGAGCCGGAGTGGGTATAGCTGACCAGATGGGGAAAGCCGCCGGCATGGAGCACCTTGGCGCTGGGGCCGGTGGCCGCCACCGTGAGATCGAAGACCTTCACCACCATGGTTCCCAGGGTCCCCCGGAAGACCGACCGGCGGCCCAGGGCGTTGTCCGCGGCGATCCGGCCCTGTTTGTTGGCCGGTCCGGCCAGTGCCGTCATGGCCGGAAGACCGGTGACGAAATCCCTCACCTCCACGGCGTCCCCCACTGCGAAGATGTCCGGATCGGAGGTTCGGAGGGCGTCGTCCACCACGATGGCGCCCCGATCGCCGATGGAAAGTCCCGCCTCCCGGGCCAGGCGGTTCTCTGGACGGACCCCCACCGAAAGGAGCACCATGTCGCAGGGAAGATCCCGCCCCTGGGTGGTGGAGACGATGATCCGTCCATTTTTCCGGGAGAAGCCGGAGACCCCGTTTGCGAGTTCCAGGGCGACCCCCTTTTCCCGAAGATGGAAATGGACCAGGGAGGCCATCTCGGGGTCGAGGGGCGCCATCACCTGGTCGAGCATCTCCACCACCGTCACCGACACCCCCCGGTGGGCCAGGTTTTCGGCCATTTCCAGGCCGATGAACCCGCCGCCCACGATCACCGCCGCCTCGGGCCGGTCCCGGTCCACGCGGGCCTTGATGCGGTCGGTGTCCGGGATGTTCCTCAGGCTGTAGATCCCCTCCATATCGACCCCCTCCAGGGGCGGTCGGATCGGTTCCGCCCCCGGGGAGAGGATGAGGCGGTCATAGGTCTCCTGGTAGGTCTCCCCCGATTTCGTGTCCCGGACGGTGAGGCTCTTTTCCCTCCGGTCGAGGGAAATCACCTCGGAGAAGATCCGCACATCCACGTTGTACCGTCTTCGGAACGCCTTGGGGGTCGTCACCAGCAGGTCGTCCCGCTCCTTGATGAACGCCCCGATGTAGTAGGGGAGTCCACAGTTGGCAAAGGAGATGAACTCCCCCCGTTCCAGGAGAACGATCTTTGCCGTCTCGTCCAGGCGGCGGGCCCGGGCCGCGGCCGTCGCTCCACCGGCCACGCCCCCCACGATCACGATCTTAGATGCCATCCACTACTCCTTGTGTCGATGCCGGAAGTTGCGATTCTGAAGCCGCGTCATACAAAACCAAAATGTAAAAGATATACGGGCTTATTGTCAATGCTTTAAGGAGACCCGTTCCAGGGGAAAAAGGGGGAAAAAATGGCTTGATCCCCGTTGCGATTTCGATACAATCTCAATTTTTCGTGTGTTTTATCGGACACGGCGACGGATCTCCCCGGGGGAGTCCCGACCCCACATGACAGCAAGGAGCGAACGTGCCATGGAAAACCTGACGCCCGAATATATCAGACGCCATGTGGCCGACAGCGCGGCCATCTACCACAGGGGAGCCCAGATTTTCGAAAACGGCGCCTTTATGTGCGCCGAATCCGACCCTCAAAAGGGGATCTACCGCTATGAAGTGGACGGGTTCTACGGCGACTACACCACCGAGATCCGCCTGGACAACGGCGGCGTCGACACCCGGTGCGACTGCCCCTACCCGGGAATCGGGTGTAAACACACCGTGGCCGTCCTCCTGGACGTGGGCCGGCGGATCGGCGGTTCCCCGCCGGCGGCGCCGACCCCGGAAGTGGTGGAGGAGCCGGAGCCGGAGGATCCCTTTCTCACCCCCGAGGAGATCCGGGAACAGGCCCTGGCGGACCGGAAGAAGCGGGCGGTCACCGAAGGTTTCGAGCTGGTCCGGGGGGACATGGCCAGGGGGGAGCACCAGGTCAACGCCCCCACCGGCAAGACCTACCGGGTCACCCTCCACGAACCCGAAAGGGGTAGCGGCCACTGCACCTGCCCCGACTATCTCACCAACCGCCTGGGGCTGTGCAAGCACCTGATCTTCGCCACCGACGCCATCCAGGCCGAGCGGGGGTTTCAGGAGGCCGTGGAACGGGAGCGGTTTCCCTTTGTCGACCTCTATTGGGACTCGGCCGAGGACCGGCCCCGACTCTTCACCCAGCGGCCCGAAACGGAGATGGCGGAGATCCGACCCCTCTTCGCCGGGCTCTTCGACGGGGAGGGACGGTTCACCGGCCAGGGTCTCGGGGACCTGCTGCCGGTCCTCGACCGGCTCGACGACGTCAAGCGGGTCCGGGTCCAGGAGGCGGTGGTGGACCGGCTCGACGAACACCTGCTCGACCGGCAGCTCCGGGAACTCTCCGGGGAGGGGGTGCCGTCCCTGGAGATGATCAAGACGAACCTCTATCCCTACCAGTTGGAGGGGGTGAAGTACGGCCTTTACCGGAAAGCGGTCCTCATCGGCGATGAGATGGGCCTGGGAAAGACCCTCCAGGCGATCGTCCTGGCGATCCTGAAAAAGGAGATCTTCGGCTTCCGGCAGGTGATGGTGGTCACCCTCGCCTCCCTGAAGGAGCAGTGGAAGCGGGAGATCGAAAAGTTCACCGACGAGGGGGCGGTGGTGGTGGCCGGAAAGCCCGAGGAGCGGCGGGCCGTCTACGAGACCGACGACCGGTTTTTTAAGATCACCAACTACGAAGCGGTCCTCCGGGACGTGACCGTGTTGAAGGAGTACAGCCCGGACCTGATCATCCTGGACGAGGCCCAGCGGATCAAGAATTTCAACACCAAAACCGCCGACGCCGTCAAGCGGCTGCCCCGGAAGCACGCCATCGTGCTCACCGGGACCCCCCTGGAGAACAAGCTGGAGGACGTCTACTCCATCGTCCAGTTCCTCGACCCCCACATGCTCTCCCCCCTGTGGCGCTTCGCCGCCGACCACTTCATGCTCAGCCGCAAGAAGAAGGGCAAGATCCTGGGCTACCGGAACCTCGACCAGCTCCACCGGCGGCTCCAGTCCATCGTCATCCGGCGGCGCAAGGAGGAGGTCCTCTCCGACCTGCCCGACGAAATCGTCAACAATTATTACCTCGACCTGACCGAGCCCCAGCGGAAGATCCATGCCGGGTATGCCCAATCCCTGCTGCCCCTGCTCAACAAGAAGTTCCTCACCCCCATGGACGTCCGGCGGATCCAGGAACTTTTGTTGTGCATGCGCCGCGTCTGCGACTCCACCTACCTCATCGACCGGAAGACCAACCTCTCGCCCAAGCTCCGGGAGCTGGAGGGAATTCTCGACGAGCTGGTCTTCGAGAACCGGCGCAAGGTGGTGATCTTCACCGAATGGACGGCCATGAGCTTCCTCATCGGCAAACAGCTCTCCACGGCGGGAATACCGTTCGTGGAGCTGACCGGCCGGGTGCCGGTCAAGAAACGCCAGAACCTCATCGACGCCTTCTCCAAGGACCCCGACTGCAAGGTCTTCCTCTCCACCGACGCCGGGGGGACCGGGCTCAACCTCCAGGCGGCCGACTGCGTGGTCAACTTCGAGCTGCCGTGGAACCCGGCCAAGCTCAACCAGCGGATCGGCCGGGTCAACCGCATCGGCCAGAAGAGCCGCTGCGTCAACGTGGTCAACCTGATCGCCAAGGGCTCCATCGAGGAGCGGATCCTGGCGGGGATCCAGCTCAAGACCGACCTCTTCCAGGGGGTCTTCGACGGCACCGTCGACCAGGTGGCCTTCACCCGGGAGAAGAAGGAGGAGATGCTCGCCCGCCTCCGGGAGATGATGGGGGAGATGCCGGTGGAGCCCCCCGCCGAATCCAGGCCGGGAGAGGAGATCCCCGAGGACACCCCCCACTTTCTCAACCCGGATGTCCTGGGGACCCGGGAGGAGGGGGTGGCTTACGACGAGGAGGAAGTCCCGGCGGCCGGGGCGGCGGAGAGGGCCGCGCCGGAAGCGGCGGCCGGGACGGAAGGCGGCGGATCGGGCGCGGCCCGGTCCGGGGCCTTTCCGGCCGGCGCCTCCAGGGAGCGGATGGAGACGGTCCTCGACCAAGGGATGCGGTTCATCACGGGGATCCTGGAGATGACCACCGGCCAGAAGGTGGAGACCTCGGGCGAGGACGGCCGGATGATCCACGTGGATCCGGAGAGCGGAGAGGTGACCTTGAAGTTCCGGATGCCGGGGTTCACCCCGGAAAACCGGGCCTGAGACGGCCTTTCATCGCCGCCGGAGGACCATCCCCGACCACCCCTTCTCGGCGCGTTCCCATGCGGTCTCGAGTCCGGAGGCGGAGTAGGCGGCTTGTAGATCCGGGATCTCCTCGGGACGGATCCCGGAGACCACCGCCGCGCCGCCTGCGGGGAGCAGTCCCGCCATGGCCTCCCCCAGGCGGTGTAGGGTCGGGGCCCGGAGGTTGGCCAGGACCAGGGGGAACGGACCCCGGAGGGATCGAACATCCCGGTCGTCGATGGTGATCCGGTCGCCGAGGCCGTTGATCCGGACGTTCTCCCGGGCCTCGAACCGGGCGCAAGGGTCGATGTCGATCCCCAGCGCCTCGGACGCCCCAAGCAGGACCGCCGCGATGGCCAGGACCCCGGACCCGGTGCCGATGTCCAGGGCCCGGCCCCGAAGGCGTGGGCCGGCCATGGCCCGCTGGAGGCCCAGCAGGGCCAGCCGGGTGGTGGGGTGATCGCCGGCCCCGAAGGCGGCGCCGGGGGCGAGGCGGACCGCGATCCGGCCCGGCTCCGGATCATGGGCCGATCCGGCCGGAACCAGCACCAGATTCTCCCCGATCGGCACCGGCCGATGGAAGGACCGCTCCAGGAAAGCGGAGCCGAAGTGGGCGGTGTACGTCAGCTCGTTCTCCTCCACCAGTTCCCGGAGGATCCGCCGGATTTTTCCCCTTTCCATTCCCAGGTTTTGGGATATCCTCTTTTCCAGTTCAATCGGGGTGAGCCTCCGCTCCGAACCGGAGACCCAGGCGAGGACGGCCTCTTTGATATGGCTGGTCATGTTGCCGGGTTCCTTATAGAGTGTTCGCCGCCCGCCGCATCGATTTCCCCCTGCCCGACGCGGAGGGCGGTTCCCGACAGCGTACGCCATACCGGGCCATTTGTAACGCCTTTTCCGGCCGTCTGCCTTGGAACGCTCAGCGTTCGGCAAGCCCCCGGAAGATAGAGACCCCAGACCTCCCTGATTCCAATTTTTCGGATGACCCAAAACGATCCCATTGCGCCATTGGCCGAAGTGAGGCGGCTCCGCCGGCGACTCTTCGCCGAACGGGCCGCCCTGCGGCGCATGGCCCGGACCCTCCGGGAGGCCCGGGCCCTGGAACGGATCCTCTTCGAGGCCACCTTCGACTCCGCCTTCATCCTCGATCCCCATGGGATCTTCCTGGCGGCCAACGAGATCCGCGCGGCGCGATTGGGGCACACCGCCTCCGAGCTGGTGGGGAAAGACGTCCGGGAGGCGATGGCGGAGATCCGCCGCCCGGCGCCGGGGACCGTGGGGGTCGTCTCCAGCGGCTACTCCGACGACCCCATGATGACCGATCCCCGGCGGTACGGCTTCCGGGCCGCCCTGGCCAAGCCGTACCAGACGGGGGAGATCCGATCGGCCGTGGGCGAGATCCTGGGGCCGGAACGGGAAGCCGACCCCGGAGGCATCGGCGGTTGAGCGCTGCCTGAACGCCGCCGGCATGGTGGACAAGGTGTGGGCTGTCGTGATATCTTTCCGAAACAAGGCCGAATCGATTTGGAAACCGGTCATCCAGGCGCGGACCGACGGTGCCGGAGCTTGGGCGGGCCGATGAGATCGGGCGTGTCCCCCCTCAGGGGCCGCCGGAAGGAAATCCGTATCATGTACCTCGCCAGAAAACGAATCAGGGGCGTTCTCCATTACTACATCCGGGAGTCGTACCCCATGGGCGACCACCTCCACAACCGCGACCTCTTCCACCTGGGCACCGATCCGGGCCAATGGGTGGTCTACCCCGGCGGCAACGCCTACCACATCGACCAGGACCTGGAGGCCGACGTCCGGTCCAAGTCCCCGGTTGGCCCGGTCTACGAGCAGCTCGACACCATCCTCTGGCCCTTCGTCCACCCAGAGATCAAGCACGCGGTGGAACTCTTCCGGAACCGGGAGCGGGAGGTCAAGCGGCGCCGCCGGGAGACGGGCCGGACCCTCCACGCGGGCTTCCACCTCTTCGACAAGCGGCGGATTCACTTTCTCCGGTACGGCCAGATGGACCAGGGGTTCATCGGCCGGGTGTCGCCCAAGCTCTTCCGCCCGCTCCACGGCAAGTCGAGGGACGAGATCGAACAGTATTTCCTGGACGAAGAGCGGATCCTCCGGCCCCGGGAGCGCAAGTCCTACGTCTACGTCGCATTCGACCTCCAGCGGTTCTTCAACCAGCAGGCGGCCAAGACCATGCCCCAGGCCCTGGACGAGGCCCAGGTGGACGCCCACTTCCTCGATGAGGTCTGCCGGCTCCATGGGGACGAGGCGTTCTGGGCCGGACTCGACCGGGACGGAGGCCGCCTCTCCGAGTATCTGATCCGGTACCTGGTGATGTACTTCGACACCGACTACGGAGAGTCCTCCTTCATGCGGGACTACATCCGCGACTTCATGAACAGCCGGCGGCGACACATGTCCCGGCCGCCCCGCCCCGCCATGAGCGCCGCCGACGCCGGCGATCTGCTGGGGGTGGCCCCCGAGGTCGTCAAGGGGATGTCCCGGGGGGAGATCACCCGGATCTACCGGAAAAAGGCGTTGAAACTCCATCCCGATCAGGGGGGCGACCACAACGTCTTCATCCGGCTGACCGAGGCCTACCAGGCCCTGATCCGGGGCAGGAAATAGTCCCCGGCCCCCTTTCTCCCCGGCCCGCCGACGGCTGACATGCGCCCCCTTCGTCTCCGTTCCCCGCGCCGCTGGGCCGTCGCCCTCGCGGCCCTTTTTCTCCTCGCCGCCGCCGGGGGACTCCTCTGGTTCCGGGTCGCCCCGCCGCCCCTTTCGCCCCTGATCCCCGGTGTGGAGAAGGCCCTGGCGGACCTGACCGGCGCCGGTCGGGTCCGGATCGGCGACCTTCGCCCGTTCTGGCCCGGCGGGAGTCTACGCCCCCGCCTGCTGCTTTTGGAAACCACCATCCGGGACGGGCCCGGAGACTGGACGGTGGAGATCCCCGGCGCGATCCTGGAGATGACCTGGCGGGACCTGGCGGCCCGACGATGGGTGCCGGTCCGGATCACCCTCCGGGAACCGGCCCTCCGTCTCCCGGCCCGGTCGTCCCGTACGGCGGAGGAGCGGGGGCTTTTCGGCTGGACGGACCGCTCCGGGGCGGTGGGAGAGGCCCTCCGCGGTCTCGCCGGTCTGCGGCCGCTCTCCAACGTGCGCCTCGGGAACGGACGGATCCTGGTCCATGGGACATCCGCCCCGGTCCTCCGGATCCCCCGGTTCAACCTGGACGTGATTCCCGGAAATCGGAAAACCACCCTGGCGGGATCCCTCCAGGGGGAGATGGACGGCCGTGCCGTGGAGATGACCTTTCAGGCCGCCAGCCCCACGGGCCGAGGCCCGGTCACCGGGACCGTCGGGATCACCGACCTCCGGCCCGCCGATCTCGCCCTGGACCGGCCCCGGTTCGCCCCCCTCCGTGCCGTTGCGATTCCCCTCGACGTCGCGATCGACTTCACCGCGGGAGCATCCGTGACCCTCGATCGCCTGTCTTTATCGGGCGGTTCCGGGACGATCGGAAGCCCACTGTTTGAAGGGCCGGCGGCGGTGGCGGCGCTCCGGATCACCGGCGAGGGAGCCCCGGACAATGTCTTGCGGATCGATTCCGCATCGGTCCGGTTCCGCGGTGGGCCTACTCTGTCGGCATCCGGAGCCCTCTCCCTGGACCGGTTTCCCCCGGCCATCGATCTCACCCTCCGGGGGGAGGGGCTGACCCTGGTCAACGCCTACCGGTATTGGCCCCCGGCCTGGGCCCCCCCGGTGCGGGCATGGATGCGGGACCACTTTCAAGGGGGGGGCATCCGGGGGGCCTGGGTCCGGCTGAAGATCGGGCCCGAAGACTGGAAATCCGACGTCCTTCCCGCCTCGGCCGTGACGGCGGCGGTGGCGTTCGCGGATCTGCGCCTCGACTACTTTCCGCCGCTTCCGGCCCTTCACCATGCGGACGGTCGAGCCGATTTCACCGCCCGGGGGATCGACATCCGGGTGGAGGACGGCCGGGTCATGGCGTCATCCACGGCCCGGGGACGGGTCCGGATCTCCGGATGGGCCGAGGGCGCTCCGAACATCGACATCCGGAGCGCCATCCAGGGGCCGGCGGCGGAGATGCTCGCCGCCCTCGGTCCCCTGGAGGCGGATCCCCGCATCAAGGTGCAGATCCGGGAGGGATCGGCCGGCGGGAACCTCCGCATCCGGTTCCCCCTGGGGCGCGACTTCTCCCCGGAGGCCCTCCGGGTCTCGGGACGGTTCCGGATGGAGGACCTGATCGTGCCCGATTTCCCGGGCCGGCCCCTCACCGACGGGAATCTCTCCGTCCGGGTGGACGACCGGGAGATCACCGCCGAAGGCGGATTTCGGTCCGGGAAGACGCCGTTGACCGTCTCCTGGCGCCGTCGGGGCCTCGGGGGCGGAACCGGCCGTGCGAACGCCGGGAGCGCCCTGCGCCTTTCCGCATCCCTCGGTCCCGCCGACCTGGCGGCCTGGGGGATCCCCGCCGCCGGGATCCTGACGGGCCGGGCAGAGACCGAGGCGACGGTGGTCCCCAAGCCGGACGCCACGCGGATCGACCTCCAGGCCGACCTTGGCGGGGCCGCCCTGACCGTGCCGGGGCTCCGGTGGCGAAAGCCCTCCGGCGTGGCGGGCCGCTTTCTGGCGGAGATCCGGGCGGAGCCCGGCGGGACCCTTCGGATCCCCAAGTTCCATCTCTACGGGTCGGAGTATTACATCCTGGGGTACGGCACCGTGGCCGGCGGGGACGGCGGGGACCTCGACCTCACCGTCGAGCGGGCCAGGCTCGGGAAGAGCGATATCGGGGCCCGGTTGATGCGCAACCGGGGGCGGCGCATGCACCTCTCCGTCTCCGGCGCACGCCTCGACGCCGGGCCGTTTCTGGAGGCGGAGAAAAGGAGGAACTCCCACGAATCCCTCTCCTTCGAGGGGGGGCTCAGCGCCGCCCTGGACCGGGTAGACCTTCTCAACGGGATCCGCCTTTCCGATGTGGCCGCCCGGGCCGAATACGATTCTGGGAAACTCCGGTCGGCGGACCTCGCCGGGATCATCGGCGGGAATCGACCGGTGGACGTATCCCTGACGACCGATGCCGACGGCCGGCGCCTCCGCATCGAGACCGGCGACGCCGGCGCCCTGCTCCAGGGGCTCGGCCTCTACGGCCATCTGGAGGGGGGGCGCCTCGCCCTGCGGCTGCGCCAGGCTGGGGAATACGCCGGCGGCGACGGGTTCCGGGGCGGGGAGGGGCGGGGCCGGCTGACCATCGAGGGGTTCAAGCTGCGGGAGGCGCCGGTGATTCTCGACATCCTCTCCCTCGCCTCCCTGGGGGGGATCGTGGACCAACTGGAGCGGCGGGGGATCGGCTTCGACGCGCTGGCGGCGGATCTCCGCTTCGACGGCGCCCGGACCCTGTTCGTGGAAAACGGCCGCATGGAGGGGCCGGCCCTGGGGATCACCGCGGACGGGAGCATCGATCCGGCCGGGGAGATCCTCCATCTGGAGGGACTGGTGGTCCCCTTCAACGTCATCAACCGGCTCATCGGCGTGGTGCCCGTCATCGGAAAGCTGATCACCGGAGACGGCATCATCGCGGCGAACTATACCCTCACCGGCCCCCTGGCGGCTCCCGAAGTGACCGTCAATCCCCTCTCCACCCTGATGATCGGGCCGCTGCGGAAGCTGTTTCGGAATCTGGAGTGAGGTGATCTACTCTTTCCTCTTTCC
This sequence comes from uncultured Desulfobacteraceae bacterium, assembly GCA_964431545.1. Classification (GTDB taxonomy): domain Bacteria; phylum Desulfobacterota; class Desulfobacteria; order Desulfobacterales; family JAABSP01; genus CAYSLC01. The sequence continues at coordinate 18,362 of CAYSLC010000003.1, read as the reverse complement.
ATTTCAGTATGACCGGCCTATGGATTATGATTGCCGGACTGATTCGGTCTTGATTTTTCCAACGGCGATCTGTAATGAATCTAGTATTTCTTACCTGGGGGGAATTGGTTCCGAATGAAATTCGACTGGGATGGCGCCAAAGCGGAAACCAATTTAAAGAATCACGGTGTCAGCTTCGAAGAGGCGAGTACCATTTTTCGAGACCCTCTCTCGGCAACGGGTTCGGACCCCGATCATTCGTATGGGGAGCACCGTTGGATCACCTTTGGCATGTCGGACCAGGGACGGCTGCTGGTGGTGGCTCATACCGAGCGGGCGGCCCGTATCCGGATCATCAGTGCCCGCGTGGCGACCAGATCGGAAAGAAGGATATACGAAGATGGATAGAGAAAAGGACGAACTCCGCGAAGAGTATTCCCTCTCGGACTTCCCGGCCGGATTGGAGCGGGGAAAGTACGCCGGTCGGATGGCCGAGGGGTCCAACATTGTACGGCTGGATCCCGACGTGGCCGCCGTGTTTCCGGACAGCGCGGCCGTCAACTCAACACTGCGCGCGTTGATCGAAATCGCCGGTCGAGCCGCCGGCCCTTCCGTAAAAGAGGAACGGCCATCCTAGAAGGCATTGTAGCCTGACCGGCGCCCCCCGGAACCTTACCGGCCACCGCGCCATCCCCAACAGCCATGCGGAAGTGAAATGATCCGCCCGCGTCATACGATTTGAAACCCTTCCCTTCCTGTGGTATGAAGACCGTCGCGACCCGCCCTTGACCCGTTACCATAATTCCGGAGGATTCCCGTGGTCGACCCATTGATCCGCAAGCTGTGCGCCTTCCACATCTATGAAGGGCTCCGGGACGGACTGTCTCACTTTTCCGGCCCCAGCCGGGCCGCGGTGATCTATGCGGTGAACCCGGAAGGACCCATGCGGATCCATGACCCCCAGAACCTGCTGCGGGGGCACGAACCCAAGCTCAAGGAACTCTACATCGAATCCGACCGGTGGCGGACCCAGGCGCCGCCCCCATCGGACATGAGCCGGTACGGTCACCCCTATCCCGAGAAGAACCTGGGTCTGGCGGGGTTGATCTCCTTCGGGGGGTGGTCCGATGCGGTCTTCTACCAGATCTGGTTCACCGAGCACCATCCGGATATGTGCGCCACCGGTCCCACCGAACGGTGGCTGGAGCACGCGGCGTGGCTCCTGGCTCACGACATGACCTCTGAAAACTCCTGCTATCTGGGCACCTCCGGGTATGTCCTCCAGGAATACGCCACCCACGCCGTCCGGGACCACATCGTCGACGAGATGAACCGGATCCTCGGCATGGACGTCCACATGCGCAACTACCCCATCCTCGACGCCGTGCTCAGGATCTCCAAAACCCTGGAGGAGGGGGAGTGGCCCCTGGGCGCCCTGGTCTTCGTCCCGCCGGCCGCCCTGACGGAGCTGACCTTCCTCACCCGGTTTCCCCCGGAGGAGCGGCCCAACCTCGACAACTTCAAGCACGTCCGGAAGCTGTTGACGGCGGTGGAACGGCCCGGGTGCAGTCTCGTCTCCGACGGCCGGTGCATCGTGGGCATCGCCGCCGGGAAGATGCCCAGGGGGCGGATCACCGCCCATTTCCGGGGCGCCCACGGATTTCTGAGCGCCAACGGAAACCGCGTCTGCTCCTTCTTTGACGGGCGGTTCCACTCCTCCACCCGCAAGGCGAAGCTGGTGGAGTTGGAGGAACTCCTCCTGGAGTCGGGGATCCCTTCCGACCGGCAGCACGGCCTCTTCCAGATTGTCCTCAAACTCGTCCACAGCGCCGAGGAGATGAAGCACGGCTGCACCCTGGTCATCGACCTGAACGACCCGCCCATCGGGATTTCCGGCCAATCCCTGGAGGCGCCCCTCGATCTCCGGGAGCCCCGGTACATGGCCCTCACCCGCTCTCTCTCCAAGATGGACGGCGCCCTCCACATCGGCGCGGACTTGAAGCTCCACGGCTTCGCCTGCCTCCTGGACGGCCGGTCGATCCGGGGGGAGGACCGGGCCCGGGGGGCGCGGTTCAACTCCGCCCTCCGCTTCACCGCCGAGCACCGGGGCATCGTTGTGGTGGTCGTCTCGGCGGACCGGCCCGTCTCCCTGATCCAGGAGGGCGTGGAACTCAATGCCCAGTGCCAGTGGAAGCCGGTCTCGGCCTGCCTCCCCGATCCGCCGACCCTCGCCGAGTGGATCGAGGCTTCGGGGGAGTGGTAGCAGATGGAAAGTGTTTTTTATCGATGTAATCCGAAGCTTATTCGCTTGAGGGGCGGGAGATCGGCGGAATTGAACTATTGCCTTCGCCGGCGACGCGGCTCAGGGATCGGTTTCGCCGGCTCATGGGATTTCAATCCTTTGTCACCGGTCAATATGATCACACGGGCACCGATGTTTGCGTAGTATTCAGCCACGTCCCGTATGGTCGCATCCCCGATGGACAGCCCCTGGGCCGCAAGGGGAGGCCAGGATGTCGCGAGGTCTTTCAGATTTCCGGGTTCCCACAGGGCGGCCTGCTCCGTAAACGCGGCCCATGGCGACGCGGCGTCGGCCGCCTTGAGGATGATTCCGGCCAATCGAGTCGCGGCCTCGTGTCGGTGGCGGGGTGCCTGACTGATATGGTTGCCGGTTTCGATGATGGCCGCCAGGGGGAGGACGAAGGTGCTTTTTTTCCGCTCCTCTTCGTCGATCAGGCATTGGATGCGGGCTTCATCCCAACGGTCATCCGCCGGGCCGCAACTCTCTTTCCCAGGCACCCTGAGCCAGACGCAGAGTACGGAGGTATCGAAAATCATCACCCTATGCATGGTCCGGCTCGGCCTTGAGCGCGTCCTCGATCATGCCCCGTGAAACAAGCTTGCCGACCGGTCCGTATGCCAGAAGTTTCGGCAATTGTTTCAAATCCTCCAAGAGCGTCAGTTTGCTGAAGCCGGAGGAGATATCCCGATGGGAGATGGTGACGAAGGGGACGATCCCGGCCCCCAACGCGTCGAGCAGGGTAGGATTATGAGTGGTGGCCAGAACGTCGACGGCCCGGGATTTCCCGATTTCCCGAAGCATCCGAACGATCAGCAACGCGCGGGAAGGGTGCAGCCCATTGTCGATCTCTTCCACCACCAGCAGACTGCCGGAGGGGCGGGTTTGAAGCGCGGTCAAGATGGCGAGAAAGCGAAGCGTCCCGTCCGACATGCCTCGCGCGTCGACCAGCGTCGATTCATCATCGGCCTTCCATGACTCCAGGCAATAGAGCATGGCATCCGATTGGAATTTCCCCACCGGCTCGGCCCAGACCTTTCGGATATCTCTCTCCGGAAGGTGACGGACATAATCCGTCAATGTTTGTTCCATTTTGGCTTTCTGATCTTGGGGCAGGGCGGCGATGACTCCGGCGATGTTGGCCGCGTCGGTCTCCATCCGGTCCGAAAACGGTTTGTAGTCCCGCATGTGTGCTGGAATGGGATCGAGGATAAAGATGTTTCCGAGTCCCCTTTTGACCTCGTCAATGCCTTCCGCGATCTCCCTTCGGAGGTTTTGGGCGGCAAGCTGCGTCAGGATCGCATTCGTTCGGGAGGCCGGCCTTGGAGATCCCATCTTTTCATTGTATAGTCTTGCGGTGATCGAAGGGCTTTCCCCATCGCAGGGGTCGGTTCGATATAGGAAGATTTCATAGGGTTTTCCGGCCTGTTGATTTCGCTTGGTGGGGCGGTATTTCAACCGTTTGATCGATTCCGCTTTCAGTAGGCACTGGCCGTTTCCGACGGAAATGGTGATCGAATAATGGTAATCCGTCCGTTCGGCGGTTCCGGAGATGACGGACTCCAGGGTAAATTCCGATGTCCGTGGTTTCAGCGCCGCCCATTCCAGTCCCCCCCGGATGGCGGGAAGGTTGGCGTCTCCGGCGAGAGCGGGGGTCAGGTTGATGCCCGAAGCCAATCTGTGCAGGAATGCCAGGGCGTCGATGGCGTTGGATTTTCCGCTGGCGTTGGCGCCGATCAACACCGTCAGGGGATCGATGTGAAGATCGGCCTGTTGGAAGCTTTTCCAGTTGTGAAACGAGAACTGTTTGATCATGAGACTCTCCGGGGGCTCCGGACCATTGAAAAATCATCTGAAATCCGCTATCCAAGATTGCTAAATTGGAAGCCGCCCTTTGTCAACAAAAATATGGAGAAATTGATCGAGGATCTCAACGGAAGACCACTTTGAAATTATTCCAAAACGACACGATCACCTGGACATGGAAAGCCATCTTGTGCCTCCTCCTCGCCCTCGGCTGCGGAGATGAGCCCCCGGCCAAGACGGAGCCGGCCCTGCGCCCGGTCCGGTATGTGAGGGTCTCCGGTTCGGCCGGGCCGACGGTTCGGGCCTTTGCCGGCACGGCCCGGGCCGCCGTGGCGTCCGTTCTGAGCTTCAAGGTGGGCGGGACCATCGAGGAGGTCCTGGTGGCGGTGGGGGACCGGGCGGACCGGGGGGATCTCATCGCCCGGCTCGACCCGGCCGACTTCGCCCTCCGGGTCCAGGAGGCCGAGGCGTCCCTGGCCCGGGCCGAGGCCGAGGCCCGGAACGCCGCCGCCGCCTACGAGCGGGTCCGGGCCCTCTACGAGAACCGGAACGCCTCGCGCAACGACCTGGACGCGGCCCGGGCCGCGGCGGAGTCCTCCAAGGCGGCGGTCCGGTCCATCCGAAAGCAGTTGGCCCTGGCCCGGAGGCAGCTCGGCTACACCCGGCTCGCCGTCCCCCGGGACGACTGCGCCGTGGCGGCGGTGGCCGTGGAGGAGAACGAGAACGTGGGGCCCGGTCAACCCGTGGCCACGGTCACCTGCGGGGACCGGATCGAGGTCCGGGTGGCCGTGCCAGAGGGGATCATCTCCCGGCTCCGGGAAGGGGAGCCGGCCACGGTGGTCTTCGACGCCCTCCCGGACCGGCGCTTCGACGCGGTGACCACCGAGGTGGGGGTGTCGGCCACCGGGGCGGAGACCACCTTTCCCGTGACGGTGGCCCTGGCCGAGCCCCGCCCGGAGATCCGGCCGGGCATGGCCGCCGAGGTCCGGTTCGCCGTCGAACAGGGGGATGCCGAGAAACGGATCATGGTGCCCACCGTGGCCGTGGGGGAGGACCGGGACGGCCGGTTCGTCTACACCGTGACGCCGTCGGAGGACGGGACCGGGGTGGTCCATCGGCGGCCGGTGACCGTGGGGGAGATCACCCCCGAGGGGCTTGCCATCGAATCGGGGCTCTCCGACGGGGATCTCCTGGTCACCGCCGGCATCAGCCGCCTGGATGAGGGCCGCCGGGTCAAGCTGACGGAGAAATGACCGGCCCATGAATCTCACCCGCCGGGCCATCGAAAATGACCGGGTCACCGCCGTGGCGCTGCTGATCGTCCTGGTGGGCGGCTTCTACGCCTATTTCAGCCTTCCCCGGGACTACGACCCCGGATTCACGGTCCGGATCGCCCAGGTGATCACCTACTTTCCCGGCGCCGGACCCGAGCGGGTGGAGCGGCTCGTCACCGACAAGCTGGAGAAGACGATCCAGGAGATCCCGGAACTCGACTACGTGGAGAGCCAGTCGAAGAACGGCGTCTCCATCGTCTTCGCCCACGTCCTGGAACGGTACACCGAGATGCGGCCCATCTGGGACAGCCTCCGGCGCAAGGTCGACCGGGCCGTGCCGGACCTCCCCGACGGGGTGGTCGGCCCCTTCGTGGACGACGAGTTCGGGGATGTCTACGGCATCATCATCGGCGTCACCGGCGAGGGGTTCTCCTACGCGGAACTCAAGACGGTGGCCGACGAGGTCAGGGATGAACTCCTCCTGCTGGAGAACGCGGCCAAGGTGAAGATTTTGGGGGCCCAGGCGGAGCGGGTCTTCATGGAGTACCGGAACGCCCGGCTGGCCGACCTGAACCTCTCTCCCGCCAACCTCATGGCGATCCTGGAGAGCCGGAACATCATCATCCCCGGCGGGGCCGTGGAGATCGACACCGAGCGGATCGTGGTGGAGCCGTCGGGAAACTTCGAGTCGGTGGACGAGATGCGGCGGGCCGTCATCCGTCTCCCCCGCACCGGCGAGGTCCTCTACCTGGGGGATCTGGTGGAGATCCGCCGGGGATACATCGACCCGCCCCGGTCGAAGATGCGGGTCTCCGGGGAGCCGGCCCTGGCCCTGGCCGTCTCCATGCGGGAGGGGGGCAACCTCATGGCCCTGGGCGACGCCGTGAACGCCCTGCTGGACCGGCTCCGGACCGCCTATCCCTACGGGGTCGACTTTGTCAAGACCACCTTCCAGCCCCGGGAGGTGGACCGGAAGGTGGTGGAGTTCCGGAACAACCTCCTCCAGGCCATCGCCGTGGTCATGGCGGTGATGCTCCTCACCCTCGGCATCCGCACCGGCCTGCTGGTGGCCACCCTGATCCCCATGACCATCCTCATGGCGATGCTGATCATGTACTACCTCGGCATCGGCCTCGACCAGATGTCCCTGGCGTCGCTCATCATCGCCCTGGGGATGCTGGTGGACAACGCCATCGTCATGAGCGAGTCGATCATGGTGGAGATCGCCTCCGGAAGAAAGGCGGTGGAGGCGGCGGTCTCCTCGGCCGGAGAGCTGGTGGTGCCCCTGCTCACCTCCTCCCTCACCACGGCGGCGGCGTTTCTCCCCATCTACCTGGCGGAGTCGGACACCGGGGAATACACCGCGCCGCTCTTCAAGGTGGTCGCCATCACGCTGCTCTCCTCGTGGGTCCTGGCCCTGACCATGATCCCATTGCTCTGCGTCAAGTTCCTGAAGCCGAAGCCGACGGCGGGCAAGGAGTCCCACAACACCCGCTTCCATCGCGGCTACCGCCGGGGGCTGCTCCTGGCCCTCCGCCACCGGTGGATCACCCTGACCCTGGTGGCCCTCCTCTTCGGGTTGACCCTCTTCTCCACCCGATACCTGCCGGTGATCTTCTTTCCCCCCTCCGAGCGGACCTATTTCAAGGCCGAGATCCACCTGCCCATGGGCACGGCCATCGAGGCGACCGAGGCGACGGTGATCGAGATCGAGGAATTCATGGAGCGGGAACTCATGGCAAAGGGGAAGAATGGAAGGGGGGAAAGCGCCGAAGGGGAGGGCGGGGTCACCCACTGGGTCACCTACGTCGGGGAGGGCGGGCCGCGATTCGTCCTCCAGCACACCCCGGAGGTGAGCAGCCCCGAGTACGCCCTCATGGTGGTGGACAACACCTCCGTCGCCGCCATGGACCGGACCATGGCCCGGCTGGAGGCCCATGTGGCGGGCCACTTCCCCGACGTGGACCTGATCCTCAAGAAGATCGAAAACGGCCCCCCCATCGAGTACCCGGTGGAGATCCGGATCATCGGCCGGGAGACCGACCGGGTCTTCGACATCGCGGACCGGGTCAAGCGGAAGCTGGCCGAGACGCCGGGGACCCGGAACATCGGCGACGACTGGGGGCGGCGCACCAAGAAGATCGTGGTGAAGGTCGATCAGCCCCGGGCCCTGCGGGCCGGGGTCACCAGCCGGGACATCGCCGTCTCCCTCCAGACGGGCCTGAGCGGCATGGAGGTGACCGACTACCGGGAGGGGGACGACATCATCCCGGTGGTCCTCCGGTCGGTGGCCGCGGACCGGCGGGACGTGGCCAACCTGAGGGGGCTCAATGTCCATGTCCAGGCCACCGGGGAATCGGTGCCCCTGCTCCAGGTGGCCGACATCGAGGTTGAATGGCAGCCCCCCAAGATCATCCGGAAGAACCGGCTCAAGACGGTGACCGTCCACACCGATCTCGATCCCGGCGTCACCGCCAGCCAGGTGACAACCGAGGTGGTTCCATGGCTGGACAAGGAGAGCGAAGGCTGGGGGGTGGGCTACCGCTACGAACTGGGGGGCGAGGCCGAGACCTCCCGGGACGCCAATGCGTCGATCATGGTCAACCTCCCCGTGGCCGGGTTCATCATCGTCATGCTCCTGGTGATCCAGTTCAACTCCCTTCGCCGGCCCGCCATCATCCTCATCACCATCCCCCTGGGGTTCATCGGCGTGGTCCTGGGGCTCTTCGCCACGGGCCTCTACTTCGGCTTCATGACCCTGCTCGGCATCGTCTCCCTCTCCGGGATCGTCATCAACAACGCCATCGTGCTCCTGGAGCGGATCCACCTGGAGATCACCGAGAACCACCTCGATCCCCCCAAGGCCGTCATCGAGGCGGCCCAGCGGCGGATGCGGCCCATCCTGCTCACCACCGCCACCACCGCCTTCGGCATGGCCCCCCTCTACTTCGGCGGCGGCGCCATGTGGAAACCCATGGCCGTCGCCATCATCGCCGGGCTCCTCTTCGCCACCCTCCTGACCCTGGGGGTGGTGCCGGTGCTCTACGCGGTGCTGTTCCGGTTGCGTTTCAAGGGGTGACGGCGACCTCCCCGTAGCGGAGGCCGGAGGACGCCCGTCGGCGGCTATTTGGTGGTCAACCGGACGGCGACGTCCCAATCCGGGGGAAGACCGCCGGGATCGATCGATTCGATCCGCCGGATCATCCCTTCGTCGGGGTTTCCGCCAACGCGGAAAAAATGTTTGGGAACAAAAACAGCGATCGGAGAAACATATGCGCTATTTCAACACAACCGGCCCCTGCAACCCGGCCGAACACTACACCGTCCTGCGGGAGAAGCTGATGGAAAAGGGCCGCCGCAAAGTGGAGCGGGGCCGCTACTTCACCATCTTCGCGCCCCGCCAGTCCGGCAAGACCACCTACTTTCAACTGCTGATCCAAGAACTCAAAAAGGAGCCCTATACCCCCATATGGGTCAGCTTCGAGCATCTGAAGACCGCGACCCGGGAGGAGTTCTACCTCGATTTCTCCCGGCAGTTGAAGCGAAGGATCAAGGAATTCGGCGTCTTTCTCGATCTTCCCGTCAACAGTCAGGTGAGCCTCGGGATCTTTTTCGAGGAACTGGAGCCCCTGATCGATCCGCTTGTTCTGATCATCGACGAATTCGAGGGCATTCCCGATATCGTCATGGGCGAGCTGATGCACGCCTTCCGAAAGCTCTACCATCAAAAAGGAGACCACTGCCTCCGGGCGATGATCCTCGTGGGCGTCAGCACCCTCGCGGAATTGGTGGTCTCCCATGCCTCGCCCTTCAATGTCGCGGATGAGCTGACGCTTCCCTACTTCACCTTCGAAGAAATCGAGGATCTCATCGGCCAGTATGAGGCCGAATCGGGACAGCCTTTTGCAGCCGATGTGATCGAAGCCATCCACGAAAACACAAAAGGGCAGCCCGGCCTTGTCTGCGGCATCTGCGAGCATCTGACGGATGCGGTGGCGACGGATCGTTCAAAGCCGGTCCAAATGGATGATTTCTACAAAACCTTGAAACACTATCTGACGCGCAAGTTTGACAAAAACATCATCAACATCGTGCAAAAGGCCCGCACAAAAAAGCCTTTCATGTTTCGGCTGCTGTTCATGGAAGAACCGGTTCCCTTCACGGTGGATGATCCGGACATCGCATATTTGTATGCCAACGGTGTTGTGGAGAATGTGGATGATAATGTGGCCATACCGGTTCCGATCTATGCAAAACGGCTGATCACCGCATTCCAGCCGCTCTTCAACGACGAACACCAGCACTATGTCTCCGCGCACGACACCTTTTCCGAATATGTGAGCCAAGGGGTTCTCAACATCCGCGCCATTCTGAAAAGATACCGGGAGTACGTCCGCAGAAGAGGCTTCCGCGCATTCGACACCGAAAACCTCAAAGAGGCCGCCTGGCACTATAGCCTGGACAGCTTCATCAACTTTTTCATCGAACGCCTCGGGGGACAGACCCTCATCGAGGTTCCCTCGGGCCGGGGAAGAACCGACATCCTGATCCTGCACAAAGATCAGAAGCACGTCATCGAAACCAAGATCTACACGGACCGGCACTATTTCGACCGGGGAAAGCGCCAACTGGCCGCATATCTGGCTTCGGAGGGGCTGGAAGAAGGTTTCTATGTCGTTTTTAGCCGCAAGCATACCGAGGCCGATGAAATCCACACCGAAGAGATCATCGACGGAAAGCGGATCATCACCGACATCATCCCCACGGTATTCGGGAGGCCGAGCAACGGCGGATATCCCATTGATGCTTCTTAGTGCCTTGGTTTTTTTGCCAAACTGGTTCAATCCCTTGCCGATCTTTGACCATTCGCCTATGCCATGCAGCCTTACCGCCGGCTCGCGTCCCATCGACCGCAATATGCCGTAGCCGTGGAGGGATGCAATCCGACGCGACGAAGCACATTTGAAAACCTCGTTGCATTTTCGTTGCATTTTCGTCGACAAAAAGCGAGTTTTTATGTAGTGTCGTTAACCAAAATGTTGGTTTGAGAAATGTTATGTGGACTTTTTATTGGAGGAGAATTTCATATGACGAGACGGACGGACGCCAATCCCTTCCGCGCTGGTTTGCGGCGTTACATAGGGGCGGTTGCGGCGGCGGTTCTGCTCACGGCCGCCTTCGCCCACGCGGACGTGCTGGTCCTGAAAAACGGGCGGCGGGTTGAGGCAAGCGGCATCTGGAAGGAGGGAAGCATGGTCAAATGCGTCCGCGGCGGCGGGACCATGAGTTTCCACCAGAGCCAGGTCCAGGAGATAATCCGGGAGGAAGAGCGGAAGACGTTGTCCGGTGCGGAGATGGATCAATTCAAGCTCGACCGCGCGGCCAAGGGATACCGGGAAGGAACCCCGACCCATAAGCTTCTCCGCGCGGTAACGGCGAAAGACCTGGAAAAGGCGCGGGAGTTGGTCCGGGCCGGGGCGGATCCCAATGGGTTCATTTTTTACCCGCCGCCGACCAACCATACCGGTATATATATAGTACGGCCTTCCTCACCCACGGTCCTCTCCGTCGCGGTGCGGAACCAGGATGTGGATATGGTGCGGATGCTTCTCGAAGGCGGCGGGGACGTGAACGTCAGAAAGGCGGTGTCCGGCGGCCTGGACGCGGTGGACGTCTGGGACAGCACCCATCCCCTCTCCATCGCGGCGGGAAAACCGAACATGAAGATTTTCCGCATGCTGATGGCGGACAACCCCCATCCGGTGATTCTTTCCGACGCCCTTCGCACGGCGGCGGGTCGGGGCCGGGGCGACACCGAGAAGGTGGAGTTGATCCTGGCGCGGGGTGTTCCCAATGCCGCCATCGACCACGCCTTGAAAGCGGCGCGGCAAGGCTCGGAGACGGCGGAGCTTCTGCGGTCCGGCGGCGGTCGAAACATCTCCTGGGAAATGGAGGCGGCCGTGGAAAGAGGAGACTTGAGGCGCGCACGCGCCCTGATGCCGCAAGCGGAAAAAAACGACGTGGAAAAGGCGTTTATCAATTCATGCAAGTCCGGAAACACGGACATCGCCCTGGCCTTGGCGGGACAGACGGGGGACCAGGCTTTCGGCCGCGGCCTGTGTAACGCCGCCAGTCACGGCCATGCGGAGCTGATGGGCAAACTGATGATGTCGCCGGGGCGGTCATACGATGCAAACAGTCTCCTCGCCAATTCCGTGTACGGCCAAAACGCCAAGTGCGTGGAGATGAGCATCCGGGCCGGGGCGAACGTCAACCACCATAGCGGGGTGCGCGGAGAAACGCCGCTGATCATGGCCGTGCGGTGGCGGAGACATAAGATGGTCAAGCTCTTGCTGCGATACGGCGCCGACGTGAATGGAAAGGACGAAAGGGGCATGACCGCCCTGGACTGGGCCGAGAGAGACAACCTGGATGCCACCGCCCGGGTTCTGCGATCCGCGGGCGGATAGGCGGCGTCGTCCGGGGTCGACACCGGCCGCCGAACCCTCATGGACAAAGCGCGGCGAAGGCGTCCGCATCATCATGGAAAACGGCGAGGCATTGTCCGGCAAGCGACCCGTCCATCGCCTGATCGGTGACACCGAATTTTTGCCGACGGTGTATGCCGCTTGTTAAACGAACCAAGGAGCGTGCCATGCGGAAGTTTTCATCCTATGGTCCCGTCAATAAAAACCGTCACTACTACGTTCCCCGGACGGAACTGGTGGAGAAAACCCTTGCTCGACTGACGGGTGAAACGCCGGATGAAGGCGGACATTACGTCACGGTCTGGGCGCCTCGCCAGTGCGGGAAAACAGGGTTGATGCGGGAAGTGGTCGGGAGGATCAGAGAGACCGGATCGTTCGAGGTCGGCCTCATCAGCATGCAGTCGGCCAAGACCGAGACGACGGACAGGGGCGTTCTTGAACTGTTTGTAGAAAAGCTGGCGGAATGGTTTGCCATGGACTTTCGGCCGGTCGCGGCCTGGAAAGATCTGCGGCATCTGTTTTCGGATCGCTATTTTGAAAAACCGCTGATATTGGCCATCGATGAATTCGATGCCCTCGACGAAACATTTATCAATAAATTCGCCAATGAATTCAGAGATATTTATATCACACGCCAGATGGCGTCCGGGGCGCCCGGTCTTGAAAGCGCCGTGAGTCTGCACCGACTCGCGCTCATCGGCGTCAGAAGCGTTCTTGGCATTGAAAACGTGACAGGCTCTCCGTTCAATGTCCAGCGGAGCCTGCATATTCCCAATCTGACCTTTGAAGAAGTCCAGTCCATGTTCCAATGGTATGAAAACGAAAGCGGGCAGCATGTGGACCCCGTCGTCGTTGAACGCATTTACAAAGAAACCCGAGGTCAGCCCGGCCTGGTTTCCTGGTTCGGAGAATTGGTGACGGAAGGATACGAAGGGTATGCGCCGGATCGCAGCCGGCCCGTTTCCCCGGACGATTTTGAAATGGTTTTCGCGGATGCGGTGAGCGCGCTGCCCAACAACAACGTCCTGAACATGATCAGCAAGGCTCGACGGGAACCTTACAAGGGGACGGTTTTAGAGCTGTTCAAAACAAGGGAGATCCTGCCGTTCCGGTTCGACGATCCACTGCAAAATTTCCTGTATATGAACGGCGTAATCGACCGGGAAAAGATCAGCAGAACCGAAAACGCGGTTCGATTCTCAAGCCCCTTTGTGCAGAAACGGTTGTTCAATTATTTTTCCCGGGAAATTTTCCGGACCATGGATCACCTGTATGATCCCATGACGGATATCGAAGCGGTCGTGAAGGGAGATTCAATCGATATCCCCGCGCTGATGCGATTGTATCGGCAATACCTTGTTCAGAACCGGGACTGGCTTTTCAAGAACGCGCCCCGGAGAAAAACCGATCTGCGGATCTATGAAGCCGTGTTTCATTTCAATCTGTACATGTACCTTGACGCATTTTTCCGGGACAAAGGAGGTTATGTTTTTCCTGAGTTTCCAACAGGAAACGGGAAAATCGACCTCTTGATCCAATATGGGAAAGTGCTGTACGCGCTTGAACTGAAATCCTTCAAGGATCGCTATGCTTATCACGAGGCCCTCTCCCGAGCCGCGAAATACGCAGTGCAATTGGGACTGGACCGGATTTATTTGATTTTTTTCATCGAGACCATCGACAAAGAGAACCGCCAACGACTGGCGGCTGTTTATCACGATGACGCTTCCGGCGTCAGCGTTGCGCCGATTTTTGTGGAAACGGATCCTGTTGCCGACCCGGAACAGCCGGTGTAAAAGCGGAACAGGAAAAAAATGGAGCACACCTGCCGCCTCAACCTCCCCGAGATCCCGATACCGTTCGGCTCTCCCGCCTCGAACCTCCCCGACGGCTTTGTGCCGATGCTTTGCGCGGTGCTGTTCCGGGTGCGTTTCAAGGGGGTGGTGGCGACCTCGCCGCAGGCCGGACGACGCTGCCGGTGCCTATTTGGTCGTCAACCGGACGGCGCCGTCCCAGTCCGGGGGAAGATCATCGGGATCGATCGATTCGATCCGCCGGATCATCTCCCCGGCGGCGGGATCCACCGGCTTCAGGGAGAGGGCCTCCCGGAAGACCCGGAGGGCGGATGCGAAATCCCCGGCGAGGTACGCCTCGAAGGCGGCCGCGTAGGTTTCGAAATAGGTCTCCCCGGACCGATCCATCCCGTCCCCCTCCCATCCATAGACCTCATGGACCCGCACCGCCTCGGACTTCCCTTTCACCCGGACCACGTCCAGGATCCGGGTCCGGAAGGTTCCGGGGGTCAGGGACCGAAGGGTCGCCTCGGAGATCATCAGCTCTGTACCGTACCGTCTGTTGGCTCCCTCTATCCGGGAGGCGAGGTTGAACCGGCGTCTGACGTTACTCAAAGGCGGAGAAAAAGGTGGGCGCGGCTGACTGGATTTCACCAACTTCGGCCCCATGGAGACGGCATTCGGCTCGGCCAAGGTCGTATATCAATCCGGAAAAAGCAGGTTCGAAAAAATCTTCGACGCCATCGGCTGGCTTGCAAGTCTCGTCGTTTATATTCCAGACGGATATGAGCAACTGGTCAGTTTTTTGGCCAAACCGATTTCAATTCTTTGGTCCGCCCTTCTCGTTTGGAATGGACTGGGGTGCGCTGCACAGCGGTTTATGCGGCTTTCTTTCGCACGGGCATGACCAGCATGTGATAACCATAGTCCAGAAGGATATCCGTGATCTTGTCGCCTGCGAATTCGATCAGGTCCATCTCCCGGTCTTCATCATCCGGCGCCGTGACGTTGATCCATAAAGATTCCGGGTCTTCAGGGTGTTCCACGATGCTGATCAAATTAACCTCTGGAAATTCTTCCCTGATCTGGGCCATTAGCTCCTGAATCAGCTCTTCCTGCTTAAAATTTATCATTTTTTCAGTACCTTTTCCACCGAAGCGACAATTTCGCCGGCTCTGCCGATTTGCCGCCGGGCGGTCTTTTTATTCACGTTCTGGTGGGAATAATCAGCCTGATCCCTGACTGTTTGCATTTTCATCAAATAGGATTTCATCCCACCTGGATACACTTTTTGCTTCCCAATCAGTCTGCCGTTGAATTCAGCCTGAACCCATTTATGTTCGATCTTCTCTTTTGTGATGCCCCGATCGGCGAGCGCTGAAACGGCTGATTGAAATGCGGCGTAATAGGCGCGGTTCGCGCAGGCGTTATAGAGACCATTTTCGAAGCAGATTCCAGCGGACTGGAGATTTTCCTTTGCTTTCTCCAGGAATTCCTCTTTCATTACGAGTCAAATTCCCCTTCCGGCGATGGCCGTCGGCGAAGTCGCCCTTATGGCGATCCATTTTAAAATCGATGGGTTCCAAAACCCAAGCCGACAGCCTTTATGTAGGAACAATCTACACTATTATCCTATCATTCGCAAGGTTGATAAACACCTTTCTCGGCATGGCTTTTCTATCCATCAGACATACATCGATCGGCCTTTGGACTCAAGCTTTATCTTTTTGGGTTTTCAGCGGCTACAAGAAACAGTCGATACTGGGAGCATTACCCGTTTCTTGATTTCCACCTTACCCAGGATTCGGTTGCGAGGAACGGTTGGTGGATAGTAAGTTTTTGCTGATTCAGAAATGGATAATGCTCCTGGGACCGCATATCATGAGAAGAATTCCGTTCGGAGGGATACCCCAACGGGGTTATACATACCAGCCCACGGGCAACGCCCTGGGTACGGCGTGACAACCCGTCGAGCCCTGAAAGGGCGTCACATCAACGAGGGCTCCAAGGTTCGATGTCACGCCCTTTCAGGGCTTATACCGTAATACCATTGGTCCCAGGGCGTTGGCCCTGGGCTGGTATGTGGCGCCCTTTCAGGGCTTTCTGGACCCGGCATCCCCTTGAAGGGAAATCCCAGTTCCACTGGCGGAAACCAGAAACCGTCACAGGAAAGCGCGGAACTCCCAGACCTCTATGGTTTTTGAAACCTCGGAGGTCTTTGACGGATGCCGACCAAAGGCATCGTCCGGGCTTGGTTCTTTCTGATTCAGAAACGGGTAATGCTCCCGAGGTTATGGGAGGGCTCGAGATCCGCCACCTGATGTGACGTCTTCGCCGTTGTTCCGCTAAACTGGCGACATTGGGCCGCCCCGTTTCGTCCCGGCCCCATTCCCGTTTTCGCCGAAAATCATTTCCAGGGTCCGGACCTACGCCTGCGGGTCCGGCACCCCGAATTTGCAATTTTTCCCGCCCGGCATGGAAGAAGCGCCGGATTATTGAATGGAAAGGGTTTTGCCGCCGTAGACGGCCGCCGACTTTTCCATACTTTTCCAAAGTTTCCCCGAGAGGCCAAATGAAAGACGGCGAAAGATGGGGGAACACTTGATAAACTACTGAAATATATATAATATATTGGTTTTTCTCCTTGATTTGCCCCTTTTGCCCCGATATGCTGGGACCCGGAAAGGTGAGAAACATCCGATCATCCTCAACCAACCCAGGAGGTGGCAAAATGGATCTCAATGGTCGATTCAAATCCCAATTGCACCGGTGCTTTGTCCTTTACAATCCCCTGTATTTTTTCAGTGCCTTATGCTTCATCTTCGGCGTCTTCCTCGTATCCAGGGGGTTGACCCGGATCCCCCAGGTTCAACGGCACCTGTTCATGGACGGCCAGGTCCTGCTGACCGGCGTCATCGAACTGTATGAAATCCTCTTGCTGGCGGGGAGTTTCATCCTCTACCGGAAAACCGGGCAGCGCCGTCCGGCGGTGATCCTCGGCCTGATCGAAGTCGTACTGATCTTCGATCTGACCTTCCAGACCGAACACCTCTCCTTTGCCGCTTACGGCCCACTCTGGACCTTCCTCTGGATCGCGGTATTCGCGCTGAAGCTGAAGGCATTGACGTGGATTTTCCGTCTGAAGGCGTCGCCCCGTTTTTTTTCCATTCCGGTCCTTGCCGCGCTCGGGGTGGGGATCGCGCCCTATATCGTAAAAGCCAATATCGGCAGCCCGGATACGGCGCTGACGGCGCATTATCTTCTGACATGGTACGGCGCGGCCCTCGCGTTTGCCGTCCTCTGGTTCCCGACAGCCGTGGCGGATGAGGATGATCTCGATGACTGGGGCAAGACCGTTCTGGACCGTTCGGTCAAAGCCGCATGGCTGATATGGGCCGGGGCATATCTCTACCACCTGTTCGGATCATGGCTGCCGGTTCTGGATATCCGCGTCAATATCGCCCATCTATCGCCGTTTCTCGTGATCCTCTCCTTTGTGCCGGGTCTTTCGGAAAGAGAGGAGAGTACATGGATGAGCCTTGCCATCGCAATGGCGGTATCCCTGACCCGACCGCAGCTTTTCTGGATCACCGCCCTGTTTTCCGGAACCACCTTTTTGCTGAAGGGATGGGAACAGCATCGGTACCGGCTCTATGTCGGTGCCGTCATTGCCTTTTATCTGGCACTGTCAACCCTGGGCTGGCACCGGTATCCGTTTCCCCAGCCGGGAATGGGGCTGAGCGTTCTGGCGGTATCCGCGCTGGTGGTGGTCGGCTTCTATTTCCGGCTGATAGCGGCCCTGGTCCCCCTGTGCCTGGGAATCCTGGTTCTCTGGATATGGAACGGCCCCCACAGTCAGATCGAATGGGGGATCATGCTCATATTCGTGGGTTTCGTTTCCCTCATCGCGGGGGTCTTCATCAATTGGAAGCAGGGGGCGGCCTAACGCCCGTCCATCTCCAGCCACCGCGCTCGCCGTCGGCCCTTGCGGGAGGCGGTGGTGGACGTCATCGGGACGCGCCGCCGAAGACAAGCGGAAAGGGCGGTGTAATCGGCTGTCAAAAGATGTCGAAAAGATTGACGGAGACGACGGCCGATTCTATAATGGTTCAAAGAATGGCGTTTTCGCTGGAAACCCGAAGGTCTGGATATGGAAATCAGCCCAATTCAATGGTAAATCGAGACGACTACGACAGCCCCTGGAAAGAAATCCTGAGCGCTTATTTCCAGGAATTCATGGAATTCTTCTTTCCCCACATCGCCCGGGAGATCGATTGGTCCCGGGGCTATGAACTGCTGGATAAGGAACTCCGGCAGATCACCCGGGAATCCGAGGTCGGATTCCGCCTGGCCGATCAGTTGGTGAAGGTCTGGAAAAAGGATGGAGAGGAGGCATGGGTCCTGATTCACGTGGAGGTCCAGGCCCAAGAAGAAAAAGCGTTCGGGCATCGGGTGTTCGTCTACCATTACCGGATTCACGATCTCTACAAACGGCCGGTGGTGAGCCTGGCCGTGCTCGCGGATGACAACCCGAACTGGCACGTGGAAGGCTACGAGGAAGAACTCTGGGGGTGCGGCAACACGTTCCGCTTTCCTTCGGTGAAGCTCCTGGCCTACAGAGACCAGTGGCTGCTTCTGGAATCCTCCGCCAATCCGTTCGCCGTGGTGGTTCCAGTAAGCCGCTTCGCGGCAGAAAAACGATACGCCCTTAATCCCGTTTTTA
>CAYSLC010000002.1:76547-82659 GCA_964431545.1 uncultured Desulfobacteraceae bacterium | reverse complement strand
CATTTCCAGGATATCCTCGGCATCGACATCGGCTCCGTATCGGTGGCGGTGGTCCGGCTTCGCCCCACCGGGGAACCGGCCGGGCGCGCCTACGGCTTCCATCACGGAGATCCCGTCGGAAAACTCTCGGCGCTTCTCGAATCCTTCGATCCCGCCGGGATCTCCGGGGTGGCCTTGACGGAATCGACCCCCGCCGCCATCCGGGGGGACCGGCGTTTCGACGACCGGGTCGCGGCCATCACCACGGCCCGGCGGTTCTCCCCCGGTTTCGAGGGGCGCGTGGGAACCCTTTTGGTGGTGGGGGGCGAAACCTACGGGGCCGTCTTCTTCGATGGTGCCGGGAACTACCGGAACCACCGGACCAACACCTCCTGCGCGGCGGGCACCGGGAGCTTCCTCGACCAGCAGGCCGGCCGCCTCAACCTGGCGGGGATCGAGGACCTGGTGCGGACCGCCCTGGGAAACACCGGGGATGTCCCCAAGATCGCCACCCGCTGCGCTGTATTCGCCAAGACCGACCTGATCCATGCGCAGCAGGAGGGGTATACCCCGGCCCAGATCTGCGACGGCCTCTGCAGGGGGCTGGCCCGGAACATCGTCAACACCCTCTTCTCCATGGAGTCTCCGCCGGGGCCCATCCTCTTCGCCGGGGGGGTCTCCCTGAACGGCGCGGTGGTCCGCCACCTGGGGGATCTCGTCCGGGTCCCGGTGGTCGCGGCCCCCCTGGGGCCGTACTTCGGGGCCCTGGGGGCCGCCCTTCGCCTGGGGGCCGATCCCCATCGCCCCCGTCGCAACCTGACGGACTTCCGGGAGATTCTCGCCGGAGAACCGGAGCGTGCGGCGGCGGATCACCACCCGCCCCTTTCCATAGAGCTGTCGAGCGACCCCGGGTTCGATAAAAGCGAGGCCTATCGATACCGATCCGAGTCCACCGACGCCCGCCTCGACGTGGAGGTGGACCTCTATGACTCCGCCCTCCGGGATGCCACGCACCCGGTCCGTATGGGGATCGACATCGGCTCCACCAGCACCAAGGCGGTCCTGACCGACCCCGGGGGCGGGGTGGTGGCCGGCTTTTACACCCGGACGGCCGGACGGCCGGTGGCGGCGGTCCAGGCGGTCTTCGCCGCCGTGGCGGACATGGCCCGCCGCCGGAACGTGGAATGGAAGATCCTTGGGGCCGCGGCCACCGGATCGGGCCGGAAGCTCGTCGGCAAGGTGATCGGCGCCGACCTGGTGATCGACGAGATCACGGCCCATGCCCGGGCCGCCGTGGCACTCCGGCCCGACGCCGACACCATCATCGAGATCGGGGGCCAGGATGCCAAGTTCACCACCCTCAAGGACGGCCGGGTCACCTTCTGCGCCATGAACACCGTCTGCGCCGCCGGCACCGGCTCCTTCATCGAGGAGCAGGCCCTCAAGCTCGGCTGCCCCCTCTCCGACTACCCGGACCGGGCCATGGGCCTTCCCGCCCCGTTGACGAGCGACCGGTGCACCGTCTTCATGGAGCGGGACATCAATCACTACCTCCATGCGGGGCACTCGGCGGACGAGGTCCTGGCCGCCGCCCTCCACGCCGTGCGGGAGAACTACCTGACCAAGGTGGCCAGCGAGGCGTCCATCGGGGAGGTGATCCTCTTCCAGGGGGCCACCGCCAAGAACCGGGCACTGGTGGCCGCCTTCGAGGGGCGGCTCGGCAAACCGATCCACGTCTCCCGGTACTGCCATCTCACCGGCGCCCTGGGGGCGGCCCTCTCCCTGATGGACGCGGGGGTCTCCCGAACCCGGTTCAAGGGGATCGACCTTCACCGGACCGAAATCCCGGTCCGCTCCGAGGTCTGCGAGCTGTGCGCCAACCACTGCAAGCTCACCGTGGCCGAGGTGGGCGGGGAGACGGTCGCCTTCGGGTTCCTCTGCGGCCGGGACTACCATGACGCGGGGTTTGTGACCCGGAACCGCTCCGGCTTCGACCTGACGGCCCGGCGGCGCCGGGTCTTCTCCGCCGCGCATGGACGGAAACGACCGGGGAAGGGGGCGGACGGCCGGCCGGTGATCGGCCTGCCGGCGGCCCTCCACCTGTTCGAGGAACTCTCCATGTGGCGGGGATTCTTCGAGGATCTCGGCTTCCGGACCGTCACCAGCGAGGGGTTCGGGGACGGGATCACAGCCGGCAGGCGGCTGACCGGCGCGGAGTTCTGCGCGCCCATCACGGCCCTCCACGGCCATATCCGCCACCTTCTCGACCGGGCCGACCTGGTCTTCCTCCCCCACTACCTAGAGCAGTACCCCTCGGAGAAATCGACCCGGCGGCAGTACTGCTACTATACCCAGTATGCGGCGTCCCTCGCCGCCAACCTGGAGGGAGGGGCCTTTTCGGACCGGATCCTGACCCCCCTGCTCCGGTACCTCTACCACCCCTTCCACACCAAGCACCAGCTCTACCGGATGCTCCGGTCGGCGGCCGGAAAGGGGATCCGGTTTCTCGAGGTCTCGGCCGCCCATGACCGGGTGTTGGAGCGCCAGGCGGCGGCCCGGACGGCGCTTCGCCGCCTCTACCGGAAGGAGACCGCCGGCTTGGGGGAGATCCATGCCGTGCTGCTGGGACGGCCCTACAATGTCCTCCCGCCCCGGACCAACAAACGGATCCCCGACCTCTTCGGCGCCCTGGGGGTGAAGGCCTTCTTCCAGGACATGATCCCCACGGACCCCTCGGCGGTCCGGGATCTGGAACCGCTCCTTTCCGTCATCCAGTGGCGGTATGCGGCCGAGATCGTCCGGACGGCGGCGGCCGTGGCCCGAACGCCCGGAGCCTACGCGGTCCTGGTGACCGCCTTCAAGTGCACCCCGGATGCCTTTGCCGTCGACTACGTCAAGGCGATCATGGAGGCCCACGGAAAGCCGTACCTCGTTCTGCAGCTGGATGAACACGACTCCAGCGTGGGGTACGAGACCCGGATCGAGGCGGCGGTCCGGGCGTTCCGGAACCATCGGGAGGCCGGGGGGGCGACCCCGAACGACCGGTCGAACGACAACCGGACGACGGGCCGGCCCGCCTACCCGCCGTCGCTCTCCCCCCAGGCTCCCCGCCCCCTGGCCGGCCGCACCCTCCTGTTGCCCAACTGGGACCCCGCGGTCCTGCCCCTGGTGGCGGCCAACCTTCGTCGGGAGGGGGTCGACGCCCGGCTCCTCCGGGAGACCCCCGCCGGGGTCCGCCGGAGCCTGGTCCGGAACACGGGGGAGTGCATCCCCCTGAACATCGTGGCCCAGGGGTTCGTGGACTACGTGGGCGCGCACCGCCTCGACCCGTCCCGGACCGCCCTGTGGATGATCCGGTCCTCGCTGGCCTGCAACCTGGGCCTCTACCCCCACCGGGCACGAGTTCTCATCGCATCGGCGGGGCCGGAGATGGCCGGCGCGGAGGTCTACCTGGGAAGCACCTCCTTTTCGGAGATCTCCCTCCGGCTGCCGGTGGAGATCTACGCCGCCTACCTGATCGGCGGTCTGATCCGCAAGGCGGGCTGCCGCGTCCGGCCCTACGAGCGGGAGCCGGGACGGACCGACCGGGTGGTCGCCGAGAGCATGGCCCTGATGGAGAAAGCCGTTCTGGAAGGCCGATCCAAGGAGCCGGTCCTGGCGGAGATCAGCCGGGCCCTGGCGGCGATCCCCACCCGGAACGCCCCCCGCCGCCCCAAGGTGGCCATCTTCGGCGATCTCTACGCGCGGGACAACGCGGTCATGAACCAGGATCTGATCCGGTTCATCGAGGCCCACGGCGGCGAGGTGGTCACCACCCCCTACAGCGACTACGTCAAGATGATCTCCGGGCCGTACCTGCGGAAATGGTTCCGGGAGGGACGATACCTGAGCGTCCTCTCCTCCCGGGCCTTCCTGGCGGCGGTCCACCGGTCCGAGAAGCGGTACTACCGGTATTTCGAACCGATCCTGGAGAGCCCCATGCCCCGGTTCGATGATCCGCCGGACCGGATCCTGGCCGGCTTCAACGTGCGGCGGGAACATACCGGGGAGACCATGGACAATCTCCTGAAGATCCACTACCTGAAACAGCACAACCCGGACATCTCCCTCTTTGTCCAGGCCAATCCGGCCCTCTGCTGCCCGGGCCTGGTCACCGAGGCGATGTCCCGGACCATCGAGGAGCGGACCGGGGTTCCGGTGGTGACCATCACCTACGACGGCACCGGCGGAAACAAGAACCGCGCCGTGGTCCCCTACCTGACCTTTCCCCGGCGGGCGGCCTCCCCCGGCGGGTCCGCGGACGGGAAGATCCTCCCCGGCGAGTCCCGAAAAGGCGGGCTGGGATGACGGGCGTCCCAAAGGCGCCCATCACAACAGGGCGCCCCACCGGCCGACCGGGCCCGGGGGCTACACCTTCGCCGCGGTCAAAATAGGGTCTTGCCCCCCTACCATCGGCCGCGCCATCCGAATAGACTGGGGGGAAAGAAACGGCAATCCCAGAAAGGAGAAGCACCATGGAACTGAAAAGCAGCGCTTTTGAGAACGAAGGACGGATTCCGTCGAAGTACACGTGTGACGGCGAGAACGTCAGTCCGCCGCTGACCATCACCGGGGTTCCCGCCGAGGCCAAGAGCCTTGTGCTGATCATGGACGACCCCGACGTGCCGCCGAATGTCCGGGAGGACGGCATGTGGGACCACTGGGTGGTCTTCAACATCCCGCCGGACGTGGGGGAGATTCCCGAGGGCAAGGAGCCGGCCGGAACGCCGGGGATCGGGACCGGCGGCAACACCGCCTACTACGGCCCCTGCCCCCCGGACCGGGAACACCGCTACTTTTTCAAACTCTACGCCCTGAACGACAAGCTCGACCTGCCGGAGAAATCGGACAAGATCACCGTGGAACGCGCCCTGGACGGCCGGGTCATCGACCGGGCCGTGCTCATGGGACGGTACGAACGGGGGTAGCCGAAGGACGGCCTCCGGCGTCTTGACCGTGACGCGGGAAAATGCCCCCTGGCCGGGGGAACGCCGGCAAGGGCCCGGCGCCCCGGATCTTCAGGGGATCTTCAGGACCGGGGCTGGCAGATGTCGCAGCAGGCGGCCGGTTTACCGCAAACCGTGGGACGCCGGAGCGGATTCCCGCAGACGGGACAATCCCCATCCTTCTCCAGGCGGGGCAGGAGGAAGTGGTCGGGGAGGTTCTCCGTTTTGGCCCCGGCCTCCACGGCGGCGGTGAGCACGGACTTCATGGCCGCGAAGAGGCGGTCCACCTCGTCCTCCGAGAGCCGGCCGATGCGCCGCTTGGGATGGATGCGGGCCTGGAAGAGGATCTCGTCCGCGTACCGCTCGCCGATGCCGGCCACCATGCGCTGGTCGTGGAGGCCCTCCCGGACCGCGACCCCGCCGTAATCCTTGAGGCGCTCCCGGAAGGCGTCCGCGTCCAGGGCCGGATCGAGGGCGTCCGGACCCAGCCCCCGGGACCGAACGAACTGCTCCACCGTCTCGGCCTGGGTGATCCGGCGCAGCCGCCGCCCGGAGACATAGGCAAGGTTGTAGCCGTTGTCGAAGGTGAACTGGATGCGGTCGGCGCACGGCTTCCGCTTCTGCCGCTTGAAATACCGGAGGTACCCCGACTCCCCGAACGGAAAGGCGAGCCAGGTGCCGTCATCCAGACCGGCCAGAAGGTAGGTCCCGTGCCGCTCCACTCGCCGGAAGGCCCTGCCCTTGTGCTTCAGCTCGCTTCCGGGCCCGGCGCCCCCCGCCAGGAGCGAGGCCGGGTAGACCTCCACGTCCTTGATCCCCTGGTGTAGGGCTGTGGCGTTGAAATACCGTTTGTACATCTCCACGTCGGGCAATTCATTCATGGCTCCCTCTCCCTTCATGGTTTCCATCCTCCCCGCCACCATATCGCGATCGGCGGAAAAATGGAATACCGTCAATACCCTAGTTTGTCCGTAGAGGGTCATCGGTATAAAAAAACGTCGCCGCCCCCTCCCCCACCCTCGGGAGCATTACCCGTTTCGATTTACACCTTACCCGGGTTTCGGTGACGAGGGGCGGTTGGCGCATTGACGACGCTGGTAGGGTGGGCAAAACCTTGCCCACCCTACGACTGGCCCGGCAACAGCTCC
>CAYSLC010000002.1:42411-76447 GCA_964431545.1 uncultured Desulfobacteraceae bacterium | reverse complement strand
GCTGGTAGGGTGGGCAAAACCTTGCCCACCCTACGACTGGCCCGGCAACAGCTCCAGCCGCGGTTTTACAACGAACGAAAGCGGGGGACGGACGAGACGTTCCGATCCGGATCAGGGGATTGACAGCCGCCCGGGGTTCCGTTAATACCGTGTCGTATCGACGGTCCGGCACCGCGCCTTCGGAACACGGACCGTCATCCATCCATTTCAGGGTCGAGGGTGAGAGATGGCGCAAGGTCGAATGGGGGGAAAAATTCACGTCTACACCGGCAACGGCAAGGGGAAGACCACCTCGGCCCTCTCCGCCGTGGTGCGGGAGACGAGCGCCGGGGGCAGGGTCTACCTCGCCCAGTTCCTCAAGCTGGGGGACTACAGCGAGATCAAGGCCATCCGGAAGCTCTCCGGCTCCCTCTTCATCGAGCAGTTCGGCTACGCCCATTACAACTTCATCTTCGGCCGGCCGAAGCCGGTGGATATCGTGGCGGCCCGAAAGGGGCTGGAGCGGGTCCACGAGACCATCGCCTCGGGAAGATATGATCTGGCGGTCCTGGACGAAGCCAATGTGGCCATCAAATACAACCTGTTCCCCGTGGCGGATCTGGTGGACATCTGCCGGGGGAAACCCAGGGGCATGGATCTCGTCATCACGGGACGAGCCGCGCCCCCCGAGATCATCGCCATGGCCGATCTCGCGGTGGAGATGGTGGAGGTGGCCCATTACGCCCAAAAAGGGGTGGCGGCCCGGCCGGGCATCGAGAAATAGGCGGCCCGTCGTTCGGGGTCAGAGATCGGCATCCACCACGAGCCCGAGCTGAAGGGCGTAGTGGACCAGTTGCACCGGGGTGTCGACGCCGAGCTTCTCCATGATCTTGGCGCGATGGGTCTTGATGGTGCTCACGCTGACAAAGAGCATCTCGGCGATCCGGCGGGTCGAATGGCCCTCGGCGATCAGTTGAAAGACCTCCCGCTCCCGGTTGGTGAGCTGTTTGAACCGCTCCTCCCGGGGGGTCCCCTTGCGCGGCGAGAGGTAGGAATCGACCACGACCTTTGAAATGGACGGACTCAGAAAGGTCTCGTCCTTCATGGCGGCGTGGATGGCCGTAATGATGTCCCGCCCGCTGGAATCCTTGAGCAGATACCCCGAAATCCCCGTCTCCAGCAGTTCATGGATGTAGTGCTCGTGGGAGTACATGGAGAGGACGAGGATCTTCGTCTTGGGCAGGAGCTTCCGGATCCGGATGGCCGCCTCGATGCCGTTCATCTGGGGCATGGCGATATCCATGATGATCACGTCGGGCTTCAATTCCACCGCCTTGTCCACGGTGATCCGCCCGTTGGTCGCCTCCCCCACCACCTTGAACTCCTTCCGATCCTCCAGCAGACGGGCGAGCCCCTGCCGGACGATGGTGTGGTCATCCGCCAGCAGTATCCGAATCGGTTCCTTCACAGGTGATCGCCTCCGTTGTGGGGATTTCGATCCGGATCCGGGTCCCCTCCCCCGGCCGGCCGCGGATCTGGAACGTGCCGCAGAGCATGGAGACCCGTTCCCGCATCCCGAGCAGGCCCATGCTCATGGGGTTCTCCCCGGCGTTCCGCTCGTCGAAGCCGACGCCGTCGTCCTCGGCCTGGAAGATGATCATGGGGTACCCCTTGATGATGGAGAGCCGGAAGTTCTCGGCGCCGGAATGCTTGAGGGTGTTGTTCAGGGTCTCCTGACTGAACCGGTAGAGAACGGTCTCGATGTCCGGATCGATCCGCTGGTCGAACCCCACCATCCGGAAATGGATCTCCAGGCTCGACCGGCTCTCCACCTCCTTGAAGTAGAGCCGGAGGGCCGGTTCCAGCCCGAGATCGCTCAACAGGGTGGGATGGAGCCGGTAGGAGAGGCGCCGGATCTCGGAGGAGGTCCGGGCGATCATCTCCCGGATCTCGTCGAAGTCGGCCCGCAGCTCCCCCTTTCCGGCCTCCACGTTCGACTCCAGCCGGTCGAGGCTCAACTTGACCGCCGTCAGGGCCTGCCCGGTCTCGTCATGGAGTTCCCGGGCGATCCGCCGGCGCTCCTCCTCCTGGCTCTGGAAAAGCTTTTTTGTCAGCCGCCGCAGCTCCTGCCGGTGCAGGCCGATGGTCCGCAGGAGCTTGGAGTTTTCGATGGCGCCTCCCAGGAAGTTCCCCAGGGACCCCATGAGGTGGATCTCGTGCTGGCTGAAGAACCGCTGGGGCGGCACATCGAGGCCGAAAAACCCGACCCCTTTGCCCTTGAAGGTGATCAGGAAGCTGTGGAGCCACGGCACCGGCTCATCCCCCCCGGCCAGATAGGAGACCCGGAAGGAGGGGAAGGTGGGCTGGGGGGTCAGGTCGACATCCTCCCGGATCAGACGGTGCATCAGAAGATCGTCCTTGAAGCGCACATGATCCGTCAGGTTCTGGTCGGGCTCCGGCAGCCCGGAGGCCACCTGGAGGAGGGCCCGGCCCTGGTCCCGGTCGATGAGAAAGATGCCGCCCCTGTCGAGCTTCAGCACCCGCAGCACATTGCGCAGGGTGACCTTGAGGATATGGTCGAGGTCCATGGTGAGGTTGAGATCCACGGCCACCGCGTTCAGGATGGAAAGCTCCCAGTTCCGCTGCCGGAGGATCTCCTCGGCCCGCTTTCGGCGGGTGATGTCCTTGATGATCCCCTCGTACTCCGTCTCCCCGGTGTCCGGGTTGTCATACCGCCGGCTGGAGATGAGGACCCGGAAGGGCGTTCCGTCCCGCCGTTTGAAATCGACCTCGAAATCCTTGACAAACCCGTCCCGGTTCATGAGGGCGATGAATCGCTCCCGGTCCCTGGAGTCCCGGTAGAAATCGGCGGCCGTGGTCAGGGTCATCAGGGTCTGCTTGTCCGGGTACTTGAGCATGTCGACCCCGGCCTGGTTCACGTCCAGCAGGTCCCCTTTCAGGTTGGTGGTGTAGATCATGTCGTGGCTTCCCTCGAAGATCCGGCTGTACTTCTTCTCCCGGCGGGCCAGCTCCTCGTGGAGCCGTTTCATGTCGGTGACGTCCTTGAAGATCTCGAGTCCGCCGGTGATCTTCCCGGCCCCGTCCTTGAAGGCGGAGGTGGAGCAGATGATGGGGATCTTCCTGCCCTCGATGTTGGTGATCTCGTAGTCCCGGTTGACGATGTCCCGGCCCTCGGCCACCGCCCGTTTGAGGGCGCAGTCGGTTTCACAGATGGTGTTCTTGAAGACGTCCTTGCAGTACATCCCGACGGCGTCGTACGCCGAAAAGCCGGTGATCCTTTCGGCGGCGGGGTTGAAGTAGGTGATGCGCCACTCCTGGTCCGTGGTGAAGACCCCGTCCGGAAGCCGGTCCATGATCTCCACGAAGCTGGCCTCCTTCTGGTAGATCCGTTCCAGATTTTCCAGGTTGTACCGCTGGAGCTGGGCGGTCAGGAAGTGGCTCCACCCCTGGACGTCCTCCTTTCCCCGCTCGATGAAATAGGGGCATTCGAGGCAGTAGCGCAGCTTCTGGAAGAAATCATCGCCGATGTAATCGTTGCAGAGCGTTTTCGGGATCAGCCAGCAGTCGGTGTCACGGTTCCCGTACGCGGGGCACAGGACCCGGCGACAGGCGAGGGTCTCCCAACAGGCGCCCGGCGCTCCACACGCCGCCGGTACCCCTTCGATCTCAGCGTGGGGTCCTTTTGGCGACGAACTCACAGCGTGCATCCCCTTTCGCCCTGCACAGGGTCTCTTTGGCGGTAAAATCGGCCAACCCGTCCGGGTACGGTTCGCCGTAGAGGAGATCCATGAACGCGGCGGTCACCCCCCGGAGCATATAGCATTTGCCGGACGAGGCCCGCCCCCGGGTCTCCAGGTACCCCGAAGCCTCGTAGGAATCGGTCACCCGGATCACCAGCTCCTCCTCGGGCAACAGGCGCGTCACCGTCATATCCCCCCAGCCGAAGGCCAGGGCCACGGCCGTAAAGCCGATGAGCTGATCCTCCCGGTGCTCCACCATGGGCGAGACCAGTTGTTCCCACTCCCAGGAGGTGCGGATCCCGTGGAAGGTGGCGTAGCCGCATTCCTGGGCCGCATGGACGAGCAGGTCCGCGGCGCTGTCCCCCCGGTCGCCCATCTTCCCCTCGAACTCGAAGGAGAGCCGGTTGTAATACTCCGTGAAGAAGATGGAGAGGTAGACGCCGAACAGCGGAATGATCCCCTTGGCATCCCGGATCCGGCTGCCCTCCATCACCGCATGGATGATCTTATCTCCGTCAATGGCCATATCGTCTTTCGATCTCGAAGCGGCAGACGTCCGACCGCATCATCTTGCACTCGGTCTCCGCGACTCTGAAATGGCCCACGGGGCGGTGGAAGATCACCGCCAGGACGCCCGCGAGCCATCCCCTGGAAAAATGGCAGCCCGGCGTCTCCCGACGGCCGTGTTTGGCCAGCCACCCGGTCACATGGTGGCTGGAGGGGCTGATGGCCAGTCCGTGGTCCGGGGTGATCTCCTCGAAATGGATGACGCCCAGCCCGCAATTTCGATAGAGGTCGGCGAGGAGTTCCAGCTTCGATTCGAGCACGGGGGGATGCGGATACCGCTCGATGAGCGAACGAAAATTGTGGTGGGCGGTCTCTTCCGCCGAACGGAAGAGCAGCTCGATCCCGGCCTCGCCGAGCGTATCCTCCAGGGTCTTTTGAATATTGATGTTGTAATGGTGGCAGTGCATGGCCACGGGAAGGTCCGACAGCACCACCCGGCATCCTTTTCGGGAGAGGGACTCCCGCCATTTCAGCCGCGTCATTTTCCATCCTTGGCGTGCATACGCGATTCGGTTCCGGTTTCCCCGGGAGGATAGCCATGGGTCGGCCCCGCGTCAATCCGAGGAGTCCACCGGTGGGTTATACCACCCCATGGACCATGGAGACAAGGACCTTGCCAAACAAAGGAGGATCGTTATAGAGTTGGGGGGATCGCTTCGGCCCGCGCGCCGCGCCGGCCTCCCCTCGAACCCGACAAAAACCGAGATGGAGATGACCGCCGTCGAACCGCAACCACCACCGGCAGACGCCCCCGGAAATCGCCGTCCACCGGGCCCCGGCACCACGATCTATCCCGTGGAAGCCTTCGAGGTCGGGGGGATCAACCTGGAACAGTTCCTGGAACGCTGCCTTGAAACCCTCGCCTTTCGGCTCGACGCACGGCGGATCAACCTGTGGATCCGAAATCCGGCCCGCCCCCGCGGGGACATCCACGCGGAATCCTCCAAGGAGCACGATGGCCGGCGGTTCGCCATCCTGCCGACCGGACCCCGACGGACCCCGCCGAAGATGTGCCGGCCCGGCGGAACGCCCCGGTTCCTCCTTCGATCCCAGTATCTGTTTCCCCTCCGCCTCGGCCCCCGGTGGGAGGCGATGGCCCGGGTCGAGTACGGCGGAATCCGGATGCTGGACCCGGGCCGGTACCGCCGGGCCCAGGGGGAGATGGACGCCCTTTCGGAGGCGCTCCGGGTGGTCCTCATGCAGACCGAGATCGCGGCACTGGAACAGCGTCTCACCGATAAGACCCGGGAGAACCGGTCCCTCCAGGAGATGGCCACCGACCTCAGCAAGGAGGTCTACTGCATGGGCGGCCTCTCCACCGTTCTGGGGCAGACCTACGATGTCCAGCAGATCCTCGACCGGCTGCTGGAGACCACCATGCCCCTTCTGGGGGCCGAGTTCTCGGCGATCCATGTCCCGGAGGCGAACCAATGCACCTGTTTCCAGCGCAAGGGGTCCCGCTGCCGGAAGCTTCCGTCCGGGGAGTGCAACCCCTGCATGAAGGCCTACTTCGATGATCAGCGGAATCGGAACCAGCCCGATTCGGACCGGATACCCCTGCGCTTTATTACCGCCGCGGACCCCGCTTTTCCGGCCGAACTGACGTCCTGCTTCGAAAGCCTGGGAATCCGCTCCGCCTTCGAATTCCGGATCCGGTACCGAAACGAACTCTTCGGCATGGGCCTGGTGGGGTTCTCCGGGGAGACCTTCCCCCCGGAAAAGCACCGGATCCTCATGATCGCCCTCAACATGACGGGCCTGTTTCTGGAGAACATCTGGCTCATGCGGAACCTGGTCCACCAGCTGCGGCAGAAATCGAAGACCATCACCGACATGGAGAAGCGCCAGCAGTTCTTCGCCAATCAACTGGACCGCTCCCCCTTTCCCACCGACTCCCCCTTTGCCGGCGACAAGATCCTCGGGGAGATCGAACGGTCCCGGAAGATGGCCCTTCTGGCGGAACTCGCCTCCGGCGTGGCCCATCAGATCCGAAACCCCTTGAACAACCTCCTGGGCGGGCTCCATCTGCTCGCGGACGAGGGGATCGATCCGTCGGAGCGGCGGGACCTGGTGTCCCAGATGACGGGACGGGTGGATGACATGAACCGGATGCTCAACGAGTTCATCCAGTACACCCGCATGCCCCAGCTCAACCTGTCCGTGGAATCCCTCAACACGGTTCTGGAGAACGCCATCCGATCCTTCAGGGGGTGGCTGGAACTCGCCAACGTCGCCCTCGAGGCCGCCTATGATCCGGCCCTGCCCCCCACCAAGGTCGATCTCTTTCTGATCAACCAGGCCTTTCACAACATCCTGAAAAACGGCCTGGAGGCCATGGGCAAGGACGGCCGGTTTACCATCTCCACCCGGAAACTGACGGTCAAACACGGCCCGGAACCCCACCTGGAGTTCGCCGAGATCTCCTTCCGGGACACCGGCCCCGGGGTCTCCCGGGGGGAGGCCCGGAAGATCTTCACCCCCTTCTATTCCCGGAAGGACGGCGGCATGGGCCTGGGGTTGGCGGTGGTCGATCACGTGGCCCGGGCCCACGGGGGCGGGGTCCGGTTCCGGAGCGAACCCGGCGCCGGCGCCCGGGTCATTCTCTACATTCCGATCCGGTGAGATGAATCCGACGGCCCGACGCATCCTCCTGGTGGAGGACGACATCAACTCCGCCAAAGTGGCGGCCCGCATCCTGGAGAAGGAGGGGTACATCACCGACCACGTCATCCGGGGGGACGACGCCCTGACCATGATCTCCCTGGTGGAGTACGACCTGCTGATCATCGACATGGTCCTGCCCGGGATGGACGGAATGGAGGTGCTCCGCAACGTCAAGGCCCGGTACCCGGACCTTTCGATGATCATCCTCACCGCCTACGGATCGATCAACTCGGCCGTGG
This sequence comes from uncultured Desulfobacteraceae bacterium, assembly GCA_964431545.1. Taxonomy (GTDB): domain Bacteria; phylum Desulfobacterota; class Desulfobacteria; order Desulfobacterales; family JAABSP01; genus CAYSLC01. The sequence goes on along the minus strand of CAYSLC010000002.1, from coordinate 69,237 downwards.
AGGCGCTGAAGGCAGGAGCCCAGGACTTCCTGGAAAAACCGGTGGTCCCCGAAAAACTCCTCCACGTGATCCGGCAGACCCTGGAAACCCAGCGGCTGCGAAAGGAGGTCGTGGCCCTGCGGTCCGACCTTGCCCGCCACTACCACTTCGACAGCATCATCGGAAAAGATCCCCGGATGATCGAGGTCTTCCAGCTCATCCAGTCCACGGCCGAGGCCGGCTCGGCGGTGCTCATCTCCGGAGAGACGGGGACCGGGAAGGACCTGGTGGCCCGGGCCATCCACTTCAACGGCCCCCGGAAGCACCGCCCCTTCATCGCCATCAACTGCGCCTCGGTACCGGAAACCCTCCTGGAGAGCGAACTCTTCGGCTTCGAGCGGGGGGCCTTCACGGGGGCGGTCGGCCAGAAGATCGGCAAGCTGGAACAGGCCCAGGGGGGGACCGTCTTCCTCGACGAGATCGGGGACATGCCCATGCCCCTCCAGGGCAAGCTGCTCCGGACCCTTCAGGAAAAACGGATCGAACGGCTCGGGTCCCGGAGCCACCACCCCATCGACCTGAACATCCGGATCATCTCCGCCACCAACCAGAACCTCCCCCGGCTCATCGAAACGGGGGCCTTCCGGCTCGACCTCTACTACCGGCTCAACGTGGTCCCCATCCATCTGCCGCCGCTGCGGGAACGGGCGGAGGATATCCCGCTTCTGGTGGAGCATTTCCTGGAGCGGGCCGCAAGCAAGGGGGCCGGAACGCCCCCGCCGATCTCCGGGACCGCCATGTCCCGGCTCATGGCCCACGGGTGGCCGGGAAACGTCCGGGAACTGGAGAACATCCTGGAGCGGGCCCTGATCCTCAACCGGGGGGAGACCATCGAGGACATCCCCTTCTCTCCGGCGATGCCGCCCCCGGAAACGGCCGGCGCCCCGGGGCCCCACCTGCTCTTCGACCCGGAGCTGCCCTTGAAGGAGCTTCACAATCAGACCCTCCGGAAGCTCGACCATCTCTACCTCAAGACGCTTTTGGCCCGGTACAAGGGGTCGATCAAGCGGACCGCCGCCCACGCCGACGTCGATGCCCGGACCATCCGGCGGAAGATGAAGGCGTTCGGCATCGACAAGTGGGATTTCAAGGAGACATCCTGACCGGACATCCATGTCCGATTCCAACCCCGATGTCCGATTTCGGCCGTCCCGGATCCGGGTCCGTTGCTCCGCCATCCATCGCCGCCCTCTTCCGCCCGGGTTCATCCCTCTAAGGGTTTCCCGGCACCCCGTGCCCCCTGACGGATTCCCGCCCCCGCTTGGCACGCCCATTGCTTCTGCTTCGATCATTAAATGATCGGCATTCATTGACCGCCGTTCATTTTTCAAATGACACCCATTTATCAAACATCGGAACCCTGCTCGCCGGCACACCCGGTTTCCGCCGGTCCGCGCGGGGGATACCCCATCGCCTGTGGATCGCATCGCACGCGAACCTGATCCCAAACCGGAAGGAGTGTTTCATGACCCCCAAAGAGCGCGTAATGAAGGTGTTCAGCAATGAAAAACCGGATGTCATGCCGTGCTACTGCGTCAACGGGACCCCCACCTACGAACAGATGGAGAAGGTCGGCGCCTTCTGGCCCGAGGCCCACGAGCGGGGGGAAGACATGGCCAAGCTGGCCATGGCCGCCCACACGATGCTCGGCTTCGACGCGGTCCGGGCTCCCTTCTGCCAGACCTTCGAAGCCGAGGCCCTCGGGTGCAAGGTGAAGTGGGGCGGCAAGGAGAACATCCCCGGCATCGACCATCCGCCGCCCTACAAGCTCGACGACACCCCCGAGTTTCCGGATGACTTCCTGGAGAGGGGGCGGATCCCCGAGCTGATCAAGGCGGTCCGCATCATGAAGGAGGAACTCGGAGACCGGGTGGCCATCATCGGCGGCATCATCGGCCCCTTCACCATCGCCGGGGCGATGCTCGACGCCGTGCCCATCCTCAAGGCGAGCTTCAAGACGCCCGACAAACTGCGCCCCTTCCTGGAGGTGGCGGAGAAGGCGGGGACCCTGCTCGGCAAGGCCCTCATCGAGGCCGGGGCCGACATCATCGCGGTGGAGGACATGCAGGCCTCGCCGGACCTGATCGCCCCCCACACCTACCGGGACCTGGAGCTGGAGTACCAGGAGCGCCAGGTGGACGCATTGGACGCCCCGGTGGTCCTCCACATCTGCGGCAACGTCGACAAGATCATCCGTTTCATGCACGAGACCGGGTGCGCCGCCATCAGCATCGAACCCAAGTCGGACGTCCGGATGGCCCGCCAGGTGGTCGGTTCCTCCGGCGTTCTCATCGGCGGCGTGGATACCGCCACGACCCTTTTCATGAAGGGCCCCGAGGAGGTGAAGGTCGGATCCATCGAACAGATCGAGTTGGGACTCGACGTCCTGGCCCCCGGATGCGCCGTCGCTCCGGGGACCCCCACCCAAAACCTGATCACCATGGTGGAGGTGGCACACAACATCACCTATTGACAGGAGAAAAAAAGGAAGCACCGGCAGGCAAAACGGAGTCCTTTTGGCGTCAATCTCATGGAACAAGAGGAGGGATCATGAAGTATTTGACAGACACGTCGAACATTTTTACCCGGTACGACCTCAACATCGAGGTGGCCAAGCAGGAAGCCCGCAAGGTTTCCGGAGACGAACTGCTGCAGAAGGTGGCCGATTGCGTGGTCGAGGGGGAAGAGGAGGAGACCGCCGAGGCCGTCCAGAAGGCCCTGGAGACCAAGGGTCCGCTCGACGTCATTAACGAGGGGCTGATCGCCGGCATGAACGAGGTGAGCCGGCTCTGGGACGAGGGGGTCTACTTCCTGCCCCAGGTGATCCTCTCCTCCGACGCCATGAACCGGGGCATCGCCCTGTGCGAAGAGAAGATGGGCAAATCGATGGACAAGAAGGGCAAGGTCGTCACCCACACAGCGGAGGGGGACATCCACGACATCGGCCAGGTCATCGTCAACGCGCTGCTCAACGCCAACGGATTCGAGGTCATCAACCTCGGCGCGGACGTCCCCACCGAAAAGGTGGTGGAGGCCTGCAAGCTCCACAATCCCCTGATGGTCACCGGCACCGCCCTGATGACCACCACCATGACCGCCTTCCCCAAGATCGCGGCCCAGCTCAAGCGCCTCAACCTCAACGTCCCCTTCGTCTGCGGCGGCGGGGCGGTGAGCGAGGAGTACGTGACCGGCTACGAGCTGGGGATCTGGGGCAAGGAGGCGAACCAGGCGCCGGGCATGGCCGAGGACGCCCTGGACGGCGAGACCTGGCAATCGATGCGGGACAAGTGGAACGGCTGATGACGGGTGACACCGTAAAACCCTTTTTTTCAAGGAGGAGACGATGAATTTTTCGAACAGCATGGCCTATAGCAGCGCCGATGAGATGATCTTTGGAACTGCCAAAAAGCCGGTCCAGACGAAACGCGGTCTCAACATCGGCGGGGGGCACGTGATCCCGGAGATCGTTCCCCATCCCCGCCCCGGCAGCGAGAAGACCATGAAGACCCTGCTGCGGGAATACGAGCGGGCCAACGGGGATGCCCTGGAACGGTGTGTCATCGTGGGCCATCCGTATTTGATCGTCGAAAACGAACACGTATTCCAGATGACCCATAACCCCAAGTGGGGCGGAGAGATTGCCGCCCAGACGGCGCGCCAGATGGATGACTACCTGGACAAGTACGGGCTCAAGGCGGCCTACCGGTCGACCATCGCCGACCTTCGGAAGCCCGACATGGTGGGGATGCGGGACTCCGACTACACCCGGGAGATCCTGGAGTCCTTCAACGAGTGCGCCAAGTACGCCGACATCGTCTCCATCGAGTCGATGGGCGGCAAGGAGATCTTCGACTACGCCATCATCCGCAACGACATCGCCGGCCTTCTCTTCGGCCAGGCCGTTCTGGGGGGCATCGATATGGAGTGGATGTGGAAGCAGATCGTCGAAACCGCTAAAAAACACGGATGCATCCCCGGCGGGGACACCAACTGCGCCGAAGCCAACACCGCCATGTTCATGGCCGGCGGCTACATCTCCAAGGACGTGCCCCACACCCTGGCGGCCCTCTCACGGGCCATCTGCGTCAGCCGGACCCTGGTCGCCTATGAGTGCGGCGCCACCGGCCCCACCAAGGACTGCGCCTACGAGGATCCCGTCATCAAGTCGATCACCGGGGTGCCCATCTCCACCGAGGGCAAGACGAGCGCCTGCGCCCACTCCGACCTCTGCGGCAACGTCATCGCCGCCGTCACCGACGTTTGGTCCAACGAGGCGGTGGAGTACCACGACATGTTCGGCGCCACCACCACGGCGGTCTTCACGGAGATCCTCGGATACGACGCGGCGGCCATGAACGCCTCCATCGACCTCGGCTACCAGAAGGAGTTCCAGGCCTGTCTGGTCAACTCCGACCGGTACCGCGGCCCTCATGCGTTCATGCTGAGCCCGGACAACGCCTGGACCATCGGCAAGGCGGTGGTGGACAACAGCGAGAGCCTCTACGTCCGGGCCAAGGCGGCGGCGGCCAAGTGCGGCGAGCTGATGCTGGGCGACGCCAACCTGAAGCTGACCGGATTCGAAAAGGAATCCCTCAACAAATACCTGAAGGACATGGAGGCCCTGCCGGACAACGAAGGGGACTTCATCGACATGTGCCTCAAGAAGTACAGCAGGGTCAAGGGATTCAACCCGGCCAACTACGGCCTCTGATCCCGAGATTGCCATTCTCAAAACCGAAAGCGGGGGCCGGACCCCGGCCCCCGCTCTCCCCAACCCGCCGGAGGGACGCCGGAAACAGCGGAAGATCATGATCATCGATATTGTCTACGGATTTCTGGGCGCCGGAAAGACCACCTTTCTCAAGTACCTGCTGGAGAACCCCCCGGAAGGCGAAAAGCTGGCCGTTCTGGTCAACGAGTTCGGGGACGTGGGCCTGGACGGCGCGATCCTCGGAGGGGGGGACCCGGCGCGTCCCGACATCGTGGAGATGCCGTCGGGCTGCATCTGCTGCACCATCGCCACCGATTTCCGGCGGCAGATCATGGACCTCCACGAACGGTTCGCCCCCGACCGCCTGCTCATCGAGCCCACCGGGGTGGCGACCATCTCCCAGATCACAGGCATCCTCGACCGGCAGGACATGTCGGCCCTCCATACCCGGGTCGGCCTGATCCTGATCCTCGACGCCTCGGAGTTTCTCTCCTTCGTCAAATCCCACCGGTTTTTCATGGAGAACCAGATCCGGGCGGCCGCCACGGTGCTCCTCAACAAGATCGACCTGGTGGGGCCGAACATGCCCGATCTCCTCGCCGCCTCGGTCCGGGAGATCAACCCCGATGCCGCCGTCCATCCGGTGGAATTCGCCCGGCTCGACCCGGAGGTTCTTGGGCGGATCCTCGACGCCCCGCCGCCGAGGTCCCAGGAGGGGTCCGTCGATGAAGCGGAGCACGATCACGGCCTCGCGGCGCAGTACCAGACCGTGGGCCGGCGGTACCCCCGTGACATCTTCGACGAGGCCCGCCTGCGGGACTTCTTCGAGGGGCTCCTCGGGGGGACCCTCGGCACCGTGGTCCGGGCCAAGGGGATCTTCCGGACCGAAACCGACTGGGTCCGCATCGAGATCTCGGGGGGGAGAATCCACGCGGAGAAGAGCCCGGCGGTCCCCGAAAGCATCGTCTCCATCATCGGGCAGTTCCTCAACGCCCCGGAGATGGACCGGCGCATCGCGGCCTGCCGGAAACCGTAGTCGGGGGGAGACCGGAGGTTTTTTTATGGAGAACGCACTGCTGACCGCCGTCGACGACCTGGCGGGGATCCTCGCCGCCTTTCCCGTGGAACCGGAGACGCGCCACGCCCTCTACGACATCGAGGTGGCCGCCGAGAAGAAAGCCTTCATGGGCATGGGGAAGGTCTACAACAGCGGCATCCGGGAGGTCCTGGCCTGCCCCGACGTCATCCTGGCCGTCACCGGCCCCGACTTCGACTGGGGGTGCCACTCCCACATGCTGCTGATGAAGGACGACGAGGTGGTGGGTGAGGAGGTGTGGGAGGCCGGCCGGCTCCGGGAGCTGGAAAAGCGGCCGGATGTCTACTTCATCCACCGGAACTTCGTCATCTACACCGCCAAGGTCAACTTTCCCCGGGACATCACGGAGAAGATCTGCCACTTCGAGTATCCGGCCATCCCCGTGGGCGGGGAGATCCCGGGCCTCCCCGGCGCAAAGGAGGCGATCATGTGCCATCCGTCCACGGCCGGGGACCTGTTTCTGAAACAGAACTATTTCGGCGGCCGGGATGAACGGGGGACGGGGACGGCCGTGTTCGGATTCAGAGATGCTCCGTGAGATCCTGGTTGCACTTCATGCAGACCACCCGGCCGTCTTTCCGGATGCGGATCTGGGCGACGTGGCCGGCGGCCTCCTTGTGGCGAAGGGCCACCTCGCCCCAGTACGCTTTCACCTCGCTGCATGACAGATAATGGCCGGCGTATTTCTCCGCATCGGTGTGCCACACCCCACATCGTGTGCAGGCCTGCATGGTATCCTCCCTCCGTTGTGTTTTTTTCCAGTATACCCCGTTTTCGGACGGATTCCCACCCCCGGTTTCACCCTTGACCCCCCGTCGAACCCCGATGGAAGGAGGTGTTTCGATGCCCCGACACGGAATCGCCATGGATATCGGCACCAGCGGCCTGCGGGCCCAGGCCGTGGACCTGGACACCGGAGCGGTGGTCTCCACCGCCATCACCACCCGCCACCCGCTCCCCGGGGCCAACGTCATCGACCATGTCCACTTCGCCCTGGAGATGGGGGTGGACGCGGCCAACAAGATCCTGGTCCAGGCCGCCAACACGGTCATGGAGCACCTCCGTGTCCCCCTGGACGGGGTGGTCCGCCTGGCGGTCTGCGGCAATCCCATCCAGCTCAGCCTCTTTGAAGGGATCGAGATCCGGGACCTGGCCTACGCCGGCAAGCGGAAGCTGGAGGCCCTGGGGGTCGGGGCCGTGGACCGGTCAGCCCGGATGGTGGCGGCCCGGGAGATCCCCCGGCTGGCCCTGCCCCCCGGGTGCGAGGTGATCATCCCGCCGGCGGTGCGCCACGAGATCGGGGCCGACGCCCTGGCCATGATGATCCAGACCCGGATGCTGGAGAAGGAGGAGACCGCCATCACCACCGACTACGGCACCAACGCGGAGATGGCGCTCTTCCACCAGGGGCGGGTCTACACCGGCTCCACGGCGGCCGGTCCGGCCCTGGAGGGGCAGATGATCACCTGCGGGATGCTGGCGGTGCCCGGCGCCGTCTCCGATCTGGTGGAGGACGCCCCCAACCACCGGGCCATCGTCCTCGACGGGGAGATGCTCCCGGCCCAAGGCCCCCTGCTGCAGTTGAAGGAGGGCCGGATCATCGACCCCGGGGCACAGGCGCCCCTCGGGATCACCGGCACCGGCACCGTTGCGGTGATGAGCCAGGGGATGGAAGCCGGCCTCATCAAGATCCCCCACATCAATACCCCGGACGGGGAGTTCCACCTGGGCGAGGGGATCTTCTTCACGGAGAAGGACTTGATGGAGGCGGGCAAGGCGGTCGGCTCGGTCCGGGCCGGCCACATCACCCTCTGCCAGGAGGCGGGAATCCCCATGGACGCGATCCGAACGGCCTACATGTCCGGGGCCTCCGGCACCTACGTGGACGCCCTCAAGGCGAGGAAGCTCGGCATGATCCCGGCCGGCGTGGAGAAGATCCACCAGGTGGGCAACACCTCCCTGGCCCAGGCCCGGGACCTGGTGCGGGATCCCAAGACGTTGGATGAGATGGCCCGGCTGGCCGAGACCCTCCGGCAGACCCACTGCATGTTCGCCGCCTCCAAGGTGTTCGAGAAGGTCTACATCCTGGAGATCTCCCACTGGACCGAGGGGATGCCCATGGCCCAGTACCGTAAGTTCCTCAAGAAGTACGGGATCCCGGACCTGCCGGCGATGGAGGGGGAGCCCGAGATCCACCGGACCGTCCTCCGGGACATCGAGGATCTCGGCGCCATGGGGCTGACCACCATCAAGCGGATCGGCATCACCGCCCGGGTGGCGGTGGCGGGATGCACGGCCTGCGAGACCTGCGTCGGGGAGTGCCCCGAGGACGCCCTTCTCCTGGAGGAGGCGGGGGAACCGGTCCTGCTGCTCGACCAGGCCCTGTGCAACGGCGTGGCCTGCCGCCGGTGCGAACGGGCCTGTCCCGAGAAGGTCCTGGAGCTGGACCGGTTTTTTTCGTGACCGATCCCCCGGGACCTGCTTGCCGCGGCCGGAAAAAATTTCCTGCACGGGACCTCCGGGAGACCGCCGGCGGACAGACCTTCCGAAGTTCCGAAAACCCCGGAGGCCGCGCCCGCCCCCCCCCGATGAATCCGATGAATCCGGGGAATCCGAGGAAATCCGGTTTGCAAGATCCCCGGGAGCGTGGTAATCTCCTGTGCCATGACGACATCCATGGAACAGAGAAGAGGCCGGTGCCGGCCTTGCCCGGAAAGGGAGAGCCAAAATGAAGGTGATGGGCGTTCTCGTCTGTGAGATCCTGGAGCTAGAGTTCGCCCGCCTCTTTGCCGAGGACCCGAAGATCGCCCGGATCACCGTCATCGAGGACCAGTTCTCCCGGCGGCTCATCGACACCCTCGAAGGATCCGCCGCCGCCCCGGTCCGCGCCATCCCCCACATCCGGGGATTTTCGGCCGATCCCGGGGAGGGGATGGAGATCCTGGTCCAGGTGCTGGAGCTGGCCCTCCACCGCCGCAAGAAGATCCTCCAGGACGCCATCGCGGCCGCCGCCCGGGAGATGAGCCGGTACGTGGACGCCCTCTTTCTGGGGTACGGGCTCTGCGGCAACGCCCTGGAGGACCCCAAGGCGCTTTTGGACGTCCGGGTGCCGGTTTCCATCCCCATGGACGGGGATCACCCGGTGGACGACTGCGTGGGCCTGTTCATCGGCGGCCGGGACGCCTACTACGAACAACAGTGCAAGATCGCCGGGACCTTCTTCATGATCCCCGGCTGGACCCGACACTGGCGGGTGATCTTCGAGGCGGAGTTCGGGAGCATGGACATCGACATCGCCCGGCGGCTCTTCCGCCATTACGAACGGTCCCTGCTGGTGGAGACGCCGGTGATGGGCCGCAGGGAGATGGAGCGCAACATCGAAGAATTCAATCAACTGTTCGGCCTCCGAACGGAATCGAAACGCGGCTCCATGGAGATGCTGACCGGGGCCTGGGAGGAGGCCAAAGGCGGGATGACCGATTGATCGAAACGTTTTTCACCAAAGGAGGTGCCCCATGTCCGAAAAACTGATGGCCTACTTCAACAAACAGCCCCGGCTGGGAACCCTGAGCACCGCGGACAAGGAGGGAAAGGTCAACGCCGCCTACTTCGGCTCCCCCCGGATGGTGGACGAAAAGACCGTGGTGATGGGGCTGGGCAAAAACCGGACCTACGACAACCTCCAAGAGAACCCCAACGCCGTCTTCATGATCATGGAGCCCGGGGAGGCGGTCTCCGAGTGGAAGGGGGTCCGGGTCTACCTGAAGGTGACCGACTTTGCGACCACCGGCGAAGCGCTCGACGAGATCCGCAAAGCCATCGGCGAGAAGGCCGGGGAGGCGGCGGCCAAGATGATCCAGGCGGCGGTCACCTTCACGGTCACCGAACTCCGGCCCCTGGCCGACTTCGGGCAGGGATGGGAGGCATCGATTTGACGCCGGCCGAGGCGGTCGCCTGAGATGGCCCACATCTGGATCATCGGCCTGGGGCGGTTCGGCCTGATCGCCCTGGAGCGGCTCTCCGCCGGCCACCCGGACCGCCGGTTCACCGCCGTCGACCCGGTGGCGGAAAGCCTCCGCCGGGGGGCCGAGCGGGGCGCCGGGACCGTCCTGGCCGACGGGGTGTCGTTTCTGGCCGAACGACTCGGGCGGGAAGAGGGGCCGGACTGGATTGTGCCGGCCCTCCCGGTCCACCTGGCCGCCGAATGGTGCCTGGCCCGCCTCGGCCCCGGCCGGGCCCGGCGGGCGCCCCTGCCGGCGGGGCTGGAGGAGATTCCCCTCAACCCCATGGCCGGGACCGCCGGGGACCTCTACGTCAGCAACGCCGACTTCCAATGCCCGGACGACTGCCCGGAGCCGGCCGACCGGTGCACCGTCACCGGAAAAGCCCGGAAGCCGAACCTCTTCGACCGGCTGGCGGATCTTCGGATCCCCGGCCACCGGCCCGTGGTGATCCGGAGCCACCAGCTCGGCCCCGGGGTCGGGGGGTACCGGCCGGCGGCCCTCTTCGATCTCCTGGACAGGGCCGAAGGATCCGAGGGGCCGGCCCTCATCGCCACGGCGTGCCGGTGCCACGGGGTCCTCACCCCCGTGACGATCACCGGCGGGACCGACCCGGAACCGAAACCGAGCAAGGAGGAGCACCCATGAGCGGCATCGTCGATTTTTTCAAGTCCGTGCCGGGCATCCGCGAGACCAGCCCCCTCGACCCGGCCGGAACCAAGGCGTAGACCGCCATGGCCGAAACAGCGACCGAGCATGCCAGGGGACCGGCGGAGGTGGTGGTCCTCGCCGGCTTCCTGGGGGCCGGAAAGACCACCCTCCTCAAACGGATCCTCTCCTGGGAGACCGATCTTTCGGGCACCGCCGTCATCGTCAACGAGTTCGGGGAGGTGGGCATCGACGGGGCCCTGCTGGGGGAGGCGGGCACCGACATGGTGGAGCTGGCCAGCGGCTGCGTCTGCTGCACCCTCAAGCCGGATCTCATCCAGACCTTCCGGGACGTGGAGGCCCGGTTCGCCCCGAAGCGGATCTTCCTGGAGACCACGGGGGTCGCCGACCCCTATGCCGTGGCCGAGGTCTTCTCCCTGCCGGCCCTCCGGGACCGGTTCCGCCTCCACAAGACCGTCACCGTCCTCGACGCCGACTACTGGGAGGCCCGGGAGGCCTTCGGCCCCCTGTTCCACAACCAGCTCCGGGCCGCCGACCTGATCCTGCTCAACAAGGTCGACACGGTCGCCGAGGCGGACGTCCCCCGGTTCCTCTCCGAGATCCACGGGGCGATCCCGGAGATCCAGATCGTCCCCACCATCCACTGCCGCGTCGACCCGGAGACCTTCTTCGGCGCGCCGTCCCGGCCCGAAAACGAACCCGGGAAGCCGGTCCTGCGCCACTTCGTGCCCATGGCGCCGTCGGACGCCTGTTCCCACGATCCCCCCCCGGGGCAAGCGTGCCCGGAGTGCCGCCCGGCCGCCGTGGAGGCCGCGTCCGCCGGGTACGTCTCCTTCTCCTTTTCGGATCCCCGTCCCCTGGACGAGGCCCGCTTCCATCGATTCGTCGGGGACCTGCCGTGGGAGGTCTTCCGCATGAAGGGGACGGTCCGGTTCCCGGACCGGACCGTCATGGTCAACTATGTGGGGGGACGGAACCAGATCGCCGATTGGGACGGGAAACAGGAGTGCCGCCTCGCATTCGTGGGCTGGAAGGTGGAGGGGGATACGATCCTGGACCGGCTGAAGGGGTGCGTCGCCGAATAGACCGGGCCGGCGGGACCCCCCGGCCGTTCCCGGACCCGCCGGCTCTCATGCGTCTTCGGAGCGGGACGCCTCGTCCGCGGCATCCCCCTCCGGAGGCGGCGCCGCCGGCTCTCCCGCCTCCGCCTTTTCCTCCCCGTCCGGGGCCGGCCCCGTGTACTCCTCCACCGGCTCCCCCATGATGGGCATGCCCACCGGGGGCAGGACGTCCTGGAAGGCGACCCCGTAGATCTCCCAGACGGTGGCGAAGAGCGCCGCCACGATGGGCCCGATGATGAACCCCGCAAGGCCGAACATGATCAGGCCGCCCAGGGTGCCGAAGAAGATGAGCAGCTCGTGCATCTGGGTGTCCTTGCCCACCAGCACCGGCCGGAGCAGATTGTCGATGCTCCCCACGATCACGGCGCAGAAGACGGCCAGGGCGATCCCCTTGGCCAGGTGGCCGGCGATCATCAACACCACGGCGGCCGGCACCCAGACCAGGGCGCTGCCGATGCCGGGGATCACCGACAGGACCGTCATGATCGTCCCCCAGAAGACCGCGCTGTGGATCCCGGCCACGGCAAAGGCGACCCCTGCGGACCCCCCTTGCAGCGCCCCGATGACCAGGGTCCCCTTCACCGTGGCCCGGGTCACGGAGGTGAACTTGGCCAGCATCCGCCGCTCATCGGCATCCCCCAACGGCAGGTAGTAGAGGATCTTCTTGAGCAGGGCTTCGCCGTCCAAAAAGAAGAAGAACATGGTGTAGAGCATGATGAAGGTCATCAAAAGGAAGTTGACCGTGCCGAAGGTGATGTCCTGGAGCTTGTTGATCAGGTAGGTGCTGATGGCGGTGACCACCTCGCCGGCCTTGCTCAGGATTTCGTTTCGGTACGGCTCGATCTTTTCGATGAAGGGGATGGCGTCGACCATCCGGGAGAAGGTGTCGGGCTGGGCCATCTGCTGTTCGATCCACGGTCGGACGGTGGCGGTGACCTTGACCGCCTGGGCCGTGATGATGCCCAGCAGGGCGCCGAGGGGCACCAGGAAGACCAGGATGATCAGCAGGATGGTGGTGATGGAGGCCAGCCCCCGCCGCCCCCCGGCCCCCTTCAGGATCCGGAGGTAGATCGGGTAGAAGATGGCGGAGAAGATCCCGGCCAGGAAGATGGCCATGAGAAACTGCCGGATCATGGACAGGAAGAGGGCCGAGATGAAGAGGACCAGCAGGAGCAGAACCAGTTTGTTGGTGGTTTCCTTGTTCATGGTAAGGTCGGTTCCTCCGTGGCGGGCCCGTTGCGGCGGGCGCAAGGTTCGGGTGTGGATGGTCGGTCAAAGACGGTCTTCAAGTCGATGGAGAGGCCCGGCAGGGGGCCGGGCTCGATCGTCTCCTCGTTCGAATGAAAGGTCGGCCTGCCGAACCGGCCGTCCGGCCCCATCCGATAGGCGGTGACGATCCGGTACTCGGGGTGGACGAGCCAGTACTCCCGGACCCCGCTCCGCTCATAGAGGGCCTGCTTTTCGATGTGGTCCCTGGCGGCGGTGGCGGGCGAGGTGATCTCGACGACCCAGTCGGGGGCGCCCCGGCAGCCGTGCCGGTCGAGCTTCTCCGGGTCGCGGACCACCAGGATGTCGGGCTGGACAACATCCCGAATTTCCGCGTCCGCCTCGTCCAGCCGTGGCAGGCGAACGTCGAAGGGGGCCACGAAGACCTGGCATTCCCCCTCGGAGACGAAGTTGTGAATCCGGGTGACCAGCTCCACCACCAGCCGCTGGTGCTCCAGGGCCGGCGCCGGACTCATGTCGTAGGCCGTTCCGTCGATCAACTCCCAGCGTCCGTCCTCCGGCCAGGTCCGGTAATCGCCGTAGGTGAGGCCGTCCTCCTTGGGCAGGGGAAGCGAGGCCATGGGTTCCTCCTTTGCATGCGGAACAAGATGTGCTATGAAGGATAGTAAAAATTTCCAGGAACGGCGTCAAGCGATTCTCATGTCAACCCCGTCCGCCCCATCGTCGACCACGGATCCGTTTTCAAAATGGCCCAGACCCCCCAATCGATCCTCAAAAGCGTCTTCGGCTACGAGGCCTTCCGCCCTCTCCAGGCCGACATCATCGAAAGCGTCCTCCAAAAGACCGACACCCTGGTCGTCATGCCCACCGGCGGGGGAAAGTCGCTCTGCTACCAGATCCCGGCCCTGCTCTTCGGCGGCCTGACCGTGGTGGTCTCCCCCCTGATCTCCCTGATGAAGGACCAGGTGGACCAGCTCCGGCAGGTGGGGGCCCCGGCGGTGGTCCTCAACAGCAGCCTCCCGCCGGATGCGTACGCCCGGAACACGGCCATGATCCGGGAACACCGGGCCCGCCTGCTCTACATCGCCCCCGAGACCCTGCTCAAGCCCAACGTGCTGGGAATGCTCCAATCGGTGGACGTCGACTGCCTGGCCATCGACGAGGCCCACTGCATCTCCGAATGGGGCCATGACTTCCGGCCGGAGTACCGCCGGCTCGCCGGCGTGCGGTCCCGGTTCCCGAACGCCGTCTGCGCGGCCTTCACCGCCACGGCCACCCCGAGGGTCCGGCGGGACATCCGCAAGAGCCTGGGGCTCGCCGAGGCCGGGGAGTTCCTGGACAGCTTCAACCGGGAGAACCTCTTTCTCCGGATCACCCCCAAGACCGACCCGTGGCGCCAGACCCTCGCCTTCGCGGCCGCGTTCAGGGACCGCTCCGGCATCGTCTACTGCGCCACCCGGCAGGGGGCCGACGACCTGGCCCGGGCGTTGAAGGGGGCCGGATTTCCGGCCAGGCCCTACCACGCCGGCCTGCCCGAGGAGGAACGGACCCGGAACCAGGAGTGGTTCATCCGCAACGACGCCGGTGTCATCGCGGCCACCATCGCCTTCGGCATGGGCATCGACAAGCCGAACATCCGCTTCATCCTCCATTACGACCTGCCCAAGAACATCGAAACCTACTACCAGCAGATCGGACGGGCGGGCCGGGACGGCCTGCGCTCCGAGTGCCTCCTCCTCCATGGGGCCGGGGACATCGGGAAGATCAAGTACTTCATCAACCAGAAGGAGGGGGTGGAGAAACGGGTGGCGTACGACCATCTGGAGGCCATGCTCGATCTGGCCGAGACGGACGACTGCCGGCGGATCCCCCTGCTCTCCTACTTCGGGGAGACCTACGGCCGGGAGTCGTGCGGCATGTGCGACAACTGCCTCCGGTCGGACGACGACCTGGTCGATCTGACCGTCCCGGCCCAGAAGTTTCTCTCCTGCGTGAAACGGACCGGGGAACGGTTCGGGGCCCACCACATCGTCGACGTGCTCCGGGGCTCCCGTGCCCGGCGGGTCCTCAAGTTGGGCCACGACCGGCTCTCCACCTACAACATCGGCGCCGAGTACACCAAACCCCAGTGGCTCTCCCTGGCCCGGCTCTTCCTCCGCAAGGGGCTGATGGTCCAGGACGGGGAATACGGGGGCCTGCGGATCACCGACAAGGCCTGGGCCGTGTTCCGCAACGAGGAACGGGTCCTGGGCCGGGTCCAGGAGGATACCCGGCCCCGAAAGACCGAAGCCCGGCGGGAGATGGACTACGACACGGCCCTGTTCGAGCGGCTCCGGGAAAAGCGGAAAGCCCTGGCCGATCAGGCCAATGTCCCGCCGTACGCCGTCTTTCCGGACAAGACGCTCATGGAGATGGCCGTCTTCTTCCCCCGGTCCGAAACAGCCATGGCGGCCATCCACGGCGTGGGAGAGGTGAAACTCGGGAAGTACGCCGGGCCGTTTCTGGAGATCATCCGGGACCACTGCCGGGAACACGGGCTCCGGGAGATCCCCAAAACGCCCGGCACCGGCACCGCCGGTCCGGCCAGGCCCCCGTCGTCCCGGCGCCACGTCCTCATCGGGGAGGCCTACAACCAGGGCCGATCCGTGGCGGATCTGATGGCGGAGTACAACATCCAGCAAAACACGGTCATCGACCACCTCCAGCGATACGTCCGGCAGGAGGGCGGCGTCCTCCGGCCCGACGGGCTCCAGCGGCTGGTCACGGTCGAACCGGAGGCGGCGGAGCGGGTCTTCGAGGCCTTCCGGGAACTCGGCGCGGACCGCCTTCGCCCGGTCTTCGACGCCCTGGACGAAACGGTGGGATACGAGGATCTCAAGCTCCTGCGGCTGATCCATCTCGCGCCCGCCCCATGACCCCCGTCGTCGTCATCGGCCTGCTCGGGCCCACCCTCGACATGGGGAAGCGGGAGAGCCGGTGGGCGCGCTGGCGGCCCACCGTGGGACTCTGCCGGCAGCCCGGCCTGCCGGTCCACCGGTTCGAACTCCTCCACCAGAAGCGGTTCACCAGCCTGCTGAACCGGATCATCGGCGACATCGGGGAGGTCTCCCCGGAGACCGAGGTGGTCCCCCACCCCATCGAGATGGCCGACCCGTGGGACTTCGAGGAGGTCTACGGCCTCCTCCACGACTTCGCCGTGGGCTACCCCTTCGATCCGGAGCGGGAGGACTACCTGGTCCACATCACCACCGGCAGCCACGTGGCCCAGATCTGCCTCTTCCTCCTCACCGAATCGCGCCACTTTCCCGCCCGGCTGGTCCAGACCGGCCCCAGGCGGGGGCGGGATCCGGACCCGGCCGGGGTCCACGCGATCATCGACCTCGACCTCTCCCGGTACGACCGGATCGCCATGCGGTTCCAGAAGGAGCGGGGCGACGACATCTCCTTTCTCAAGTCCGGGATCGAGACCCGGAACCCGGCCTTCAACGCCCTCATCGAGCGGATCGAGCGGGTGGCGGTCCGGTCCGGGGAGCCGATCCTCCTCACCGGCCCCACCGGCGCGGGCAAGTCCTTCCTGGCCCGGCGGATCTTCGAGCTGAAGAAGGCCCGACGGATCGTCACGGGATCGTTCGTGGAGGTCAACTGCGCCACCCTCCGGGGGGACATGGCCATGTCGACCCTCTTCGGCCACCGGAAGGGGGCCTTCACCGGCGCCGTCTCCGACCGGGAGGGGATGCTCCGGGCCGCCGACGGCGGCATGGTCTTCCTCGACGAGATCGGGGAACTCGGCCCCGACGAACAGTCGATGCTCCTGCGGGCCGTGGAGGAGAAGCGGTTTTTGCCCATGGGATCGGACCGGGAGGTGGAAAGCGGCTTCCAGCTGTTGTGCGGCACCAACCGGAACCTCTTCCGGGAGGCCGGGGCGGGCCGGTTCCGCCCGGACCTCCTGGCCCGGATCAACCTGTGGACCTTCGAGATGCCGGGGCTGCGGGACCGGCCCGAGGACATCGGCCCCAACCTCGACTATGAGCTGGACAAGTTCGCCGCCAGGACCGGCCTGCGGGTGACCTTCAACCGGGAGGCCCGGCGGCGGTTCCTCGACTTCGCCGCCTCGCCGGAGGCGGTCTGGGCCGCCAACTTCCGGGACTTCAACGGCGCGGTGGTCCGGATGGCCACCCTGGCCGCGGGCGGGCGGATCACGGCGGCCGACGTGGCCGAGGAGACGGCGCGGCTGCGGGCCGCCTGGCGGGCCGGCGACCGGGCCGGCGGCCCGGAGGATCCCCTCCTCGCCGGGGTGTTGGGGGAGGAGGGCGCCGCCGGGCTCGACCGGTTCGACCGGGTCCAGCTCGCCGACGTCCTGGGGGTGATCCGGGAGTCGAGGACCCTGTCCGAGGCCGGCCGGCGGCTCTTCGAGGTCTCCCGCGGGTCGAAAAAGCAGCCCAATGACGCGGACCGGCTGCGGAAGTACCTCGACCGGTTCGGGATCGACTGGCGGTCGATCCGGACGTTCCCCGGCTGACGCCGGCCTCCGGAAAAAGGGGTTGGGCGCGACGCCGATCAGAGGTATACTGCGGGCATGATCCCCACGCCCCGGAGCCGAAATCGTCATCAGGGATCCCAGAGGTGACGTTCAGACAATCAGGAGCCATCCATGCCCGACAAGAAGAAACAGAAACCGACGGTAGAAGCGGAGACCCCGGCGGCCAAGCTGGCCGAGGTTCTGGAAAAACACCAGGGGGAGCGCCACATCATCGTTTTACAGGACTTTCCGGACCCGGATGCCATCTCCTCGGCCTTTGCCCATCAGTACGCCGGCGGCCAGTATCAGATCGAAACCGACATCGTCCACTGCGGCCGGATCAGCCACCAGCAGAACGTGGCCCTGGTGCGGCTGCTGGGCATCGAACTGATCCGCTACGAGGGGGCCCTGGACCTGAAAAAGTACGGCGGCGCCGTCTTCCTGGACAACCAGGGCTCCACGGCCGAACGCCTGGTCAAGGACCTCGAGGCCGCAAAGGTCCCCATCCTGGCGGTGGTGGATCACCACGAGGCCCAGGAGGAACTCGACGCCGCCTTCATCGACATCCGACGGGGCATCGGCGCCACCGCCAGCATCTATACGGAGTACCTCCAGCAGGGGCTGCTCGCCCTCGACAGCGGCGTCCAGGAGCATGTCCGGATCGCCACCGCCCTGATGCACGGGATCATCACCGACACCAACGGCTTCATCCACGCCAAGCCGGAGGACTACCAGGCGGCCTCCTTTCTCAGCCGCTTCAAGGATGCGGAATTGCTCAGCCAGATCATGCGCCAGGCCCGGTCCCGTCAGACCATGGAGATCACCGAGCGGGCCCTGCGGAACCGGACCATCGCGGAAAGCTTCTCCATCAGCGGCATCGGCTACCTCCGGGCCGACGACCGGGACGCCATCCCCCAGGCCGCCGATTTTCTCCTCACCGAGGAGAACATCCACACCGCCATCGTCTACGGCATCGTCACCGGCGAGGCGTGGGAGGAGACGGTGGTCGGCTCCTTCCGGACCACCAAGATCACCCTCGACCCGGACCAGTTCATCAAGGAGGCCTTCGGCAGGGACGCCGCCGGCCACTACTTCGGCGGCGGAAAGCTGTCGGCGGGCGGCTTCAAGATCCCCATCGGGTTTCTGGCGGGCGGGGAGAAGGAGGAGTACCGGCAGCACAAGTGGGAACTCTACGACGCCCAGATCAAGCAGAAGATCTTCGCCAAGATCGGGTTCGAGAAGAAGAAGGACGGCTGAGGGGGGCGGACCGGCTCACCAGAAGCTGGAATCGATGGGATGAACCGGTTCGCCGGTGAACATGTCAATCGGGAAGGACCGGAGCCGGCCGTCGACGCTGGCCAGGGCCATCTTTTCCAACTTGGCCTGGGCCGCCAGCATCCGGTCAAAGGGGTCCCGATGGGCGACCGGCCATTCCCCGGCAAGCTGGGCATGCTCCGCCGTTATCGACAGGGGTTCGAAGCCCGCCCGTGCGATCCATCCCGGGACGTCCGTTGCCACGGATTGGGCGTGGGGAAGCTTTCCCAACCGGTATTTGGTTGTGATTTCCCAGACCGACGCCGCGCTCACGAATACCGGATTGTCCCTCTCGCGCAGGGAATCCCCGATTCTGGGGGGCAGCTTCGGGTCATCGAACAACCACCAGAGGAAAATGTGGGTGTCCAGCAGCACCGTCACGATTCCCACGCGCGCAATTCATCCTCGGGCAGTGGTTCGAAAAAGGCGTCCGTCACTGATCCTTCGGCGATTCCGGGCACCCGGGGTCCCGGCGATGCCAACGGCACCAGCTTCGCATACGGTTTTCCGGCTTTGCCGATGATGATCTCTTCGCCGGAATGGGCCCGCTCCAGCAGTCTGGAGAGATGGGTTTTGGCTTCATGCACATTGACGACATCCATGTTTCCTTCCTCCCACGGTTAGTCCACCTTGTTAGTCTATATCCGATTCAAGAAGAAATCAACGGAAAAATCGCTTTCCAGAGCAGGAAATCATGTCGGTGAAAGCGGACGTGGCGGCGGATTTCATTGCATCGATTGTTCGACGACTTTCGGCCTCTGCCTTTCCATCGCCTTGGTTTTGGCGATGAGCTTCGGGGTCCGGGACATCCGGAAAACCAAGAGGATCAAAAAGTGGATCGCGCCGCCTTGGGAAAGGTCGACCGGCTGCTTCGGGAGGTGGACGAGATCATTTTTTTCGGTCCGCGGTCTTCACTCCGGCGACAGGAAGAGTCGGAGCTCCCCGACGGGCACGGGGGTCCCCGGGGGGATGGGGATGGTCTCGCCGTCGGCTTCGGCGAGGAAGGTGTCTTTTTCGCGGCGGAGGCGGATGGGGGCGGGGAGGTAGGGGATGTGGATCTGGGCGTCGGGGTCCGGGCCGATGGAGAGGTCCCCGGTGGCCATGACGATGCCCCGGATGGTTTCGTCCACGGGAGCGTCGTGCTCAATGGCGCATATGTGCAGTATATCCATTTTCTTTGAAAATTATCATACACCAACACTTAACCGAAACGCCAATCGGTGAGCTGCTGATTCTGGAAAAGGGATTCTCTCAGATAATCTTTCTGTTGTTTTTGCATCGACCTTATAGTTTTCGCCCATGACAACGTTGAACCATCGCTCTCTATCCATAACCACGCGGTACATTTTTTCGTCTTGGGTTTCAGCAATGTATGGCAGATAAACATTGATAGGTCTGCCCACGTTTTCGGCTTTGGCGTTTATGCGGTCCAGCCGACCGGTCCTCTGTTCCAGAGTACTGGGATTCCAACAAAGATCATGATGTATTATGAACCGACAGTTTAAGTGAAGATCCACGCCTTCAGCCATCACTGCGCTGGTGATCAGGATTTCAGGAAAAAAAGGTGTATTGAATGTCAACATTATCCGCTGGCGCGTCTCCTGGTTCGTTGCGCCATTCACCAACCGGACGTTTGGCAACAAGGCTTCTGCTTCCGCCCCTTGCAGTTCATCCTGATCGAAAGTGTCTGATCTCCCATAATACGCGCCTGTTTGGATTCGATTTACTGCCTCAATATAGCGCTGTCGATCTCTTTCACCGCAACGCTCAACCAAAAAATGAAAAAAATGGTCAAGCAAATCACTCAAAGTCTGTCCTGATCGATCTTTCCGTCTGAGTGCATCGAGCATAGCAGCCTCATTTAGGTTTTCACGTCTGAGGGGGAAAAAACGGGCAAGAAATGAGGGTGTCCGCACGTTTCGTCGAACGATCTCAACGAGAGTTTGATAATAAGGCCGAAGTTCAGAAAATTTTTCAAGTCGCGATAGAATTTGGTTGTCGCAAGCCCTTCTAACCGGTGAATCCTGGTCAAAAAACCGTCTACCAATTCTGTCCAACTCATCTGGTACATCCTTCCTTTTACAGCCAAGAACACGCGCTGCTCGATCTTTAATTTTCGCGTCAACAGCTTCTGATATTCTTTGTCGCAAAGCTTTTCCGGTAGCAATATAGTGGCAAAAAATCACAACCTTCTCCCCTTTTTCCCATATATTTACCACCTGGTCGACAGTAGCGGCGATTTTTGGATGCCCAGCGGAGGCACTGGCATCCCAGCGAGGGATCAGTTTTTCTAATTGGTTCAAGTACCATTCCACCCCTTCAATCGATACGGGTTCGTCTTCGGGAAAAGCATCATCGTCATCATCAACACTTTCCCGTTTCGATTTTCTTGTATGCAAAAAAGCTTCATAGCTTGAAGACAGGCCTTCAGCGAATACGGGCCTCGACTCGGGAGTCTGGGCTGTAGCCCTTGCCGCCAAAAGAAAGGGCAGTAAATCTTTACCACTTATTTCGATGCCTTCTTCAGTGTCGCCAATATCATTTAATATGGATTTTCCGGCCAGCTTTTTACGCCTGTTTATATCACTATATGGTTGTGGAAGTTGACGTGATCGCAAATGTCGGATCACATAGGGACGTAAAGATTCTTCCGCCTCTTCCATACGCTTTTTTACTCGCGCGTAATGCCCCATGATGTCTTCCCCATGGCTTGTCATACGGCCACCTTTACATGCCTCCTCCCACCACAGATCCACTTTCTCAAATTTGTGGTCATTCAGGACCAAATCGCTTTGTTTAAGCTCGCCCCAGGCCCTGTCGAGCACCACTGCAGCTTCCTGAGCCGAATCCAATAGACTTCTAAGGTTTTGGATATTACCGCTGAACTTCTTTCTACCACAGTCTGGTGCGACGCCCGGTTTCCAATCGATTCCTGAAAACCTTTCCAATACCGAACAAAGTTCTCCATGCCCCAATTGAAAAGGCGTAGCTGTCAGGAAAAGCATTCTCTCAAAAACCCCAGCGAGTGGTCCACTGGCGATTTCTTCCGCATCTTCCTGCGATTCTGGAAGATAAAACAACGACGCCAAGCGAGTCTTTGAGTTTTTCAAATGATGCGCCTCATCAAGGATTAATAGAGGCAAACTTAATTGCAATTTCTGAACACAAGTTTCCCAAAGGCTTCTTAACTCATTTCGAATTGCGGATCTTGCATCCTTTAGTCTGAGGTTGAAATTCGCTGAACGGCGTTGAGGGATTTGGTTCAACGCATCATACACAGAAGATGTGTCGAGGCTTGGTAAAATCCCAGTAATTGCCACTGGAACAGGGTCGTCATCGGTTGTAGGATCATTATCAAACTCGGGGTCAATCTCGTAGCGAGAAAGAATTTGTAGCCAATTCTGGGGCGGTGTCTTAAACAAATCAATCCAAAGATCAGTCCCATAGCGATCAAGTTTTTTCATGCCAAGAAGGTCGGGCATGATTCTAGCCAGGGCGGCCTTAATATTGTCTGCGTCTCTCTTATAAAGAAGCGATTGTCTGATCAATGCAGCCTGGGTCCATTTATCGGTAAGGCCTCGACTCATGGTCCCGTGGGTAACGAAGAGCAAGCGTTTTCTCTTTTCAGGAGGGTCGTCCAGTAGTTTAAGGAATTCTATGGCATTATCGGCTTGCCCTGTATGAAGTCTGGAGGCGATCTGGTCGTCAAGACAGCGTTCCCGAAAGAGTTCGAAGTCGGCCGGCCATTTTTGTTTCAAGGAAGGCGGGACCATGACGACCACTGGTCTTTGATTTGGATCGCTCATAGCTACTGAAACAGCAACCGCCAAGGCAACGAAAGTTTTTCCCATGCCAACTTCATCTGCTAGAATTACTCCTGGTTGATCATCGAAACGGGAAAGAATCTCTCGCGCGGTTTTTTCCTGCCGATGTGCATCTTCAGAAGATATTCTCCCTTTTACAAGCAATCGAATGTTTTCATAAAAAGGATAATGCTGTCCCATGTTAACCCACCTTTTTAAAAACCGCGTCAACGTAATCTTTAAGGTTGCCGTATTTCGTCAAATTCCGAGGAATTTTGTCCTTGATCTGAGAGATGACCTCTTTAATTTCCGATTTAACACGGTTGGGTGAAACACAGTCTGGTCCATCTTGCGGTTTTACACGAGCCAATTCCAAAGCCAGTTCACTAACCAAAAAAGCCCGCTCCTCATCCGAAACCGCCTCTTTCAACACAGCATCTGCCAAAGCAGCCACCCCAACCGGCCCCTTGAGGCGCCATTGAAGGCACTCCTCTGTGGGCACAGGTCTTTCCATTCTTTCCCGGAGAGCTGCCAAGGCCCACGATATGCGACGAGTGCGTTGAAGCAAAAAACGTTTGGTGTCCACTCGCCTATGCGGGTCAAGATGGGCTGGAATTTTATTTTCAGTCTCCTCCGTATCGTCATCACGTTTCCAATATCGCCTCAAAACCTTATGAAGGGGGCTGGCCGAAGTCAAAATGTTGATTAAGATTTCCAGAGGCAAATCTTTTAATTCCATTGGTGGCGGTAAAACAGCCATTGAATCAACACAAATTGGCCACCATGCTAAACCGCCTGCGTCTTTCCAGGTGACCAGCAAGGCTGAAGGAGGCCGAGGATCTGACCATCCTAAAATGATCTGGCTCGGGCGGTTTATGAGATCCCATTTTTCATGGTTGAACAAAAACTGTTCATGTTCGTCGAATATTTCCCATCCTTCGGGAGGTTGTTTTTGAACGTGAAGCGTAATTCGACCGCTGTCGTTTTCGTCCAAATCAAAAATCGCTTCAGTAAATTGATGCGGCAAAAGGACCAAGTCGCTATCAGCGGCGTCTTCATTCTTCTCGGGCGGTTGATAAATAACTTCAAACCCTTCAGGAACATCCTCTGAATTGGGTATGGAATGGCGAATCTGCTTATAAATCTTAGGGTGTCTTTGCTTGTTGACGATATAAGCCAGATTAGCTTCCAAATTTGGCTTTGAAGATAACCCAAGCCCAGCGCTGGTAAAATTGCTGGAACCGATCATCACCATCAACCACTGAGAGTCACCCATTACGAGAAGCTTTGCATGAAGGGGGCGGTTATGATCAGGAACCACTCGTTTAAGTTTTGAAGAAACGTCTTGCCGGTTCTTTGGAGTCGCATGCATTAGGGATTCAGGTGCATGAACGAAAAGAGTGTTTTGATCAGCGACTTCTTCGGCTGTGACAAAATAGTTTACCACCGCCCGCCCTCTCTGTTTCATAATCGACCAAATTTTTTGGGCAGGCTCATTTTTTGGGGAAGGCGGGTCAAAAAACGGACTGATCACCGAACATGTTTCGGAAGGACTTGATCCCGGCCATAAATCTTTCAATTGCTCTAGCATTTGATGTTCTGAGCCTGAAAAAACCGGATAAATTCGAATTTCGGCGCCAGATCGACCCGTTTGGACTGTTCCCCAATTTTCCGATGTCGAATCCACACGATCCAGCAAATTATTCCATCTACCCATTGAGGGAGGGCTTTTATTTGTATCTACTTGGGCAAAAGATGCTGCATTTCGCAGAAATTGAACTGTTTGTTTCAGACATACCAATGGTGCTTCACTATCGAGATGGTAGTCCAGAACCCCAAAAATTTCCAAATTGCGCCGATAACCGTCTTCAGTTAAATTCGCGGATGAAATGATGAGACGGGTCCAATTCTGCCAGGCAAGCAAACATATTTTTGAATGTAGTATGGCCCCGCTCAGCCTAGCGGGTAATAAATCCCATCTTAATGAGCGGACGCCTCCACAGTGATGCTGATCCACCAAAACAGCAGCACATATCACTTGGCTAAGTTTTTCCTCCCGCTCAATCAAGTAGACCGGCCCATCTTGAACAGGATCGCTTTCCATACCCAAAAAACGCCCCAGACACTCCTCTTCATAAAAGGAGGGCTTGAAGGTAAACGTTGTGCAAATGCAACCTATCGGGGCACCTGAATCTTCCGGAGAATTCCAAGCATCAAGCAGCTTCCCGAAACCAATTTCGCTATCTCTCTTGGCAGCCATTTTAGTTCACCAAACCTAAATCCAAGGCAAAGGACCAAAGGGATTTCGTTCGATACCGATGCACATATTTTACCTCTTCATCCAGCTCTTCATCCAGCCCATTCTCTTGGTCGAACGTGTATTGATTTCGATAAGCTGGTCTAATCATATAGGCCCCATCGTCAAATCTTTCCACCCACGGCGCCTTCCCTGCCGGAGGTTTCCCTTTTTGAACACGCTTGTGGTGTTCCATTAAGGTGTTGACCCAACTTTCCGGGGGCAAGGAATCGCCAAATTCCAGGAAAGCCTCCTGAAATCGAACAGTTTCGCCCACGGGGTCCAGCGCGTCCATTGCACCTTTAAACCTCCTTGGAGTTTCTTTAGTTGCTGTTATCACACCCGGAAGCTTGGCCAATTGAGACACCGATGTTTTTCCGGAATTACTGCTCAAAAAAGCCAAGCAATCTCGATAGGCCCTCTCGATATATTGACAGAAATCTTCATAAGCGATAATCGCATTTAGCAAAGTTCGCAGTCGTTCGTCTCCGCCTTTTAGCAATGCTTCATGAAATAAGTACTCAGACCCACTTTCTTTCCAAATTTTTTGCCCTTCTTCTGAAATCAAAAACTGAAAGATTATTGACCTATGGCCGGTTTCATCCTTTTGAAGGGCCTCGCTAATCGCCCCCCGCTCGTTCGTACCAGCCTCGTAAATTGAAAGATGGTCTCTAAAAACTTTCCAGCCAGCCCAGGCAGGGCTGCGGGCGACAGCCCCTGACTTCATACCGTCTTTGACGGCTTCGGTCAGCTGTTCGATAACTTTTTTGCCCGGACCGGGAACCGTTCCAAGAAAACCATCCAACCCCTGTTCTTTCACCCATATCGATAGCAAATTATAACCAAATTCACCCAAGCGACTTGATACTTCGAGCCCCAAATTCCTCGATAAACGGCGATATACGGCCTGAAACCCAAATACATTAGGGCTTTTTAAATAAAGACTTGCTGACAGGGGCACCCCGTCTTCCCTCGCTCGCGCTGCTTTAAGGCTGCCGGGCAAACCCCGGTACTCAATTTTCTCTTTAGCTGTTCGAACCAGGCCTTCCACTACATACCACTCAAAGACCAACGTGGGTGTGCTTAGCCCGTCGGCAGCGACCATATCATCATCAAAATCCCGGCAAACAAACAACGATACAGCGGTAGCTGTAAGGAACCGAGGGTGCTCCTGCCTTTCCCTCACTCCAGGAACTAGTTTAACCGCTAATGCATCGCCTATTGCGTATGTGCCCAAGGGATCAATTGTACCTTCCATTGAAACCCCTAAATCCTGCTCACTTAGAAGTGGCATTGCAATCATTTTTTCATATCCTCGCGATAAAATCTGTCTCAATTGTTACTATCCGGTTAATGATATAACCAGCTTTCGGACACGGAACTATAATAAATATTATCATATCGATTATAGAGCCATTTACATATTGAAAATTAATTCGATCAGATCTCTGAGAAGAGTCGGAACCTATAATTGTTAACCTGACTTGTAAAGCTATCGCCTATCCATCTGTTTTACTTGAAAATTAAATCATAGTCAATAATTGATATGCATCTCAAAACAAGGGGTTACGGTTTAATCTTAATAAAATCAAGCTAAGCCACAGATTATTGAAATTACCTTATCGAAAATCAGATTCGAAAGTTGAATGGTATATAACGATAAACCATGCTCGCATTCTGGCTTTATAAAGCAAATTTGGGCACTGTGAGGCTCTATTGCGGTTGTCAAAGGCGCGAGTGCCTCGTTGTGGTTTTATTCCATGATTGCCTTCTCCCGACAACGTTCTACTTAGCTGAAAGCCAACGGAATTGTCAAGGTTTTGTAGGTTTGGACGAAGACCGGCAGGCCAAAACCGGTAGTGTGAGTTTCTCACAGACTGGTTATGGTGATGTTTCGAACTCCTACCGAAAAGGCGTCACCGCTTGTGACGATCTTCCGAAGCCCGTCCTGAAAGGGCGCAACATACCAGCCCAGGGCATCCGCCCTGGGAACACCGGCCGTATAGAAAAAAAGCCCTGAAAGGGCGTGA
>CAYSLC010000002.1:0-42311 GCA_964431545.1 uncultured Desulfobacteraceae bacterium | reverse complement strand
CAGCTTCCTGGTATAATCGACCGAGGCACGGACCCGAGATGATTGCTGTATTGAATCGTTTATGAATCGCATAAAGGAAATCAACATGAGCACGACAACTGAAATCGAAAGGACCATTTTCAACCTACCCCCCGATGAAAGGGCTGCCCTGGCACACCGGATCTGGGAGAGTTTAGATGGATTTATTGACGATGAAACGGAAAAAGCCTGGATGGATGAGGCGAACAGAAGGTGGCGGGAAATCGAGGATGGAAAAGTCGGCTGCATACCGGCGGAAGAGGTCCTGAAACAGGCAAGGGCCGCATTGAACAAGTGAAAATCGTCTTTCATCCAGAGGCGTCCCGGGAAGCGGAAAACCGGCGTATTGGAACGCGAGGGATCGGTAAAAGGGGGATCAACCAGCCGTCACCCCGCCCGGACCGCCGCCACCGGCTCCTCCAGAAAATCCCGAACCCCCGCCGCATCCGCGATCTCATACTCCGTGATCAGCGTGGACATCAACTCCCGCACCGACACGATCCGATCGACCCGGTGGGCGTTCTCCCCCGCGAAGGCGAACCCGTGCTTCAGCCTTCCCTTCCGGGCGTTGGCCAGGGCCAGGGCGATGCAGAAGGGGCTCTTCTCCGGATCGCAGGTCTTGAGGCAGTGGAGGGGACACTTGAACGGGATCTTCTCCCCCTGGGCCACCGCGTCGAGGAATTCGTTGCGGACCGCCCGTCCCGGCATCCCCACCGGGCTCTTGATGATCACCATATCCGCCTCGGTGGCGTCGATGTAGGACTGCTTGAAGGCATCGTCCGCGTCGCACTCGTGGGTGGCCACGAACCGGGTGCCCATCTGGACCCCGGCGGCGCCCATGGCGAGGAACTCGTGGATGTCGGCCCCCGTGTAGATCCCCCCGGCGGCGATCACCGGGATCTTCCTCCCGTGGGCCTCTTCAAAGGGCTTCACCGCCGCGATCACCTCCGCCGTCAGCCGTTCCACCGCGAACCGGGGATCGTCGATCTGATCGAGCTTGAAGCCGATGTGGCCCCCGGCCTTGGGGCCCTCCACCACCACGGCGTCCGGAAGGTAGTCGAACCGGGAGAGCCATTTCTTGCAGATGATGGCCGCGGCCCGCCCCGAGGAGACGATGGGCGAAAGCTTGGTCCGGCTTCCGGGGGTGAGGAATCCGGGCAGGTCGAGAGGCAGGCCGGCCCCCGAGAAGATGATGTCGATCCCCTCGGCCACGGCGGTCCTCACCAGGTCGGCGTAGTCGGTCAAGGCGACCATGAGGTTGACCCCGAGGGCGCCGCCGGTCCGATTCCGTGCCTTCCGGATCTCCTCGGCCAGGACCCGCTGGTTGGCCGCCGTGCCGTTGGTGGCGATGTCCGGCTCGCCGATGCCCGGCATGGCGCCGGCGATGACGCCCACCCCGCCCTCTTCGGCCACGGCCGAGGCCAGCCCGGACATGGAGATCCCCACCCCCATGCCGCCCTGGATGATGGGAACTTCGACAGTCAGGTCTCCGATGGTCAGCTTCGGCAGTGGCATGGCGTTTTTCCTCCGGGCGGACGGCGAAGTCCGCGATTCGGCTCATCCTCGCGTCGCTTTCGGGCCGGAAATGGATCGATGAGCCGTATGGGGTTGATATGGATGGCCCACGGGGGGTTGGCCGGTGGAAAACCGGCCAAACCCCGGCTTTGCGGAGAGGGGCATCGACTCCGCCAAAGCTCGCCGCCACCATACCGGATCGAAGGGGAGATGGGCAATGGGAGGCGGCGGGGTTTTACAAGACTTTTACAATCGGGGAAGGGTCGGGGCGCGCCGGCACGGCCCCAAAGGGGTGCCGGGGCCCCGCGACTGGCGAGCCATCAATCCAGAAGGACCATGGAGTACCACATTGGGACGAAATTTCCCCCGGGGTCGAACCGCACCTCGAACCCGAGCGGCGCCACCGTCTTGCCGATATCGACCCCGTAGGCGTCCATGGAGGGACGGGCGAGTTCGGGGTGCCGGCACGGCTCCGGATGGGCGCACGGGTCGCACTGCACGCACAAGGCCAGGGCAAAGGCGAAGGCGCATCCGTGGTGCATCATCGCCTCCTTTTCCACGGCCAGGGTGACGGTCTGGCTCTTCTCCATGTCCGGCACCTGGAGGACGAGGGCGGTCTCGTACCGGTCGAACGCCTCCCTGAACCGCTCCTGGGAGATTCCGGTGTGCGGCGGGCACGTCCAGTACCGGCCCCATCGGGCGCATCCGAAACGGCATTTCAGCTCCGACCGGGGGTCGAACACCACCGCCTCCGTCCGGATCAGACGCGCATCATCGGCTCCGAGTTCCACCGCCTTTTTCACCAACGGATCGAATCGTGTCTCCATCTCCATCTCCATCTCCCTGTTCCGTGCGTTCCCGTAAACCATCCCCCGCCCCTTTCATACAACCGGTCGGGGGGAATTTCTCTCATCCCCCCTTTCGGTAAGGGGGGTCGGGGGTGGATTTCCCCCCTATACCGTCAACCGCTTGTACACCGCCGGCAGCAGGGACGGCAGCAGCTCCACCTTCGGCAGGATGATGCTCTGGGTCTCCTGGGAGATCCGCCTGAGATACCCCTCGCTCTTTTTGTCCGACGTGATGACGAACGGATGGATGCGCCGGCGCCGGGCCTCGAGGATCGCCTTTCGGGTGTCGGCGATGGCGTAGTCGAGGTTTCCGTACTCCAGGTCATAGGGCATGCCGTCGGTGAGGATCACCATGAGCCGCACCGCCGCGGAGACCGATTCCAGCTTGTGGATGCCGTGGCGGATCACCGCCCCCATCCGGGTCAGGCCGTCGGGCCGGAGGTTCCCCAGCCGGTGCTGGACCCGCTCGGTGTAGTCCTCCCCGAAATCCTTGACCTGGAAGAGATTGACCCGAAACCGCCCCTGGGTGGAGAAGCCGAAGACCGCGTAGGGGTCGCCCAGGGAGTCGAGGGCCTCGGCCATCAGCGCCATCGCCTCCTTCTGGATGTCGATCACCCGGCGGCCGTCCACCCGTTCCTCGGAGGAGCCGCTGGTGTCCAGGAGGAAGAGGGAGGCGACATCACGGATCCGCTTGTCCCGCCAGATGTAGACGTTCTCGGAGAGGTATGATCCCGATTTCCGGTCCACCAGCGCCGCCACCAGGGCGTCGATGTCGAGATGGTCCCCGGCCGGCTGGGCCTTGTACTTCTTGAAGCGCTCCGGCTTGAGGAGCATGAACTGCCTGCGGATCAGCTTGATGATCCCCGGCAGCCGCTCCTTCAATTCCTTGACAAAGTCGTTGGGGGCGTCGTCGGGGAGCCGCTGCCGGACCATGCACCATTCCAGCTTGTAGTCGGAGAGGTCCTTGTCCCACTCCCGGTAGAAGAAGGTCTTGACGTTTTCGCGCAGCTCCTCGGGGTCGGGGGAGGAGAATTCGAGATGGTCGAACATCTCCCGGAGAAGCGCCATGAGCCGGCTCTCGTCCCGGGTCCCGTCCACGATCAGCCCCGCCAGGAGCGCCTCGATCATCTCCGGGGGAAGGTCCGTGTAATCGACCGCCTTCTCCTTGACGGAATCGATGGCGGCATCGGTCTCGGCCACCAGTTCGGGGAGAAAGTCCCCCCACCAGGGAAGCGGATCCCCGACGCGCCGGGGGTCCGTGAACGGGTACCCCCGGGGCAGCTCCCCCGGAGACTGGGCCGCCATCTTGGGCCGCATGCCGGGCAGCCGTTCGGCGAGGCGGCGATCCGCCTCCACATGGAGCGCCACGGGATCCCTGGCGGTCAAGCCCCCCCCGGTTCGGAGGGCCCCGCAATCCATCAGAAAGGTTTGGTGCAGGGCCATGAGCTTGTAGGCGTCGAAATCCGGGAGCCGGTCGGGCAGATAGACGGCCCTGCCGTCGGTGGCGGCGGCGCCGGTGAACCCCTTCACCCTGGCCAGGGAAATGTTGGAACGGATCTTCACCGGACGCCCCAGGGCCGCCTCGCAGATCAGGGAGAGGGTGTTGCTTTTGTCCTTCAGGGGCACGCCCGAGACCAGCCCGTCCCGGTGCTCCATCGCCTTGGAGGAGGTGCCGATGAAGTACTTCAGGAGTTCCTCCTCGGTATCGGACGCCGCGATCCCCCGGGCGACCCATTCCCGGACGCCGTTTGCATCCAGCAGCAGGCAGGCCCGGTTGCCGTGGCGGATGAACGCGGCGGCGGCCGCCGTGGAGCGTTCCGCGATCGCCGCGGACTGCTCCAGGAAGAAATCCCATCGCTTCAGCGGATAGGCGCATTCGTTCTCCGCCGCGGCCTCGAGGTAGGCGCGGACCGGTTTCCAGACCGGTTTTCCCCATCGGTCCAGCGCGGATCTCGCCAGCTCGCCCCAGTCGAAGAGGTTCCCGGGCCCCAGGTTCGACAGGAAATCGGGGGTCCGTTCCAGAAACGCCGACGCCACATCGAGATCGAGCCGGGCCAGTTCCATGGCGATCCGGGTCCAGGTTTCGATGGCCTCCGGCCGGTGTTCCAGCCGCGCCACCGCCTCCAGATAGGGGATCACCAGGGCCCACCCCAGCCGGCTCAGGCGGACCGCGCCGGGGAAGATATCGCCGGAAAGGGGGTGGGCGGCGAGCCTCTCCATGTGGTGGCGGACCGACATCCGGAAGCGGTTCGCCTTCTGGGAGCGGAGGTGGGAGACGGTCTCGCAGATCCGCGCGCAGGCGTCCGCGGCCTCTTCGGAGAGGCCGTCGGTCAACTCCCGGTGGTGGCTGATCGGTGTTCCCATGGCGCCGATGAAAAAGGGGGTCTCCTCGGTCTGTTCTCGGCGGACGCTTCCGAAAGAAGGGCTAGAAGATGCCGGAGACGATCTCCGAGATCGCCTCCTGCATCTCCGCGTCGTCGGACATGGCCCGGATTACGGCGGCCTCGCAGGCGACGGCCGGCGGAAGGCCCTCGGCGATCAGCCGGCCGGCATAGACCAGAAGCCGCGTGCTGATCCCCTCCTCCAGGCCGTGCTTTCTCAGGTTCCGGACCATCCCGCCCAGCTGGACCAGGCGCGCCGCCGTCGGCTCGTCCACACCCGTCTCCCCCATGACGATGGCCCGCTCCTTCTCCTCGTCGGGGTAGGTGAACTCCAGGGCGATGAACCGCTGGCGGGTGGAGTGCTTCAGATCCTTCATGACGCTCTGGTAACCGGGGTTGTAGGAGATCACCAGGAGAAAATCGGGGTGGGCCTCCAGCAGGATCCCCCGTTTTTCCTGGGGGAAGATCCGCCGGTCATCCGTCAACGGGTGGATCACCACGGTGGTGTCTTTTCTCGCCTCCACCACCTCGTCCAGATAACAGATGGCCCCGTGTTTGACCGCCAGGCTCAAGGGCCCGTCCGCCCAGACGGTCTCCTCCCCCTGCAGGAGATAGCGGCCCACCAGATCCGACGCGGTGAGGTCCTCGTGGCAGGCGATGGTCACCAGGGGGCGGTCCAGCTTCCACGCCATGTACTCCAGAAACCGGGTCTTCCCGCATCCCGTCGGCCCCTTGAGCATCACCGGCAGCTTCAGGCGCCAGGCGGTGTCGAACACCTCGAGTTCGTCCCGGGTGGGCAGGTAATACGGCTCTTCGGTGATGTGGTAGTCCTCGATGGAGATGCCGTTCTTTTCGGAAAGGCGCCCTGTTGTTCTCCCGCGGTCACTCACGTTGACTTTGTCCTCCTGATCCCGCATCCGGGACCGCCTTGTTTTCGTCCATTCCGACAGCGCCCGTTTTCCATCCTTTCGGGAGGGTCAGGCTGGCCCTTCCCGGGTGCTTCGGCCGGAGAGGCTGCTTCCCCCGCATCTTCTCCCTTCCGAAAAGGCTGCTTGTACCGGTTTTCGGGGCGGCCCTGACAGGGCGTCACATACCAGCCCAGGGCACCGCCCTGGGAAATTGCCGGAAATGGCAGCCCTGTAAGGGCGAGACATGGAGAAGGATCCCCGTCCTCAATACTTCCCGTACAGCTCGGCCGCCTCCACCATGGCGATGGCGTTCATCAGGGAGCCGTTGGGCGGATATTCGCATCCCGTGGCCAGGATGAACTTCCCCCCCGCCCCGAGTTCCTCGATCTGGCGCTTGCACTCCTCCTTCATCTCCTCGGGGGTCCCCAGAAAGGCGAACTGGGCCGGGTTGATGTACCCGACCAGGGTCGTCTTGTTCTGGTACTTCTCCTTGGTCTCCTTGTGGTCCCCGCAGTCGGCCGCCGGGTAGGCGTAGGAGATGGCGACGGGGTCCATGAACTCGATCTGCCCGTCGAAGTAGATGCCGCCGCCGCAGTTGTGGACCATCATCATGCATCCGCAATCCCGCACCACATCCGCCAGGACCTTGGTGAAGGGCCCTTCGATCTCCTTCCACATCTTCTCCCTCATGATGGTCTGGGAGGCGAAGAGGGTATCGAGGACGATGGCGTGGACCCCGGTCTTGGCCATGGCCTTGATGTAATCGACAAGCACATCGGTGATCACCTCTTCGGCCTTGATGACGGCCTCCTTGTTCTTGTAGCAGTCGCGGAAGAGGTTCTCCGCGCCCCGCATCATGGCCAGGATGCCCAGCGGGCCGTAGACGAACCCCATCACCGGCACCGTCGCCGCTTTCTCGTTGCAGACGATGTCCATGTAGGTCAGGACCTCTTTCATCCGGGTCGATTTGGTGGGATCGATCCGCTCGATCCTGGCGTAGTCGTCCGGCGTTTTGATGAATGGGTCGTCGTAGTCCGGATGGGCGGTGTCCTCCACCGGAAAGATCATCTTCTGGCCGAAATCCGCGGCCTCCACGGAGAGGTCGACGAGTCCCAGGATGCCGTCGAACCCGATCAGATCCTGGGCCTGAATCATCGATTTGGCCATCAGTTCGCCGTCCTGGGACCATTCCTCGTAGGTGATGCCGTAGACCCGGCGGGCCGCGCCGCAGATCAGCGGACATGACGGGACCCGGTCCGGGATCCCCCCCTGCAGTACCGTGCCGACTCTTTCCAAAGGTGTCATCATGGTGCCCCTCCTTGGTTTCCTATCATTAGATTTACTATCTGGTTGCCATTGGTATCAGAAACGCGAACCGGTCCCTTGCGGAAGCGCAAGCTCCCCGATCCGCGCCACCTCTTTTTCGGACCCCAGATCGACCGCGATGGGCTCGACCCCGTTGCCTTTGATGGCTTGGAGCACCGCCCCGGTTTCACCGTCCCCCATCCGGCGGGCATGGGTGACGGCCACCAGATCGGCCCCCGCCATGTGGCCCTTGAGGAGACGTTGTCTCTCCTCCCACAAAAACGGGAAGGAGGGGCCGTCGACGAGCGTCAGGAACGGTCCGGGTTCATACCGGATATCCCTTGTCCCCATGGCGGCGACATCCCGCAGCTCCCTTGTCACCACCATCTCCGAAGGTTCCACAAAGAGGAGATCGGGATCATGCTCCTTCTTGAGCCTCTTTTTCATCTCCACGAGGCTCACGGCCAACGTGCACCCCACGCAGCCGCCCCGGAGGTACCGGACGGGCAGGTCGTGCGCCTCGACAAAGGGGGCGTCATAGACGGCCTCGCCGTCCTCGTTGCAGATCACGGCCGAACGGAGGCCCGCGTCGGCGCCCCGGGCCACGAGGCCCTTGATCAGGGTGGTCTTGCCGCTGCCCCGGGTGCCGGAGACGAAGACCAGCTTCATGGCCCGCCGTCCTCCTCGGCCTCCAGTTCCGCCAGCTGCTCTTCCAGCTGTCGGATGTACTCCTTCTTGGAGGCCGTGAAGTCGAACTCGTCGAAGTAGGCGTGCTCCTTCTCCTTTTCCACCACGAGCCCCCGCCCCTCGGCCACTTCGTGC
Source organism: uncultured Desulfobacteraceae bacterium (assembly GCA_964431545.1). Classification (GTDB taxonomy): domain Bacteria; phylum Desulfobacterota; class Desulfobacteria; order Desulfobacterales; family JAABSP01; genus CAYSLC01. The sequence goes on along the minus strand of CAYSLC010000002.1, from coordinate 34,514 downwards.
ATCCCTTCCAGGGTCGCCTCCTTGGCCTCGCTCTCCGCGACCCCCTGGATGATGGTATTGATGGCCAGGTAGAGGGTGTCCACCGGATGGGGGAGCGTGCCGGTGGAATAGGCCCCGTGGCCCACGCCGATGGTGTCGGCCTTCACCGTCCCCGCCTCCGTCCGGATGTGGGATTTGATGTGGCCGATGCACTTCGCCCCCCGCTCCATGCACTTCTCCGCGATGGAGACCATCATCTTCTCCGCCAGGTCCCTGACGAAGGCCGCCTCCATCTTCTCCGCCCGGGTCAGCTTGGCGGCCACGCCGTATCCGCTGACGCCGTGATCGGTGTAGCAGCCGTGGTCCGGGGCGGGCATGGTCTTTTCGTCCATGGGATCTACTCCTTCCATTGTAAAATCGCCTCCACAAGATCGGTCACGCCCTGACCGGTGAAGGAGGAGAGCCGGATGACGCCGGCCTCGGGGTTGATACCGGCGACCTTTTCGGCGCTCTCCGACACCGCCGCCTCCCCGACGGCGTCCACCTTGCTGATGGCGATGATGTCGGCGTCCTTGACCTGTGTGGTGACCAGCTGCCCGAGCATGTCCAAATCGAGGAGTTCCGCCGGCCGGGTGGCGTCGAAGAGGACGATGGCGGGGCCCAGGGAGATCCTGGCGTCCCTGCCGCTCATGCGGGCGGCCAGCTTGACCTGGTGGGGGACGGCGACGCCCGTGGGCTCCACCAGCACGTGGTCGGGGGAGAAGTCCTTGTAGAGCCGGTAGATCGTCTTGGCGAAGGTGGCGGCCACCTCGCAGCAGATGCACCCGCCGCCGATGTCCTTCACCTGCATCCCGCTCTCCTCGATGATCTTTCCGTCCACCGGGATCTCGCCGATCTCGTTGACCACGAGGGCGACCTTGCGCCGGCCGTCGTCGGCAAGCTTTTTCGAGAGCTTCAACAGAAGCGTCGTCTTGCCGCATCCCAGGAACCCTGCAATCTGGGTGATCTTCATCTCTCCTCCCCGAGGGGGCCGTGCTCCCCCTTTTCGATGTTCATCCAAGCGGGGCACGTTCCGGACGCCTCGCTCTCCTCAACCCTAGAGGACAGCAAGGAACATGCCGGGCCCCCTCTCCCCATGCCCATGGACGGCAGCGCCGCTTCTGTTTTCCCCCGGCCTTGCCCTCGATCCTGGACGAAACGGGGCCGAATCGCCCCAAATTCGCCCTATCTTCAAACAACATATTGAAATAAAAACCAATATAAAAATCGGGGCCGAACGTACCCATATTGCGGCTATTCGAGGTCATATTTCTTCATCTTCTTGAACAAGGTCTTCCGGTTGATGCCGAGGATCTCCGAACATCGGTTGCGGCGCCAGCGGGCCTCGGCCAGCGCGTTCCGGATCACCCGTTTTTCATACGCCGCCATCAACGTCTGCAAATCTCCCGACTCCGGCGCGTCCGGCTCCTCCCGCCCGCCCTCGGTTCTTGCCGCCGGGGCCATGTCGAGAAAGTCGAGTTTTTTGAACGTCAGGAACCGGTGGAGGACGTTCTGGAGTTCCCGCACGTTCCCCGGCCAGTTGTACGCCATGAGGGCCTGGATGGCGTGGGGCGGGATCGTCTTTTCCCCGGCATACTCATTGTCCTCCAAAAAGTGGTTGATCAGAAGGGGGATATCCTCCTTGCGCTCCCTGAGCGCCGGCAGGTAGATCGGGATCACGTGGACCCGGTAGAAAAAGTCCTGGCGCACCAGCCCCTTGCGGACGCTTTCGCTCAGGTTCTGGTTGGTGGCGGCGATGATCCGGAAATCGGGGGTTTTGACGTTGAGGCTGCCCACGGGGGAATAGCCTTTTCCCTCGATGGCCCGGAGCAGCTTCACCTGCATGCTCGGGCTGATCTCTCCGATCTCGTCCAGAAAGAGGGTCCCGCCGTCGGCCGCGTCGAGGTACCCCCTTTTATCCGCGTCGGCGCCGGTGAACGCCCCTTTCTTGTAGCCGAAGAACTCGCTTTCCAGGATCTGTTCGGGGACCGCGCCGCAGTTTACGGAGACGAACCGGCCGCCCTTTCTGGGGCTCAGATCGTGAATGGCCCGGGCCACCAGCTCCTTTCCGGTGCCCGACTCCCCGTAGATGATGATGTTCGCCCCGGACCCGGCCGCTTCGACGATGGCGTTGTAGACCTTCTGCATCTCCTCGCTCTTGCCCACGATATCGCCGATCCCGTACCGTTTCTGTATGGGGGATTTCAGCAGAAGGTTCTCCCTGCGCAGATGGGCCTCGCTCTCCCGCAGGATCGCTTCCGCCTTCTTGGACTCCGTGATGTCGATGAACGAGGCGATGCTCCGCTTCATGTCGGGGAGCATCCCGATCTTCACGGCGATATCCTTTGCCTCGGCCTTGCGGTCCTTGAGCCTGCACTCGTATTCGGCCGGGACATCCTCGGTCGTCTTCCGCCGTCCCACATGGTATTCCTTCATGCGGGGCACATCCTCCGGGGCGATGAAGTCGAAAAACTTCCGTTTGCCTTCGATCTCGGCCTTGGTGAACCCGGTGAGTTCCTCGAAGCGGGTGTTGGCCATGGAGATCGTCATGTCCTCCTCGATGATCACGGAGGGGGCCCCGGAATTTTCGAAGACACTCCGGTATTTCGCCTCGCTCTCCCGGAGTTCCTCCTCGATTCTCTTGCGCTGGACCAGGCGCCACATCCCCTGCATCAGCAGGGTGAGCTGACGGACGTCCCCTTCATCGTATCTCTTTTCCTTGTTCCCCACGCCCGCGACCAGGACGATCCTGCCCTGATCGATCAGGGGGAGGTTGAGATGGCGCAGGATCTGGACGTGCCCCTCGGGATACCCTTTTTTATAGGGGTTGGGCGCGGCGTAATCATTGGTGATCACGGCTCTTCTCTGGCGGACCGCCTCCCCCCACAGGCCCATCCGGTCGATGTGGTAGGTGAACGGCTTGTGCCGCATCCGGCACTCCTTCATGGCCCGCATGGACCAGGAGTACATGCGCAGAACGGTCTCGTCCTCGTTGGCGAAAGCCAGGTACCCCACCTTGCTGTGGGTCAGCCGGACCGCCTCCTCCAGGGCGAAGCCGGTGATCTCGTTCAGGGAGGCGTCGGTCATCTGATTGAGTTCGAGGACGGCCCGGAGCCGGGACTCGTCCAGCCGGGATTGGGCCACCGCCTTTTTGTTGTCCGTGATATCGAAGATGGCCCCGATGTACCACCGAATCCGTCCCCTCTGCTCCACCACCGGCCGTCCCCGTTCGTTGACCCAGCGGACCTGGCCGTCGGCGCGGATGATCCGGTATTCGATGTCGTAGGCGTTCCTCGGGGAGACGCCGGCGCGGATCGCCCGGCGGTAGAGTTCCCGGTCTTCGGGGTGGAGGATGGCGGTGTACGATCCGCCCGTCTCCCCCGAGAAGAACCGGGCCGTGTACCCGGAGATGTCCACGATCCCTTCGTTGATGAACTCCTTTTCGCAGGCGGTCTCCGGGGGGCACCGATAGACGGCCACAGGCAGGTTCGCGACCAACGTTTTGAACTGGTAGGCGTTCTGGAGCAGGGATTCGTAGGAGGGCTTCCCCTCCACAAGGACCTGCCCCTGACGAATGCTCGACACCATCGGTTCCATCGGCGTGCTCCCCGATTCGATGCCCCGGCTCCCGGGGCGATCTCCGTTTTCGAGTTCCATGGCCGGCCGTTACCCTTCCGGCGGGGTCCGGCGGTGGAGGGTTTTGACGATCCGCCGCGCCTCCTTAAGGGTGACCGGTATCCGGTGGCGCTGGGCCATGTCCGGAAAGATCTCCTTGAAGAGATCGGTCAGAAAGGGCGGCTCCAGCCTCGCGCCGCTCAGGAGGGCCTCGTCGGTCAGAATGGTCCGGGCCGGTCCATCCGCCGCGATCCGCCGGTCGTTCAAAACGATGATGCGGTCGGCGACGGCGGCGGCGAAGTTCATGTCATGGGTGACGATGATGAAGGTATACCCATGCTCCTGTTTCAGATGGTCCAGCAGTCCCCCGAGTTCCCTGGCGGAGGCCGGGTCCAGGTTCGCCGTGGGCTCGTCGAGCAGCAGGAGCGGGGGGCACATGGCGATCAATCCGGCGAGCCCCACGCGCTTCATTTCGCCGTGGCTGAGCTTGTGGATCGGCCGGGCGGCGAGGTGGCCCACCTCCATCAGCTCCATGGCGGTCCGGACCAGCCGCTCCGTCTCCTCCGCCGATCGGCCCATGTTCCTGGGGCCGTACCCCACGTCCTCGGCCACGTGGGTGCAGAAGAGCTGGTCGTTGGGATCCTGGCTGAGGTACCCGACGTACCGATGCGCCAGGTTCCTGGTGGTCTTGTCCAGGGGACGGCCGCACAGGTGGATCTCCCCGGCGGCCGCGGGCAGAATGCCGGACAGGGCCTTCAACAGCGTCGTCTTGCCCGAGCCGTTGGGCCCGCAGAGGGCCACCATCTCTCCCTTGCCCACCACAAAGGAGACCCCCCGGAGGACGGGGGCGCCGGGGTAGCCGCAGGCGACATCGGCGCAGCGCAAAACCGGCCCGGCGAGGGATCCCGCGTCCGGCGTGACCTGGCACCGGTTCGGGCACTCCTTTTGGGGCCCGGACGGATCGGGGGCGCCCGGGCGCCCATCGGCGCCGCCGCGCCCCGCCATCGACTGCTGGATCCGCTGGGCCCGGTCGTAGGCGCGCAGCACGACCTGGGCCAGGATCCGCGCCGTGCTCTTCTGGGCTTCCGCGTAGGTCCGGAACCCGCCCCGCAGCCGCGCGCTCTCCTTCATCCTGGAAAATTCGTCGATGCACAGAAACGCATACCGGTACCCCATGGCGATGGCCTCCAGCAGGACCCTGGGGACCCTGAACCAGGCCAGGGCGGCGAGGACCTTGTCGAAGGGGGTGGTGGCGAACACCGCCGCCATCCACGCCATGTCCGAGGCGACCCGGAGGGCCGCGGAAGCGCCCTGCCACATCCCTTCCCGGTAGACCGTGACCCATCCGGGGGACCAGACCGGGGTCTGGCCGAAGCCCACGGAGAACCCGGCGAAGACCAGAAGGGTGGCCCAGGCGGGGGCCACGAAGAAGAGGAGGAAGAGGCGGGCCGGAATCCGGGACCACCAGGCCAGGGCCGCGCCGGCGCAGAACAGGGAGAGGGAGAGCCACAACCGGGCCACGACCACGTTGGCGGCCACCACCCCCGCCAGCAGGGCCAGCTTGACCCTGGGGTCCACCCCGTTGAGGCCGTGGTCCCCCCGATGGGCCTGGAAGTCATGGATCAGCCCTTCAATGGGGCTCATGACCCGTCCCGCTGTTTGTTCCCGCCGCCCGGGGCGCCGCCGGCCATGTCGTCTATTCCCTCCGGGGCCGGTCGGTCAAAAGATGCCACCACCGGCCGATGATGAATCCGCAGATCCCCCCCGCCCCCAGCAACAGGGCGTTCCAGAGGTCCCCCATCGACTCGGTGTCGACGCCGGGGGATCTCGGGGTGATCCCGGCGGTTTCGGCGAGTCTCTCGTTGACCGCCTCATCCATTCCCATCATGGAAGCCGTCGTGGATCCCGCCGTGGCGTCCGTCCGCTCCGCCCCGACCCCGTCGGCCGAAGCCCCCGGACCGTTCTCCGCTCCCGCCGGCGCCGTCAGGGCCGGATGGGCCGTCAGGGCCGCGGCCAGGGCGAGAACGAGGACCGGCCCATTCTTTCGATCCTCCCGCTCCGTTCGGTGGATCACCCCCAGGTCCACGAGCACCTCGGGCCGCTGTTTCGCCACATGGCGCAGGGCCAGACCGGTCACCAGCATCTCCCCGACGGCGATGGGGAGCTGGGTGGGGAGGTAGGCCAGATAGATGACGGACAGGTAGCCGGAAAAGGAATACTGGGGGGACGGGGCATGGGCGAGGGTGGCGCCGAGGATCAGGCCGGAGGTCCCGTAGACGGCCAGATTCCCCATGAGCCCGCCGGCGAACCCGGCCGCCCAGAGCGGGGCCCCCGCCTTCCGGGCCAGGGAGAACGCGCCCCATCCGAATAGACAGCCGCCGAGCCCCAGGGCGATCACGTTGGCGCCCCAGGTGGCGAATCCGCCGTGGGCGAAGAGCGCCGCCTGGAGCAGCAGGGTGCCGCCCGTCAGGGCCGTTCCGATGGCGGGCCCCAGCAGTATGGCGATCAGCGGCGTTCCGCAGGGGTGGGAGCACGTCCCGGTGAAGGCCGGGATCGGGATGAGGGAAAAGAAGAAGATCAGGGCCCCGCCCATGCCGAGCAATGGCTTTTTGTCCGGGTGGGCCCGGACGAACTTGTTCATTCCGGCGGCCCCCCACGCCACGCATCCCAGGCCGCCGGCGGTGTAGGCGACCGATGCCGCCCCGGTGATGATGCCTTCCGTTATATGCATGGATCGTTCTCCCCGGCAGTGTGTGTTAGGGGGTCCGAAAACCTCGGAGGCCTCCTCCGGGCATGTTGGACTGCAAGCGGCGCGCCAATACACCCCAAAGCCGATTCATCACCCGAAAAAACGGTCCGTTACCCGGAATCGGCCTACGGTTGCCGTGGATCGGCGAAATGGGGCCGAAAGACCCCACTGGGCGGCGGAAACGACCCATCGAGGGGAGGATTCGAGAAAGCCCCGATATGGGGCGCTTTGACCCCGATCAGCCTCCCCCGCGCACCGCCCGAACGAACCCCGCGCTGTGGAGCCCCAGGTAGCTGACGTACCCCTTGCGGAAGCTGGCGCCCCAGACCGCGCTCGACGACCGCCGGTCCGCGCTCCAGCACCAGTACCAGTTCCGGGTGGGGTTTCCGAAGATGGGGCTCATGTAAAACCCCGTCGACCGCATGCCCCCTTCCAGGAGGGACCCCAGCTCCGGCATGGTGGGCAGGCGCCAGTCCCCGTAGCCGGCCAGCTTCCGGCGGTTGAGCCCGGCGACGTAGGAACGGGCCTCCCGATAGTCCATGAAGCTTCCGGATCCCGCCTTCTCCCACATCAGACCGGTGGTCCGGTCCACCACCACGCCCCGGCCGGTGTCGGCGAAATCGTTGTCCACCTCCCGGATCCCCAGCTGGTTTTTGGACTGGGCGGTCATGGGCGTGCGCCGCAGGGTGATACTCCCTTCGGGGAGGACGACGGGGTCGGGCAGCTTTTTCAAGTCGACGTCGATCGAAAGGTCCCGGTCCCGGAGGTCGACCCACCGGCTGTGGGTTCCGTACCCCCCCCGGGAGACCTGGACCAGGTACCGGCCCGGTTCCAGGGCCATCCCCGGCTCATAGACGGGCCGGATGTTCATGATCTTGACCACGGCGTCCTCCGGGGTGGGGCGGACCGTCAGGCGGAAGGTCCCCTCCTTTTGGGGCGTCAGCGCCACCTGGTGGACCGAATCCCCCTCCCCCACCTCGATCCATTCCCGGCGGGTTCCGTACCCCTTCCGGGAGACCTCGATCCGGTACCGTCCCGGCGCAAGGAGCATCCCCGGCGTATAATCCGCGTCGATCTCCGGCAGACGCACCTCCGCGTCCCCCGGCGTGGTCCGGACGGTCAGGCCATACCTTCGCTTCTCCAGGTCGACCCGGAGCGTCGTATCTTCCCGCCCGATCTCCGCCCAGGCGGATCGGTCGAGGTACCCCGGTCGGGAGACCGCCACCCGGTACCGACCCGGCGGAAGCCGGACCCCGGGCTCGTAGGCCGCCTCGATATCGGGCAGCCGGACCACGGCATCCGCCGGCGTGGTCTCCACGAAGAGCCGGTGGGTCGTCCGTTCCAGGGAGACCGGATCGATCACCACGGGCCGGTCGACGATCTCCACGGAGAGCCGCTGGGTCTCATATCCCGGTCTGGAGACGACCACGTCGTAGGTGCCCGGCGGCAGCGCCACCCCGGGGGTGTAGACGGCCCCGGCGCCCGAAAGGCGGACCCTGGCGTCCGCCGGCTCCGTAGGCACCGTCAGCGGGTATCGCTTCTCCCCGAAGGGCCAGAACGGCAGGATCCGGCCGCCGGAGAGATGGGCGGCGAGGAGGACGGCCAGGAGCAGGGCGACGGCCGCCGCCGGGACCAGCCGGTTCCGCGTCCCTCCGGTCCGAACGACCCGGCCCCGGCGGGCGGCCCCTCCGGACATCGTCCCCTGGAAGGCCGAGAGCATCTCCCCGGCGCTCCGGTGTCTTTGCGCCGCCTCCTTCCGGAAGCTTTTCCGGAGAAACGGCCGGTACGGCTTCGGCACCCCGTCCAGGTCCGGATCCCCCTTCCGGATCGAATGGAAGACCTGGGCGATCTCCGTTCCGCCGAAGGGAGAGGTTCCCGAAAGCATCCGGCAGAGCAGGACCGCTGCCGACCACCGGTCCGCCGAGGAACCGTAGTCGTCGGAGAACCGCTCCGGCGCCATGTACCGGACCGATTCCAGGTCCGCGCTTCCCCGGGCCGTCTCCCCCGAGAGATACCGGTCGGTGCCGTGATCCCCGATCCGGACCCGGCCGTCCGCGAGGAAGATGTTCCCGGGCTTGAGGTCCCGGTGGAGGATTTCGTGGGCCTCCAGGACCATCAGCCCCTCCAGGATCCCCTGGAAGACGAGCCTCGCCCGGGCCTCGTCCATCCCGCCCCTTTCGAGGACCGCCCCAAGGCTCTCCCCGGCGTGCTCCATCAGAAGACACGGCTCTCCGGCGACGGTCTCCCCGGCATCGATGATCCCCACCAGGTTCCCGGACCGGACCGCGCGCACCGCATCCAGCCCCTCCCGGTCGATCCCGATCCCCGGATGGAGCACCTTCAGGGCGTACCGCCCCCCATCCGGCCCCGCCACTCCGTAGACCCGCCCGAAGGTCCCCCGGCCCAGGAACTCCCGCACGCGATACGATTTGAAAATGGTCCCGCCCGCCCCATACGCCCCGAACGCCACACTCATCTCCGGATTCCATCCTTCCCGACGCCGCAGGACCCGGGCCGTCGCCCCGTCATGCCGGCCGTCCGAATACACAGGCAGGGCCCCACCGGCCCCGGACGAACCCCGTTTCCCCCATCCGCCCCGCGATAACGTCCCCTTGTGAAGGAAAGACCGGGTCTTGTCAAGCCCTCCGGCGCTTGACACCGGCCGGTTTTTCCCGGTATGAACCACGACGGCCCCGAAACGGACGGGCCGGGCCGCCGAACAAAGGAGAAAGGGAGATGCCGGATACGGAGATCCTCAAGGGGAAGAGGGTGCTGATCGTGGATGACGAGCCGGATGTGCTCGAATCGCTCACCGAAATGCTCGACATGTGCCGGGTGGATGCCGCCGCCGACTTCGAGACGGCGGCGGAGATGCTCGAAACCGGGACCTACCAGGTGGCGGTCCTGGACATCATGGGGGTGGACGGGTACGGTCTGCTGGAGATCGCCCGGCGGCGGAAGATCCCGGCCGTCATGCTCACGGCCCACGCCCTCTCCGAGGAGGCCTTCGCCAAGTCGATCGAGGAGGGGGCCTGGGCCTACCTGCCCAAGGAGAAGCTCGCGGAGGTGGACGCCTTTCTCACCTATGTCCTGGAGGAGAGCGCCGGCGGCCGCCGCCGGGGCCTGGGCCGGTGGTTCGACGAACTGAAGGGCTTCTACGAGGACCGGTTCGGGGCCGGTTGGCGGCGCCGCCACAAGGGGCTCGGGACGGGCGGACCGGCCGGGACGGTCACGCCGGAAAGGTGAGGGAGAAAACCGTCGATTTGAGGGACATGCACTCCCCGGCGTCGGCCACGAAGGCGCAGCGGGAGATCCGGCCCGGACACGGGTCCGTCTCCCGGGGCAGGTGGGGGCAGCGGGTCGAGGTGAACTCGATGGTGAAGCCGTACCGCTCCGAGAAGACCTTGATCCGGAGGAGGTCCGACCCCGCCCCCCCCGCGTTGAACCGGTAGGGGAGCTTGCTGGCGTACTGGTCCGTGGACCCGGTGTGGAAGAAGCCCCCGAAGACCAGATCCCGGTTCTCGGGCGTGATCCCCACCCCCTGGTCGACCACCCGGATCCGGACCCCGTCCTCGCGGCGGCCCAGGTCGACCCGGACCCACCCCTCGTCCGGGGTGTTCTCCACGGCGTTCTTGAGCAGCCCCCCGCAGACCTTCCGCAGCACCTCCCGGTCCATCCGGACCGTCACCCCCGGCTCCAGGTCCCGGAGGATCTCCACCTCCCGGCCCTCCATGGCCGCCTCCGCCGCGTCGCAGATCCCGTGAAGGAACCGGTCGGCCTCGATCGCCTCCGGGGCGGCCGGGCGGGCGTCTCCGGCCCCGAGGATGTCGTCGATCTGCTCCTGGATCTTGAGCAGCCGGTCGAGGTTCCGGACCCCCCGGGCCAGGGCCCGTTCCACCCCGTCGAGGGCGGCCGGTTCCCCGGCCCCCAGCTTCCGGTCGAGGAGGGCGAAGACCGACCGGATCACCGACAGCGGCGTCTTCAGCTCGTGGGAGAGATGGTTGACCGCCTTCTCCTTGGCCCGCTGGAGCTGCTTCAGGGTCTCGTAGGCCCCGGCCAGCTCCCGGTGGGCCAGGGAGTTTTGGATGGCCGAGGCGGCGAAGACGGCCAGGGTGGTGATCAGCTTGAGGTCGGCGGCGGTGTACTCCACCGGCGCCTCGCTGGCGATGGCCATGACCCCGATGGTCCGGTCGGTGGTCCGCAGGGGGGCGCAGATCATCGATCGGACCGGACGGCGGCCCTCGAGGTAGTCCGGATCGGCGGCCACGTCGTTGACGATCTCCGCCCGCCCTCCGGCGAAGACCCGGCCGGCGATCCCCGCGCCCGGCGCCGCCGCGGCCGGGTCCTCGGGGGGCCGGCCCCGTCCGGCCACGGCGTGGAACCGGCCCGAGATCTCGTCTATGAGCATCATGGCGGCGGCGGTGCCCTGGATGCACCGGAGGGCCTCCTCCAGCACCAGGGTCCCCACCTTCCCCAGGTCGAGGGTGCCGGAGATCCGCTCGGCGAGGTTGAACAGGAGGTTCATCTCCTTGTACCCTTCAAGGGTCTCCTGGGCCAGGATCCGGCGGTCCATCTCCCGGGCCGCCAGCAGGGCGAGGAGATCGGCCACCGGCCGGGCCGCCGCCTCGGGGCCCGCCACCCACCCCAGCTCGGTCTCCCGGGCCCGGACGGGGATCCACCCGGCGTCCGGCGCCGCCTTCCCGAAAAGGACGTCCCCGTCCGGCGAAAGGACCGCCACCGGCCCGCCGAGGCCCCGGGAAAGGTCCGCCACAAGGGATCGGACGTCTTTTCCCTTCCTCAGCATCTTTTTCAGGAACACCGCCACCTACCCCTCCTCCCCCGTTTCCGTCAGCAGGATGAACCGGATGTCGTCGGTCCCCCCCGGCCCCCGGAGGGTCCGGAGCAGGGACCCCACCGCCTGGGGATCCCCGGACATGAGGATCATGTCCGGACCCTTTGCCGCGGCTCCGGCCAGGCTGTCGGCGTCCATGTCCGCCAGGACCACCTGGAAGCCGTGGGACCGGAGCCGGTCGGCCAAAAGGCGGACCTCGCCGATCCGGGTGTCCCCCACCAGGACGTCCCAGCCCCGCCGCCGCCCCGTCCAGACCCGGTCCATCTCGGCGAAGAGGGCCGGGGGGTCGAGGGGCTTGCGGAGGTACCCCTCCACCCCCAGCCGCCGGGCCCGCTCCTGCTCGTCGGCCACCGAGAACATGATGATGGGGATCTCCTGGGTGGCGGTCTCGCTCTTCAGGATGGCGGCCACGTCGAGGCCGCCGATGTCGGGCATCTTCACGTCGAGGATCACCAGATCGGGCCGTTCCGACTTGATCCGGGCGATGGCCGACATGCCGTGGCCGGCGGTGGAGACCCGGTAGCCCGCCGAGGAGAGGACCCCCTGGAGGAGCCGCCGGATGGTCGCCTCGTCGTCCACCACGAAGACCGATCGGCCCAGGGTCAGCCGGACCCCGCCGTTGTCCGACCGCCGGAGAAGCCGGGCGTTCACGGCGGAGAGATCGATCCGGACCACCTTCCGGTCCGGCTCCCGGACCGGGAGGGTGAAGGAGAAGGTGCTCCCTTCCCCCTGGCGGCTCTCCACCCGGAACCGCCCGCCGTGGCGGGCCACGATCTCCCGGCAGATGGTCAGCCCCACGCCGGTGCCGCTCGGCTTGTCGGCCGGGTCCTCCCCCCCCTGCTGGAACTTGTCGAAGATCCGCTCCTGGTCCGACGGGTCGATGCCCATCCCGGTGTCGGAGACGCTCACCACCACCGTCGACGCCTCCCGCCGGGCCGCGCAGGTGACCGAACCGGAGTCGGTGAACTTGACGGCGTTGCTGATGAGCTGGGTCAGCACCTGGATGAGCCGGTTCCGGTCCCCCAGGACCTCCGGGAGATCCTCCTCCACATCGGTGGACAGGTGGAGGCTCTTGCCCGCGAACAGGGGCCCGACCCGCTCCACGGCCCGGTGGATGATCGCCTCCACCGACAGGGGACGCATGTCCCAGGAGACCCGGCCGGCCTCCATGTTGGCGATGTCGAGGACATCGTTGATCACGGCGGTGAGCCGTTTTGCCTGGGCCAGGATCACCTCCACGTTGTCCGAGAGCCGGCGGGCGGCCCGTTCCGTCTGGGGGTCGCCGCCGGGCAGGGCCGGAAGGACCGCCTCGTCCAGGGACTTCCGGACCAGCCGCGCATAGCCGAGCACCGAGGCCAGGGGGGTCCGAAGCTCATGGGAGACGGTGGTGAGGAACTGGGTCTTCATCCGCTCCGACTCCTGGGCCGCCTTCATCGCCTTCTTGATCTCGGAGAGGTCCCGGATCACGGCGACGCTGCCCAGGGTCCGCCCCTCGTCGTCCCGGAGCATGCCGATGGAGATCTCCGCCGGAAAGACCCGTCCCTCGGCGTGGCGCATCTCGATCTCGTAGCGCCGGACCTGGCCGTCCCGCCGGAGCCGGTCGAGCATCTCCTCCAGGGCCTTCTGGTCGGGGTAGACCGAAAAGCCGGACTGGCCCGCGATCTCCTCCAGCCGGTAGCCGAAAAGTTCGGTGGTCGCCTTGTTGAACCGGGTGATCCGCCCCCGGTGGTCCACCAGGACCACGGCGTCGGCGGAGTTCTCGAAGACCTTCTCCAGAAAGTCGTGGGCCTCCAAAAGGGCTCCGTCCCCGGCGGCGCACGGCTCGATCCTGGGCTCCCGCCGGGCCGACCGGACGTTGCCCCGGGGGCCGACCCGCTTGTGGACCACCAGGTAGGCGGTCCATCCCAGGCAGGGGCCGGCCACGAAGAAGAGGATCAGCCCCGCGGCCCACAGGGCCGCCGGCGTCCGGACCCCGGCGGCGATCCCCACGGCGAGGACGCCCAGGCCCACCCCGGCGGCCGGGAGCCTAAGCCGGCGCATCCCGCCCCTCCCGGCCCATGAGGACGAAACGGACGTTCTCCAGGCCCTTTTCGAACCGGAGGACCTGGACGATGTCGTGCTTCCGAGAAAGGGTCTCGTCCACGATGACCATGTCCGGACGGACCGCCGTCGCCTTTTCGATGCAGGTCCGCCCGTCGGCGGCCTCGTCCACCTCGTACCCCCGGGACCGGAGCAGTTGGGCGAGATTGCCCACCGCCTCCCCGTTCTCCCCGGAGACCAGCACCCGTCTCCGGGACCGGCTCCGGGCGGTGAGCCTCGCCACCTCCTCCAGGAGGGCGTCGGCGTCGATGGGCTTGGAGAAGTAGCTGTCCACCCCCACCCGGACCCCCCGCTCCCGGTCCTCGGTGATGGAGAGGATGATGATGGGGATGTGGACGCACCCGGGGTCGTTCTTGAGCACCGCCGCCACGTCGAAGCCGTCCATGCCGGGCATCATCACGTCCAGGACCACCAGGTCGGGGGGCTCGTTCCGGACCTTGTCCAGCGCCTCCATGCCCCCGGCCGCCTCCCGGACCCGGTATCCCCGGGACTCCAGTTCCTGCCGCAGAAGGGACCGGATGTTGGCGTCGTCATCCACCACCAGGATCGTCCGGGGGCCGTCCGCCCGGGGGAGGATCGGAATGAGCCGGTCGTCGAGCCCCCGCACCACCGCGGCAAACGAGCGCTCGTCCGCGCCGGGGGTCGGCTCCGGGGCCGGTTCGGCCGCGGATGCCGGGGCCAGGGGCAGGGTGAAGACCATGGTGGTCCCCGGGCCGGGGCGGTCCGCCACCCAGATCCGCCCGCCGTGGCGCTCCACGATCTCCCGGCAGATGGGAAGTCCGAGCCCGGTGCCCCGGGGCTTGTCCACCAGGGTGTCGCCCACCTGCTTGAACTTCTCGAAGACCTTCTCCCGGTCCCCGGGATCGATGCCCCGCCCCTCGTCCGCCACTTCCACCCGCAGGTGGTCCCCCTCCCGCCGGACCTCGCAGGTGATCCGGCCCTGGTCGGTGAACTTCACCGCGTTGGAGAACAGGTTGATGAAGACCTGGATCAGCCGGTCCGGGTCGCAGTGGAGGGGGATCTCCGGGTCCGCCACCGCCACCGAGAGGGGCAGGTTCTTCTCCTCGAACAGGGCGGCGGTGGCGGAGCGGGCCCGGTCGACGATCTCCCCCACGGGCCGGGGTCCCATCCGCCACTCCACCCGGCCGGCCTCCATCTTGGCGATATCGAGGACATCGTTGATCAGGGCGGTGAGCCGCTCCCCCTCGGAGATGATGATGTCGAGGTTGGCCCGGACCTGGTCGATGGCCCGGCGGACTTTCTTCTCTTCGGCCTCGACCCGGGGCACGAGGACCGACTCGTACTTCTTCCGGATGATCTTGGCGAACCCCACCACCGAGGTGAGGGGGGTCCGGAGTTCGTGGGAGACGGTGGAGAGGAAGTCGGTCTTCATCCGCTCCGATTCCTGGGCCCGTTTCATCGCCTTTTTGAGTTCGGAGAGGTCCCGGATCACCGCCGCGCTGCCGATGGTCCGCCCCCCCTCGTCCTTCAACAGGCTGATGGAGGTCTCCACCGGGATGTCGGCCCCGTCGCTGCGCCGCATCTCGATCTCGTACCGGCGCACGGCGCCCTCGGCCCGCAGCTTTTGGAGCATCCGGTCGAGGGCCTCGGGATCGGGGTAGAACTCGAAGGCGAGCCGGTCTTTGAGTTCCGCGAACCGGTAGCCGAAGAAATCGGCGGCCGCCTTGTTGTAGCTGACGAACCGCCCTTTGGCGTTGACCATGACGATGGCGTCGGCGGAGTTGTCGAAGACGTTTTCCAGGTAGGCGTTGGCCTTCCGGAGGGCCTCCTCGCCCTTTTTCCGGTCGGTGATGTCCCGGATCACCTCGATGGCGCCGATGGGGGTCCCCGCGTCGTCGTGGAGGGGCCCGGCGGTGGCCGAGAGGTAGATCCCCTCCTCCCGGAGACCGGGGGCGTGGACCTCCCCGGTGAGGACCCCGGTCTCGGGGTCCCGGTGGACCGCCTCGTAGACGTCCGCCGGCTCCCCGGTCCCGTTGACCCGGTCGATGAGCATGGGTCGCCGCCGGCCGAAGAAGGGCAGGGCGTACCCGTGGTCCCCCCGGCCGATCATCTCGTCCGCCGGCACCCCGGTCATGGCGGCGATGGCCCGGTTCCAGGCGGCCACCCGCCCCCGCCGGTCGATGATCAGGGCCGGGTCCGGGAGCAGGTCGAGGAGATCGTTGAACTTCCGCTCGCTCTCCCGCAGGGCGCGCTCGGCCATCTCCCGGCCCGAGATCTCCACCTTGAGGGTGGCGGTGGTGTTCATGAGTTCGGCCGTCCGATCCGCCACCAGCTCCTCCAGGCGGTCCCGGTGGCGCCGGAGATCCTCCTCGGCCCGGACCCGGCCGATGGCCATGGCCACCTGCTCGGAGACGAAGGTGAGGAGGTTCTTCTCCTCCCCCCCGTACCGGATGCTCCCGGAGTAGCTCTGGACGGCCAGGACCCCCAGGGTGGCCCCCCCGGCCTTGAGGGGGACCCCCAGCCAGTCCACCGGCGGCGGACCGACGATCTCCACCTCGCCGCCGGCGATGAGCCCCTCCAGGACGATGCCCGAGGCGAGCAGGGGGCTGCCGGTCCGGAGGACGTACTCGGTGAGGCCCCTGGCCGGCCTCCGGTCCTCGATGGCCGGCTCCCGCTCGTCCAGGAAGTAGGGGAACCGGATCATCCCCGCCGCCTCGTCCTTGAGGGCGATGTAGAAGTTCCGGGCGGGCATCAGCTCCTCCACCACGCCGTGGATCGCGGCGTAGAGATCCGGCAGGCGCTTTTGCCGGTGGGCCGCCTCGGAGATCTTGTACAGGGAGTTCAACAGGGTTTCGGACCGCTTCCGGACCCGGACGTCCCGGCCCACGGCGACCAGGGAGGGGGTTTGGCCGATCTCGATGCGGTTTAGGGCGATCTCCACGTCCACCGGTCCGTCCCCGGAGCCGAGAAACCGCCACGGGAAGACCTGGGGCACGCCGGAAAGGGCCTCCCGGAACGACTCCCGGACCCGGGCCGCCGCTTCATCCAGGCCGGGCCGATCGGGATAGCCCGGCTGGGCGGGGGCCGAAAACCGGGACAGATCCGAAAGGTCCGCGCCGATCAGATCCTCCCGGCCGCACCCCAGAAGCTCCAGGACCTTCCCGTTGCAGTCGACGCAGGTGAACCCCGAAAAAAGGAGCATGGCATCCTGGGACTGTTCGAACAGGGCCCGGTACCTCGCCTCCCCGTCCGCCGTCGCCGCCGTTCCATCGTGATCCATAGAAACCTCCCGGAATCTTTTCGAGACGATTCCCCGGGCAGCCTCCGCCGCCTTCACCGCATCTTGTCGAGGATATCCTTGGCCTCCGCGTAGACATCGTCCGGATCAAAGGGCTTGGTCATGTACCGATGGGCCCCCCCCGCCATCCCGGCCCGCCGGTCGAACGCCTGCCCCTTGGCCGTCACCATGATGACGTGGGTCTCCTTGAGGTCCGGGTCCGCCTTGATCCGTTCCAGGACTTCGAACCCGCTCATCCTGGGCATCATGACGTCCAGGAAGATCAGGTCGGGCCGTTCGGCCCGGGCCGCCTCCAGGGCCTCCTCGCCGTTGCCCGCCGTGAGCAGCTCCACCCCCTCGTCCTCCAGGTCCTCCAGGGTCTGCTCCAGCAGCTGCTGAATATGGGGTTCGTCGTCGACGATGAGTATCTTCATCCGGCTGCTCCTTGGTCCCCCTCATGAAGCTATTGTCAATTCCCTTGAATTCGGATAGGTTCCAGAGAAGAAGATTGATCGTAACCCATGGATGGAACGAAAATCAAGATGCGAATCGGATATTGGGCACTTCTCGTTTTTTTCCTGGCGGCGGGGGACCCCGCCCACGGCCGGACCGACATGGGCGACCCGGACGGGCGCACCCTCAGCCTCACCTTCGAAAACGACGTCTTCGTCAATGTGGACGACAACTACACCAACGGGGTCCGCCTCTCCCTGCTGTCGGCCATCAACGACGTGCCCCGGTTCTTCCGGTGGGCCGCGGCCCGGTCCCCCCTCTTCCCCGAGGCGGGGGACGCCCGGATCGAGTACGCCGTGGGCCAGAACATGTACACCCCCGCGGACATCACCCTGCCCGACCCCCCCGACGACGACCGCCCCTATGCGGGGTGGCTCTACGGCTCCGTGGGGATGATCTCCGAAAACGGCTCCCGCCTCCACCAGCTGGAGATGAAGCTCGGCACCGTGGGGCCCGCCTCCATGGCCGACGAGACCCAGAAGTTCGTCCACCGGGAGATCACCGACTCCCCCGATCCCCGGGGGTGGGCCACCCAGCTGCCGGACGAGCCGGTGGTCCAGCTCACCTACCAGCGCTCGTGGCGGGCGGCCGCCTCGGGGGAGTGGTTCGGCTTTCAGGCCGACTTCACCCCCATCTCCGGCCTGGGGGCCGGCACCGTCTTCGACTACCTGGAGGTGGGATCGATCCTCCGGGTGGGGCGCCACCTGCCCCAGTCCTACGGGCCGCCCCGGATCGAGCCGAGCCTTCCCGGCTCCGGCTTCTTCGTCTCGGAGCCGGATGTCGGCTTCTACCTGTTCGGCGGCGGAGCCGGCCGGTTGGTGATCCACAACATGTTCCTGGACGGCTCCCTGTTCGAGGAGACCCGGAGCGTGGACAAAAAGTGGGTGGTGGTCGACCTCATCACCGGGTTCGCCCTCACCTGGAAGGACCTCCGGTTCGCCTACACCCACGTCTTCCGGACCCCGGAGTTCGACGGACAGTCGGGCCTGGAGGAGTACGGCTCGGCCACCCTCTCCTTCAGGTTCTAAAAAAGGATCCGCCGTGGCCCCGGACCCCATCCCCGAACAGCGGATCACCCGCCTCAACGACCGTCCCGTAAAAAAGGGGGAATACGTCCTCTACTGGATGCAGGCGGCCCAGCGGGTCGAGGAGAACCCGGCCCTGGCGCACGCCGTCGAACTGGCCAACGGCCTGGAGCGGCCCCTCCTGGTCCTCTTCGCCCTCACCGCCTATCCCGAGGGGAACCTGCGCCACTACTGGTTCATGCTCCAGGGGCTCCGGGAGACCCAATCGGCCCTGGCCGACCGGGGGATCCGCCTGGCCGTGGTGCCGGGGGCGCCGCCCGAGGCGGTCCCGGCCGCCGCCCAAAAAGCGGCGACGGTGGTCTGCGACGCCGGGTACACCCGGATCCAGCGGTCCTGGCGCGACGCCGTGGCCGAACGGTGCGGCTGCCGGGTGGTCCGGGTGGAGGGGGAGGTGGTGGTGCCGGTGGCGACCGCCTCCCCCAAGGCGGAGTACGCGGCCCGGACGATCCGGCCCAAGATCGGCCGCCTCATGGAGCGGTTCCTTACCCCCGTGGCGGCCCCGCCGGCGGCGGCGCGGGACCCGGACCTGGGGCCGGAGGGGATCGACCTCGCCGACCCGGAGACGGCCCTGGCGGCCCTGGAGATCGACCGGAGCGTGGGGCCGGTCCACCGGTTCTTCACCGGCGGCACATCGGCCGCAAAGGCGCGGTTCACCGCCTTTCTAGACGACTCCCTGGAACGGTACCCGGCCAACCGGAACCAGCCCCAGACCGACGACGTCTCCCGGATGAGCCCCTACCTCCACTTCGGCCAGATCTCCCCGGTCTGGCTGGCCCGGACGGTCCGGACCCGGGCCGGGGACCTTCCGGAGGCGGTGGACGCCTACCTGGAGGAGCTGGTGGTCCGGCGGGAGCTGGCGGTCAACCATGTCTGGTATACCCGAGGGTACGACCGGTTCGAGGCCCTGCCCGGCTGGGCCCGGGGGACCCTGGCCGACCACCGGGGCGATCCCCGGGAGCCGTGCTATTCCCTGGATCGGCTGGAGGCGGCCGACACCCATGATCCCTACTGGAACGCCGCCATGACCGAGATGAAAGCGACGGGGTTCATGCACAATTACATGCGGATGTACTGGGGCAAGAAGGTCCTGGAGTGGTCGTCGAGCCCGGAGGCGGCGTTTAGGGATCTGCTGACCCTCAACAACCGGTACTTCCTCGACGGCCGGGACCCCAACTCCCATGCGGGGGTGGGATGGATCTTCGGCCTCCACGACCGGCCGTGGAAGGAGCGGCCCATCTTCGGAAAGACCCGGTACATGGCCGCCTCGGGCCTGGAGCGCAAGTGCGACATCCAGGGGTATGTGGAGAAGGTGGCCCGCCTGTCCGGAGCGGACGCCGCCGGGGGCTGAGCCGTCCATGAACGGGAAAAGGACCGGCTCGGCGATCCCCATGGCGGCGGCCCTCGCCCTCTACGTGGCCGTGGTGGCGGCCCATGCCGTCTGGTCCTACCGGAGCACCCAGCAGACCCTGCTGACGGAGATCGACCGGAAGCTGTTCATCGGCGCCTCCGCCGCCAAGTACATCCTGGCCGACGACTTCCACGACCGGGCCCGGGGGGTCGGCGCCGTATCCGAAGGCGAGGACCTGAAGAACATCGCGGCCCTGTCGGCCTTCGCGAACCGGGCCGGGTTCGCCTTCGTCTACACCGTGGTCCGGGTCGACGGCCGGATCCACATCACCGCCTCCAACGCCACCGCGGAGGAGCTGGCCCGGGGCGTCGAGGTCCGCTACTTCGACCCCTATGACGAGGCGAGCGAGGCCCTCCGGTCCGCCTTCGACGCGCCGGGGCCGGTCTACACCACCTACACCGACCGATGGGGGACCTTCCGGGCGGCGATCCTTCCGGAACGGGCGCCGGGCGGCGCCGCATACCTGTCCGCGGCCGAGTTCGAGATCAGCCACGTGCGGGGGATCCTGCTGCGGCGGTGGGTTGAATCGATCCTCACGGCCCTGCTCCTGCTGCTCGCCTCCTGCCCCGCCTTTTTTCTCTACCTGCGGCGGGGGCGGCGCCAGGCCGAGGCCCTGGCCGCCGCCCACCAGCGGTTGCTGACGGTCCTGGACGGCATCGACGCCCACATCTACGTGGCGGACGTGGAGACCTGCGAGGTCCGGTTCATGAACCGGAAGATGGTGGAGGATTTCGGCGGAAACCATGTCGGAGAGATCTGCTGGCGGGCCTTCCGGGGGGCGGACGGGCCGTGCCCCCACTGCACCAGCGACCGCCTCTTCGACGACCGGGGCGGACCCGGCGAGGTCTGCGTCTGGGAGGGGGAGAACCCCCTCACCGGGCGGTGGTACATCAACTACGACCGGGGACTCCAGTGGGTGGACGACCGGACGGCCCGCATCCAGGTGGCCCTGGACATCACCGCCATGAAGGAGACCGACCGGCGGCGCCGGCGGGCGGAGGAGGCCCTCCAAAAGTTCCAGAAGATGGAGACCATCGGGGTCCTGGCCGGGGGGATCGCCCACGACTTCAACAACATCCTGCTGCCCATCATCGGGTTCGTGGAGATGATGAAGGAGGACGTTGCCGAGGAGAGCCCCCTCCAGGGGCCGCTGAACGAGGTGCTGAGGGGGGCCCTCCGGGCCGCCGACCTGGTCAAACAGATCCTCGCCTTCAGCCGCGGTTCCGATGCGGCGGTCAAACCGCTGCTCTTACAGCCGGTCTTGAAGGAGGCGGTGAAGCTCTCCCGGGCCACCCTGCCGGCCACCATCGAGATGACCGTGGAGATCGACCCGGCGTGCCCCATGACGACGGCCGATCCCACCCAGATCCACCAGGTGATCATGAACCTGATCACCAACAGCTACCACGCCATGGAGCGGACGGGGGGCCGACTGACGGTGCGCCTCGACGCGGTGGAGATGGCCGCCGGGGAGCCGCCCGCCCCCGAGATCCCGCCGGGACGGTACGCCCGGCTCACGGTGGCGGATACGGGCCCCGGCATGGACCCGGAGACCCTGGCCCGGGCCCCGGAGCCCTACTTCACCACCAAGGAGACGGGTAAGGGGACCGGCCTGGGGCTCTCCATCGTCCACGGGATCATCCAGAACCTCGGGGGCCACCTCCGGCTGGAGAGCGAACCGGGTCGGGGGACCACGGTCTCCGTCTTCCTGTCCGTCCAGCCCGACCGGGACGTTCCGGCCGCGACGGAGACGCCGGCGCCCGTCACCGGAGGGACGGAGCGAATCCTCCTGGTGGACGACGAGGCCCAGATCGTCCGGCTGGAGGGGGAGATGCTCCGGCGCCTGGGGTATCGGGTGGAGGCCCGGACATCCAGCCGAGACGCCCTGGCCGACTTCACCGCCCGGCCCGATGCCTATGACCTGGTGATCACCGACATGACCATGCCCGAGATGACCGGGGACCGCCTGGCGGCGGACTTGAAAAAGATCCGCCCCGACATCAAGGTGATCCTCTGCACCGGATTCAGCGAGAAGATGTCCCCGGAGCGGGCCCGGGCCCTCGGCATCGAAGGCTTCCTCATGAAGCCGGTGGTCCGGGCCGAGCTGGTGGGGATGGTCCGGCGGGTGTTGGATGGGTGAAAAGGGAAGATCAGTCGCCTGTCGCCTTCTTTTGCCGGTCGCGGACCGCGAACGCCCGGCCGCCTTGCGGATGGGGGCGCCCGCTCCACCCTTCGCCGCCGTAGCTGAATCTGAATATCCATCTGGACGCGGTTTCTTCGGCGGCGCCTGCCCAGATCCAGTAGCCGGAGTTGTCGAAAACGGGTGCGATGTTGCTCACGCCGTTTCCGATTCGGTGCAAGGTACCGAGTTCCGCCTCGGTGGGCATCCGCCAGTTCCCGCCCTCGAGGCCGGCGACCCAATCCCTGGCCTCCTTCCAGCTCACGGGGTGGTCCGGCCCGGGAAACCACTCGAGCCCGGTGCACGTATCATGGACCACGCCGCTCTCGTGCCGTTCAAAACAGCCCTCCTCCACCTTGGAAGGCTGCGCATGCGGCTGCGCCGTCGCCCAAAGCACCCCCACCAACAACAGCCAGATTGTTTTTGAGATCTGCATAGTATCTCCTCGCGGCAAAATGGATGATCTCACTCTACGGTTGAAGTCACGGACCCCATACAATAAGGATCGGTTTCGAATCGCCCAACTTTTTTTTCGAACGTACGGTTCGGCATCCCCTTCCGTTCCCAAAATAAGTCCTTGGGGCAGTGCGTTTGAGTTCAGGCGGAGGAATTGCGTGAGCGATTATCGTTGACTCTTCGGCGGTAAACGAGTTATTGGACATCGCCAACAACCTTAAATGGAGGAAAGGAGATTTTTTGTGAAAACGATCCACGCTCGCCTCGCACTGGTCTTCGGTCTACTTATTCTGATCACGCCGATCAACGCATTGGGGATTCGCGTTGGTGTGAAGTGTACCAGTAGTTACTGCAGCGGTTCCTGGTTCGCCTACATCGGCCTCCAACCCGGAGGAGTCATCACCGACACCGCTCTGATCAAAAGTTTTGAGGATACCACCAAGGAGATCCTGTTCTACCATCGTGGTGCGATCTATTCCTCCAGCTGCGGTTTCGCCCTTGCTCAATATTCCACACCTCTTGCCGGTGCGGCCACATGGATGACGGTCCCCGAATATATCGGACCGATCGGCGCAAAGGCGCAAATCGAGATTCCGTTCACCATCAACGTGCCGGAGGATGCAAGCCCCGGTGGGTATGCGGCCGCTTTCCTTATCGAGGAGATCAAAGATGGATGTGATCCGACTCTAGGTGGTATCTGCATCACCACGAGGAACGGCACCAGGGTCTACCTCTCCGTAGCCGGCGAAGCCGTTCCGGTCGGCGAGGGATCCTCGGACATGTTGGAACTCGTGGATATCGATGAAGACGGAGACATCGATCGGTTCGAAAGTTCGACTCTTTACAGAAACGACGGCGGAAGCTTTACAAAGGTGACGGAAAGCTATGGAGGCTTCACCGGGAAGCTCTACTTCGCCGATATCGACGCCGACGGCCGGTCGGAACTGTTTACGGTCGACTGGCCCTGCACGATTCAATACTATGAGAACACGGGTACCCCGCAGGAACCGGTCTGGAATTTGGCAAACGGTGCTTGGATCTCCCTCGGCACGGACTCGATCATCGGAATGACCTTTCACGATGTGGACGGGGATGGAGACCTGGATCTCTTCCTGGCGACGGGGTGGGGATATGTTTATTACTACGAGAACACAGGGGATCAGCAGGCCGCTTCCTGGGAGAAAAGATCATCGGATTACGTTGCGGATCGCACCGATCTGACGGGACCCATCTGCGCAAAGCGGTTGGCATTCGTGGATATCGACGCGGATGGCGTGAAAGAGCTGCTTCTGGGGGAGGAATACAAGATCTATGCCTTCAAAGAGATTTCCACTCTCCAGGGAGTCGAATGGGCCCACCAACCGGACGCCCTCGCGTTCCTCGGCGTGGATATCAACAACCGTCCCACAGTTGCCGATGTCGACGGAGACGGGCTTGAGGAGCTCCATGTGATGAGCTATTTCAAAAGGTATACATACGAGTTTCCAGCCCCGCAGCAACCCGGCACGGGAGATGTCAACGGGGATCAGAACATCGACCTCGCAGATGTCATCCTGTCACTTCGGTGCCTTGCCGGTGTTTCCACCACGGAGATCCGGAACGATTATGTCGACTCGGACGCCGACATCAACGGGGACGGGCGTCTGACCCTGTCGGAACCCATCGGCATCTTACGCACCCTTGCGGAGGCTTCCGGCCCCTGATTCTTCCCGTCCATAGAGAAGTCCTTGCGGCGGTTCTCGGAATCATGCTCACCGAAAGTTCCGGCCGATAGCGTTCGAAATTCCCGGGGTTCCAAGGGATTCCGTTCCCAAATCGAAGATAGGTTTGTCTATCTCACCCCGGCCGCCATTTGCAGCACGCCGACGGCGTCCTCCGGCCCCAGACGGCCGTCGTCGTCCAGATCGGCGATGAGATCCGGGCAGGTTCCGTTATCCGTGGGAGAGCCGGCCAGGACTTTCAGAACGGCGATGGCGTCCCCCAGGTCGACGGTCCCGTCGCAATCGTAATCCCCGGTGCCGAACACGGTGATGTGGTCGATCTTGGTCTCTGTATGGCTCCCATCGGCGTTGGAGACCGTCAGCGAAACCGTGTACCGCCCCCCTTGATCGTAGGTGCGCGCGGGGCTCCGGGCCGTGGAATCGACGCCGCCATCCCCGTCGAAATCCCACTCCCAGGACGTGGGCCCGTTGGCGGACGCGTCGGTGAACCGAACGGTCAGCGGAGCGGCGCCGGATCGGGGCGTCGCGCTGAAATCGGCGACCGGCCCGGCCGCTTCGATATCGAGGTAGTTGAGCATGGTGTATTCGTCGAAGATCCCCATGGCCATGGTGAGCTTGTTGTCGGCCACCGTCACCGTCCGGGTCCGGACGAGATAGGGATCGGAGGCCTCGTCATCCACGAAGGTCACCCCCTCGATTTCGATGGAATTCCGCGGATAAAACCCTCCCTGCCACCCCACGGAGACGGTCACGCCGTATGTCCCGTTGGGCAGGTCGAACTCGAAGGTCTTCCGCCGTCCCCAGTCGTCGTAGATCACGCTGCGCTGCAAGTCGTTGGGGCCGCTCGGCAGCCATTGGTACAGGACGTGGTCCATGTCGCCGTACCACCCGTAGCCGAGCGCCCGATCATAGGGGGTCCATCCGATCTTCATGTATGTTTTGCCGTCGACCACCAGCGGATCGCCGGCGGGGTTTCCGTCCGGATCCTGGAAGTTGATGTAGTAATTCCCCGGCGGCCCCTCGGCCCTGGGATGCTGGGACGGCGGTTCGATGTCGGGGATGGTCCCGATCTCGTTTCCGAGCTTCAGGCCGATGAGCCGCCGCAGGTTGTACAAAAAGCCGCTGTCCCGGGTATAGCTGGTCAGGCCGGTGATGATCTTGTCGGCCTGGACGTCCGACGGGTTGGCCGTCCCCACGGCGGGCGGGGTGCCGCCGTTGAGCAGATAAAGGTATTCGTACATCTCCAGGCTGTCCCGCATGAGTTCGAACCGGATGGAGGGGACGAAGCGGTGGCCGTTGGATCCATAGGCAATGGCGGTATTGGTCTCCGACGGCGGGTAGAGCATGAAGAGATCGCCGTTGTGGTTGTCGGTCATGGGGTCGGTCCAGGGGTTCCGGCTCCAGTCGTTCAGGGCGTAGTAGGCGATGCCCCGGATCCGGTATTTCCACAGGAACCAGCCGGTCAGCAGGCTCTCGATGCCCGGATGATCGAGGGTGATGGGGTTGAAGTATGGAGGACGGGTTCCGTGGAGGAAATAGATCCAGGTCTCCTCGCCGTGGCCGGTCTCGCGGCCGTGGGAGACGGCAGGGTCGTATTCGTGCAGCACCGGCAGCCAGATGTCGATCTGGCGCGGGTATACGTAGTCGGCGTGGTCGTGGATTTCGGATCTCGGCGGTTCGGAGACCATCAGCTTCAGGTCCGGGGCCGCCTGTTTCAGATACCGGGAATACCAGGCGACCGCATCGTAATCGGCCTGGTCCTGGGGTTCATTGGCGACGTAGTGGTAGGCCTCGTCGAGATACCCCAGGGCGCTCAGGTAGTCCCGGGTGTCCGCCATGTAGGCGAACCACTTCTGGTTGTAGGCGGAAGACGGATTGTCCGCCGTGTACCAGTCGGCGCTGGACCGGGTGGCGCCGCAGAACGTCGCGGGCCGCTGGTCCACGGCGGGATCGTTGTTCTGGAAAGTGATGGCCATGAAGGACGGAAATCCGGCCCCGCCGTTGAAGGGGGATGAAAAGGTGCCGGACATCAGGCCGGTCCCCTCCAGGTATCTCTCCGCGGGCGACTCGAACCCCCAGATGCCGTATGGATCCCCGATCACGCCGGCGTCGCAGTCGTATTCGAGGAAGGTATCCCCGCCCCCGGTGGTCAGCCCGCCGGGCCAGAGCACGCTTTTGGGCGTCAGGCGGTGGTCGATGAAGTACTGCTTCATCTTGTCCACGTACATCCAGTATTCGGCGTCCGCCCCCGGAACGCTGTATTTGCTCAGCACGGCCTGGTGGGAGAAGTTCATCTGGGACTTGACATGGCGTTTTGTGGGGACGGCGAAGTCGAACACGTGGAGCGAAACCGGGATGGAGACGCCCGCGATGGCCACATCGGCGGTGTAGTCCCCCATGACGCCCGTGTCGGGCACGTGGACCGTGAACCAGAAGGCGGTGTTCTCTCCGGCAAAGACGGGCACCGAAGCCCCGTTTTCGACGGGCCAGAGCGGATCGGGATAGGGGCCGGTCCGCCCCAGGCCGTCGGTGGCCTGGGCGATGTCGACGGTCTTGACCTGGTGGATTTCGGTCTCCATGCCGCCGCCGAGGGTTCCGATGGAGACGGTGACGCTCCCCGAGGCGGCCGGGTTGACCACGATCTGAAAGGGTTCGAATTCGCTTCTGGCGGCGTAGACCCGCACGAGGGTATCGGTTTCCGTTGGAACGGCGTCGTCGGGGAAGACCCGTTCGCTCGGGGGCGTCGTCCAGAAGGTATGATCCGCCGTCGATTGGGCCAGCCGGTGTGTGTAGGTTTCAAGCTGGGCCGGGGCGGCCGCCGGCAGGAGGAAAACGATCGCCGCCGCAAGGCAGCCGGCCATGATTCGGGTTTTCTTATGGATGTCCATCCGTTCCCCCCTTTCGCGTGAAGGGCTATCCGCCTTTTGTACGAAGTTCGTTGCCCCCCATGAATTCGGGCGGCGAGCCGGTCGTATACGATGTGTTCTTCAGCCGCTCGGTTTTGCGTCGGTTGCGAGAGCAAGGTTATGTGATTTTATGCCTGGTAATTTTATTCATCTTCAAATCAATCACGGGGACGACCAGCTTTCCGTTGGAATCGCGTTCGGTCGTCGAGCCTGATGCAAATATTACATCAATGCTATATTTGTCTTCTTTACTATCTCCTGGGTCATTGAATCGTTTTTCGACGTGCTTATGGCCAAACATCACACAATTCGCGCGTGAAGTTCTGTCTTCCTCGCGTGTGATAACTTTTTTGAACAAATCGTCGTCCCTCAACTTGAGAAAATAGCTGTAATAAAAAGGATGATGATGCATCGCGATGATTACTTTCGTATCGCTTGTTTCATCTTCCAAATCATCCAAGAGCTTATCAAGATTCCGTAACTGATCTTCTCCCAGTTTTCCCTGTGCTCCCCAAAATTCGGTCTCCTTCATTTCTTCCAGCATTGAGTCGAGTAAAACGATTGCGTGGTTGCCAATCATTTCACAATGCGGATAATCTATATCTCCAGATATATATTTCCTAAAATACCCGATACACTCGGTATTTTCGAAAATTCCATTCATGCCGTAGTCGTGATTTCCGGGGACGCAAAGAACACTCATCCCGTTTTCTTTAAGTTTGTCCAACTGTTTCTTCGCCTCCTTGTATTGCCACAAAGCCCCATCATCGACAATGTCTCCGGTGACTACAATCACCTTTGATTTATGGGTGGTTTTCTTGGTCAAAATCCATTCCACAACAGAAGCAAATCTTTCGTGATTGCTGGATTTGCCGATATGGATATCAGACAGCTGGATAATCTTCATACATTACCTCCTTTGCCGGGCATGTAAAGCGGAACCTCGGTGCAGTCAGCGTTTTCTTTCCAGCCGCTTCGCTTTCAACGCCCTCCTGCTTTTTCCTTCGCATAGGGGACAGTACATGTTCATTCTACTTGCCGATGTCATGTGTCCATGCCGCTCGCTTTCCGCACCGCCATGGCCAAGGATTCCATGTCCGGGATGTTATCGAAAGCGATGGCTCTGTTGATCACGATGGACGGGACGGCGGGCATCCGACCGCAGATTTGCGACTGGTGTACGATTTCGCCCATGACGATTGTCTCCTTTCATGTTGATCCGGGTCGCGATAGGGGAGTTCCCAGGAGTTCCGGCGGTACTCCACCGGGCCTTCTTTTCCGGCCCCGCCTTCCTGCACTGATACGCTCCCCGGAACTCCCTTTCCCACCATTAGATTTTTCGGGTTGAAGGCTTTAGATTCGAAAAAACCACATCCTCTGCATCCGACCAATCAAGATAGTCTGAAGAATCATTTTCTTGCCAAAATTTTCGTTCTTCAGCTTCATTTTGGAATTTTGGTATTTCCTTTTTCATCTCAGATACCTTCCTGTTGTGTATGAAGCAAGTCGTGTTTTGTCAAGTTTAAACCTGATAATTTGGGGGTGAGATGAAGCCTCCCCCTGCCACAAAAGAACCCGCCAACCTTCGCGGAAGCGTTTGTATGACATCTATGGATGGTGTCTCCGAAGCGATGATGTTTTGTATTGACGCAGCACCATTTTGGAACCATAATAAAACCAAAGGAGGGGTTTTAAATGGCATCGATCACCGTCAAAAGTATACCACCAGATTTATATGAAAAATTGAAGATTTCCGCATCACGGAACCGCCGCAGCATCAACAATGAAATGATCTGCTGCCTTGAATCGGTTTTAATGCCCCGGCGGCTGACGGTCGAGGAGAAGCTGGAACGGGCAAGGCGAATACGGCGTCAAATCGATGTTGAAAGGCTCGATCCCCATGAAATCGCGAACCCGCCGGAGCCCCGGCCCCGGAACCTCCTGAACATCTTGTCTGTAAAAGGCTTTTCCAGCTCTTCTTAACCAAGTTAATCAGCGGTTCCCTTGTAATCAGGCCGTCATCTGCGCATCTCTTTTGATACCCAGAAAATGATCATCTATTCAATGGCTTCGATGATTTTTATATCGCCTCGAAGTAGTTCATTCACAACCGACGACCGATCCGTTCCTTTTTTCGAAGCGATTTTTTCTATAAAGCTTGATACTTCCTCATCAAGATAAATCGGTATGTTCAACTTCGAATCGTGCCGATAAAACTTACCTTTTTCACCTTTTGAAAAATCATACTCTTCTCTCATTTCATCCACCATATATTTTGATTTCCTTCTTTGTTGCTTTTCGGCTTGAAATAATCCTGATTGCGACGACATTTTCATCCTCTTCAATAAAGGTGTGGATCACGATGAGCAGCCTTCCCTTCTCTGAAATGCCCATCGTAATCCATCTTTCTTCAGTTTCGCCATGACCAGGATCAAATATAGATATCGCCCGGTAATCTTTAAAGATTGTAGCCGCTTCATCAAAAGCCACTCCGTGCCTGTCTCGATTTATGTTGGCTTTTCCGGGATCCCAGTCAAAATTGTAATTTACAGCCATTTTCTATTTTTTCCGAATTTTAGTCAATGGCTGTTTATTCGGTGACCCATGTCGCCGATTACCCCGTTGCGTCACTTGATGCCGGATTCCCGGCGCCACTGCTCTAGCCATTCGTGCCATGGCAATATCAGATCAAACCCGCTGGGGTTTGTCAATAATTGTGTATGGATGTCCCCGGAACACCGGAACACCCCCCGGAACACCCCGGAACTCCCCCGACAAATGCCCCTGGGGCTTTCAGTGGAAGGGAGATTTATCCAGTTGACTGATGGGTGGGCGGTTTTCTCCAAGTCCATTGATGAAAATACCCTGACTATTATTCTTTCAGAATTCAAGCCGTTCCGATGTCCACTTTGGATCTCGGCGGCAGTCGAGTACGGCTCGGACGCGCGCCACACCATCCTCAACACGATAGTACACTGCATAAGGAAACCGCTTAGAAATGAGGCGATGACAGCCGTTGTGGATAGCATGGATGCCCCCATAAAGTCGCAATGATTGAATGTCGGACCACAGTGAATCAAGGAAATAGTCACCAAGCCCCTCGCCCTGTCGTTCATAGAAACGAAACCCGTCTGCAAGGTCAGCAGTTGCCTCATCCAGGACTTGAACCCTCATTTGAGTTGTTCCCTCACAGCTTTCTTGGCTTCGGCTAAATCCAGAAAATGAGATGTCCCTTCGGAAATGCGCTTTTCTCTGGCGCGTAATACATCCGCATGCCAGGCTGGGGATGGTATACTCTCCGGTGTGCCGGCAAGGTCAGCCCATATTTCTTCTATCGCCTGTAGCTTGTCCTCGACGCTCATTTGTTCCAATGGAATGCTAAAGCGCATGATAATGCTCCAATAATGTTTAGGTAATATACAACGTTCCCCATCTCACCCCTCCCCACCCCCAAAATAAGCCACAAACCGATCCAACGAAGTGATCGCCGACCGGATATCCGGATACACCGGCAGCCCGTTCTCCTCCAGTACAGAGACAAAATCCGCATAGTACCGCCCCGCGTTCACCGACACCACCATCGGTTTGGGATAACTCCTCCCCAGGCGGATCAAATGGGCGGCCAGGCCGTCGGGGTCTCGGCACGTCTCCGCCACCGTCTTCAAGGTGTTGGTGTGGGGGACCACCGAGACGAAGACGCAGTCGACGTTCTCGTCCTGGAGGACCGTCTCCACGAACCCCGCGTACATCCAGTCGTCGGCCATGGGGGTGATGTCGAGGAAGGGGGAGCCCGTCTCCACCAGGCCCGTGGAATCCATGCCGGCCAGGCGGTTGCGGGTGAGGGTGGAGAGGACCGCCGGGGTGAGGTGGACCAGGGCGTCGGCCCCCACCGCCGACTCGAACCCCGCGTTGACCACCCCCGCCACCCGGTTGCCCCTGGGGACCTTGCCCGCCAGCAGGGCGAAGACCTTGACCAGGTCGTAGTGGTCCTCGATGTCATCGGCCAGGATCACCCCCGCTTGGAGGCAGGCGGCCCGGAAGACCTCGTAGCTCCCCGTCATGGCGGCCGTGTGGGTGGCGGCGGCCCTGGCGCCCGCGTCGGTGCGGCCCGACTTGTAGGCGATGACCGGCGTCTCCATCCGCCGGGCCAGATCGAAGAAGCCCCTCCCCTCGGCCGGATCGAACCCCTCCACGTAGAGGGCGATGAGATCCACGCCGGGCCGCCCCGCGAAGTATTCCATGAGATCCGGGATCTTGACGTCGAGCTTGTTGCCGAAGCTCACCACGGCCCGGAGGAGCCGCGACCGCTGGAACTTGTCGATGGCCGTGACCGAAAAAGCCCCGCTCTGGGTCAGGAGAACCGTGTTGGCGCCCGGCCCGGACCGCACCGCCAGCCGCTCCTCCTCCAGGAAAAGGGAGTTGACGCCCCGGTTTGCCCCCTCGGGCGCGTGGTAGACCCCCATGCAGTTGGGGCCGATGATCCGCAGGCCCGGCGGCGAGGCCCCGGCGATCTCCCGGACGAACCCCGCGTAGTCGATCTCCGACGGGATCCCCGGAATCAGGATGACCGCCCTGGGCGGGGGCGACGGCAGTTCCCGGAAGAAGTCGACGGCGTGGCGGGCCGGGGCCGCGTAGACCGCCAGGTCCACCGGGTCCGGGAGGTCGGCCATGGACCGGTAGAGGGGATATTCGGTCCCGTCGATCCCGATCCCGCCCCCTTTGGGGTTGATAAGGTAAAGATCCTCCCGCCCCATGTCGTGCATCAGGTGGGCGATGTTCCGGCCCAGGCTCTGCTTCTCCGGGTTGGCGGAGACCCCCACCACCGCCACGCCCTTCGGGTCGAAGAACCCCGCGAGCCCACGGGGGTCGGGCGGGGCGGCCGGACCGATCCCCCCGTCCGCGGTCGCGAACCGGGCGTACCCGTCCACCGCCACGAACCGGCCGTCGTCGGTGAGGACGAAGGGGTTGACGTCCATGGATTGGAGGATGAACTCGGGCGTCGGGTCGGCCGCGAAGGAGAGCCGGTGGGCGAGCCGGCTGATCCGGGAGGCGGCCCGGGCCATCCGGTCGAGGGCCTTGGTCTCGCCGGTCGCCTCGAACTTGTGGCGGATCTTGAGCCCCCGGACCAGGCGCCGGGCCTCCTCCGGCGCCAGGGGGGCGATGTAGAGGTTGGCCGGATCGTAGTGGGCCGCGAAGAACTCGGCGTCGTCGCCCCCCTTGCTGAGGGTCAGCACCGGGCCGAAGGCCGGGTCCTCGGTGACCCCGATGAGGACCTCGTACCCCAGGGCCTGGGTGTGGGGGATGTACTCCACCAGGAGAAACCCCTCGATGGGGGGCGCCTCCCCGACCGGAAACCGGGACCGGACCGCCTCCCCCATGCGTTCCAGGACGAACTCGACGAAGAGCGGGTCCCCGTTGCGGACCCGCTTCACCCCGCCCAGCTTCCCCTTGTGGGCGATCTCCGGGGAGACCACCTTGAGGACCACGTGGCGGCCGAACCGTCGCAGCAGGGCGTCGTCCGCCTCCCCCGGCTCTTGGATGAAGGCGTACTTGGGGGTGGAGAGGCCGATCCGCTTGAGGATCTCGTAGACCTCGTGCTCGTGGAGGGTCACCCGCCCGGCCCGGCGGGCCGCCCGGAAGACGCCGTTGATCCCCTCCAGAAGCTCGTCGGTGAATGCCAAGGGCCGCCGCTTCATGGTCCCCCTCCCGGGTTCGGATGGTGTCGGGTCACGGCCGGAGGTCGGCCGGCACGGAAAAATGGGTCGATGGACCGCCGGTCACCAGGGCCAGATCCGCTGGAGGTATGCGAAGGCGGGCCCCACCTCCCCCTCCTGGTGGGGCTCGATGGTCATCACCGGCGGGGCCTGGGGCCGCGCCTTGAGGTACCGGAAGAGGGTGTCGAAGTCGGCGATCCCCCGGCCCGGCGCCAGGTGGTTGTCGACCCGGCCGTAGTTGTCGTGGAGGTGGAGGTGGCCGATCCGCTCCCCCCAGACCTCGAGCCATCGCGTGAGAGGGGCTTTGCTGAAGACGGTCATGTGGCCGGTGTCGAGGCAGAGGCCGGCCGTCTCTTCGGGCAGGGCGTCGAAGAGGGACTTCATGTCCTCGGGGTGGGTCTCGAAGACGTGCTCCAGCATCAGGCGGCCGCCGGCCTCCGAAAGGGCCTTCCCGAACCCGGTCCAGAAGTCGAGGCTCCGCTGGGTCCAGTTCTCCAGGTCCTCGTCGTGGTGCTTGTGGTCGAACCCGGTGTGGCAGACCACATTTTTTGGGGAGAAGACCGGGACCAGGTCCAGGACCTGTTCGTACCGCCTCCGGGAGACGGCCCGGATCCCCGGATCGGGCGAGGCGACCGAGAGGTCCATGAAGGGGGCGTGGAAGGTGACGGAGAGCCCCGCGTCCCGGAGGACCCGGGCCGTCTCCTCGAAGGCCGACCAGGGGCGCTCCTCCAGGTCCTCGGGGCCGAAGTAGATCTCCGGGTTGAACTTGGATCCGACGAAGCGGTCGAGGTACCCTTCGGCGAGCATCCGAAAGGGGACGTTGATGTGGAGGACCCGGGCGATGGGGGGCATATCGATCTTCCTTGTCTTCTAAGGTGGCGGCCGCCGGCCGGGGATCACCGGACCCATTCGGACTGGAAGGCCCGGCGCGGCGCCTCATCCTGGTGGCCGTAGATCAGAAACCGAAAGGCGGGCCGCTCGCCGGGGGCCGGGGTCTCAATCTCCACGATCCCCAGATTGAGGCCGCCGTAGGGGTTTTCGCCCCGCCCCCGCTCATCCGCCATCAGGTGGACCCGTCCGGAGAGCTGCTGGTCCACGGTGCTGATGCGCCGGTTGGCCTTGATGAGGAGCTTGGAGGCCTTCTGGATGAAGTAGCCGGTGGTGTGGGTGATCCCGCTTGAGATCAACTGGTAGAAGCTGGCGCCCATGGGCTCCCACTGGATCCGGTGGGCGCAGGCGATGTGGATGTCCCCGCTCATGAAGATCATCTGTTGTTCCTTGTTGCGCCGCTGGTGGTCCCGGATGATCTTGAAGAAGCGGTCCCGGTCCCGCAAATGGGCACCGGAGGACCACCGGTCGGCGAAGTCCTCCGGGGACTCGGGCAGCCGGGCCACGGCCCGGGCCAGGAACCGGGGCAGATGGACCACGGGGACGCTCAGAACGATGAAGAGGATGGGGTATGCCTCGTACATCTTGAGGAAATGCCGAAGCCCCTCCTCCTGGACCCCGGAGTAGAGGCGTCCGCCGGCGCCCGCCGTCCGGTTGGAGCGCAGGTCCATTACCAGGGTGGCGGTGTTGCCGTAGGCGAAGCTGTACTGGAAGGAGTGGGGGAGGTCCTCCCCCGCCGCCTCGATGCGGGAGGCCTGGTAATCCTGGTAGGCCTGACGGGAGCCCCGCCCCACCGACCGCCACTCGGGCTGCTGGTGTTCGGGGACCGACCCCCAGTTGTCGATGATGTCGTGGTCGTCCAGGATCGGATACGAGGGGTATTCGGCGTGAAGGGCCTGCCAGTCCGCCATGTTCCAGAAGTACCGGTACTGGCGGTGGTAGAGGCGCCGGACCTCCTCCGAAGTGCAGTCCTGGAGCCGGCGCCGGCCCTCGGGGGCCACGGTGGCGAAGTAGGCGGGGTCGAGCAGCGAGACGGCGGCCGGATAATCGGAGTACATCTGGTCCCCCACCA
>CAYSLC010000001.1:32286-123481 GCA_964431545.1 uncultured Desulfobacteraceae bacterium | reverse complement strand
TGATGGTGTTGCCCAGCCGGTCGGCCCCCACCATGATCTCGTCCATCACTTTTTCTTTCTGGTACCGGATGTTGAAAAACGCCCAGGTGGCGATGCCCACCAGAAAGATCAGTTCGACGGTGAGGATCAGTTTCAATACGAGGCTGTTGCGGAGCTTGTCGAGGTTTCGAAACATCGTGTGGATCTCCCCTCCTCTGCATGGGGTGATACACACATCATTAGCATTTCCCGTGCCGGAAAGACGATTGAACCATTCAAAAGCGGAATCGCCGGGCTGAAAGGCGGTTCTTCTGTTGGCGGACGAGGACGGCCGGGCCGTTGCGCGGTTGCACTTGTGGCCATTGAGAGGTCGATGGAGCTGATTTTATATGGAAAAGAAAGGGGATGTCGCGGGCGTTACGTTGCACCACGTGTTTTGCAACGTGGAGTGCAACACCCGGCCGGGCTCTTCCCCATCCAACGGAAGTCCGCTTCCCATGGAAGGGGAGGGAGCCCGCCGGCCGGCGCCGAAGGCGGCCCCGCTCTCCAAGTCGATGGCTCCCGGAGCCCCTACGCCGTTTCCCGCTCCAGGAGGGCCGTCCGAACCGCCCCGGTCCAGCGGGCCCGATCCAGCGGCCGCCGTCCCAGTTCGGCCCGGAGCCCGGCGCTCACCTCGATCTGGACCCCCTTGCCGGAGGCGCCCCGGTTGCAGATGTTCAGGGGGTGAACAGCGGCCAGAGGCCCCCGGGGGGACCGGATCTCAAACCCGGCATCCATGAGCCGGTCGGCCACGGCCTGGGCCAACATCCGGTCGAGGCCCCCCGCCATGGTATAGGCGGCCGCCGGATTCCGTTCCCCGTGGACGGCGGCCACCCAATCGGCTCCGCCCGCCGCCCGGAGGGCCCGGGGTTCGTCGAACCGGTGGCTGGTGAGGTGAAGACGCCGGTTTCCCCGTGCCTTGATCCCCTTGAACAGATAGCAGGAGAAGATCCCGCCGGCGATCTCCGTGGCCAAATGGGCGGTGTGGGGCTCGATGCCGCCTCCGTGGGGGGCCATGACCAGGATCCGGGAGCGGCGGGGCAGGATCTCCACGATGAAATCCTCCCCCTCCACCTCATGGCGGCGGAGGTGTTCGAAATCTCGGTAATGGTCGGGCACGACGTTCCCCGCCTACAAAATTCGACGGCTCTCCAAGCGCCGGGACAACCTTATCGCCTCGTCGAAGTCCGGGATCCCCGCCCTTCCCCCGTATTCCCGACAGGAGAGGGAGGCGACGGCCACCGAAAACCGGACCGCGTCGGGGAGATCGAAGCCGCGGGCCACGGCCAGGGCGAAGGCGGCGTGGAAGTTGTCTCCGGCGCCCACGGTATCCTTGACCGGCACCGAAGGGGCGTGAACCAGAAGGATGTGGCGGCCCTCCATGTAATAGGCCCCCGTCCGGCCATGGGTGACGATCAATCGGCCTCGGATCCGCCGATGGATTTTGGCCATCCTCCCGGCGAAGGGGACGTCCGCATCGCCCCATTCCGGTGCATATAGGAATTCGAAGCTGGGAACGAAATAATCGGCGGTCGCCATCATCGCCTCCATCCCCTCCCGCCACCGCTCGCAGTCGTAGACGACGGCCGTTTCCGACCCCAGCCGGGCCTGGATGGCCTCGCACAGATAGGTGGTCTCCGGGTCGAGGAGGACCACCTTGGCCCGACGGAGCAGCCCGTCGGGGATGTCGGCATCCGTCAGCCTCGGCAGTTCGTTCCGTTCATAGATGATGGTCCGGTTCCCGTTGGCGCGGGTGACGAAGACATAGGCCACCGGCGTCTTGCCCCCTGCAACCGATGAAACATGATCGGCGGCGACGCCGAAGTCGGCAAGGCGCCGTCGGCAGAACCGTCCGCCCTCGTCGTCACCGAGCCGCCCCACATAGGCCACGCGACCGCCGAGCCGGGAGATGCAGCAGGAGGAGGTACCTCCCTGGCCGCCGCCCTCGGTCATCCGAACGTCGAGGGGAACCTTTCGGTCCTCCTCCGGAAACCGCTCCACCACGGCGAGGTGGTCCACACAGCTCCGGCCGATCACCAGCACATCGAGGTCATCCATGCGAACATCGTCTATTTCTCATTACGGATAAGATTTATGGATCGAAAGAGTTCGATATCTCGCACATCCGCCGCCAAATGTATTATATTGCCTGAATACGGGGATGGTCAAGCCGGACAGGAAACAGCCGGGGAGAAGATCGGCGGCCGGCCGAGGCGCGCCGGGACAAGGATGTAAAAGAGGAGGATGCCCATGCTCATCGACCTGCACAACCACACCACCATCGGCTCTCCATGCAGCGCCCTCTCCCCCGAGGAGCTGGTCGAGACCGCCAAAGCCTCGGGCCTCGATGCCATCTGCGTCACCGATCACCAGTTCATCCAGGGGGCCGACATGACCCGGAAAATCGGAGTGAAAATGGGTTTTCCGGTATTCCGGGGCATCGAGGCCCGGACGGAGATGGGGGACATGCTCGTCTACGGTTACTATGAGGACATTCCGGAATGGCTTCCCCTGGAGGACCTCTTCCGGCTGGTCCACCCCGTGGGCGCGGTGGTCTTCGCGGCCCATCCCTTCCACACCTCGGGCGGGTGGAACCTCCACGATGCCCTGATCCTCCAGGAGGGCCGCCGACTCGACCGGGAGGAGAAGACGTCTCCCCACCTCTCCCCCTTGAACGGCATCGAAGTGATCAACGGCCAGGTCTCCGTGGAGAACAACGCCAAGGCAAGGGAGCTGGCCGACCGCCTGGGGGTCCCCGGCATCGGCGGCTCCGACGCCCACCAACCGGGGATGATCGGACGCGCCGCCACCGAGTTCGCCGACCCCATCGACTCGGACGAGGCCCTGGTCCGGGCTCTCAAGGCCGGCCGGTATACGGCCGTCCAGCTGCGATAGCTCCCCCCTCGGGATTTACGCTTGTCGCCTTGAAAGGGCGTCACATACCAGCCCAGGGGCATCGCCCTTGGAATTGCCGGAATAGTTGGGGGCAGCCCTGTGAGGGCCGAACTAGATCCCGGCGA
The DNA here is from genome assembly GCA_964431545.1 of uncultured Desulfobacteraceae bacterium. Classification (GTDB taxonomy): domain Bacteria; phylum Desulfobacterota; class Desulfobacteria; order Desulfobacterales; family JAABSP01; genus CAYSLC01. The sequence goes on along the minus strand of CAYSLC010000001.1, from coordinate 120,443 downwards.
CCCCGCGCAGGATGGTCAACAGGTCGTCCATGCCGATCCGGCCGTTTCCGTCGGGATCACCGTTTTCCAGGTCGGCGCGCAGCTCCGGGGCGGGGTTTCCGGCGAGGATCCGCAGGGCCAGGACCGCGTCGGCCAGGCCGGCCTCGCCGTCAGCGTCGAGATCCCCCCGGGAGATGTGGAGGAAGACGGCGCTGACGGGGCCCCAATTCCCATCCGTATCCCGCCCCCGGACATAGAGGAAGTGGCGCCCCAGGGTCAGGTCCGAGGTCTCCAGGACCCCGAACCCATCTTCCGTCTCGGTGTCGAAGCGGCCGTCCGAGGGGGAGAGGGCGGCGGTCACGGCGCCGTCGGCCCAGAACGGGGTGTCGACGGCGTATTCCGCCTCGGCGATGGGCTGGCTCGGCTCCGCGCCGTTGGCGTGGTTGTACCGGGTGTCGTCCAGGGTGGCGAAGAGGGTCACCGGGGTTCCGGGGGGCACCGAGTCGACATCGAGGAAGAGGGCCGCGGCGTCGGGCCCGGCGGGAAGAAGATAGGGGGCCCGGACCACCCGGGCCGCGTAGCGGAGGGCCGGGAGGTTGTCCGGCAGGATCGTCGCCTCGAAGTCGGCGCAGGGCTGGAAGAACCGGGTGCCGATCTCGAAGAGGAAGGCGGCCACCCCCAAGGTGCCGTAGGCATGGTCCTTGGCGGTGCCGTCGGTGGGGTAGAGGCCGATGGACTGCTCGGGGGTGTAGCCGTTCCAGTAGGCGAGTTTCCGCCCCAGGGTCGTAAGCTGGGTCCCGTTGGGCGCGGCGTCGGAGTTCGACCCCCAGGGCCAGAGGACGAGACGGCTGTAGGAGTGGATGTCGATGTAGAGCCCGGCGGTGTCGTCCGGGGCCGGGGCGTCGAGTTCCTCGGGCCGACGGTCGGGGAAGAGGCGGGAAAGGTACGCCCTCACCGCCTGGGTCTCCGGCTCCGACGCCGGCGCGGGGCCCCGGTAGGTGGTGCCGCAGGGGGCGCCGTCGGAGCCGCCGCAGCAGCCCCACCGGAAGGGGAAGTTCCGGTTGAGATCGGCCCCCCGGTCGTAGCCGTCGGGATCGCAGTAGGCCCGGTTGGTGTTCTTCCGCCACCAGAGGCCGGTTTCGGCCTGTTTCCGGCCGTCGGGGTTCATGTTGAACATCAGGTGGATCTCGTGGTGGTCGAGGATCCAGGTGGCATCCGGGTCGGTGTCGTAGTCCGCCACCAGCCGCTCGGCGAACCGGAGGACCAGTTCCGCCGTGGCATACTCCCGGGCGTGCATGGCCGCCGTCACCAGGAGCTTCGGTCTGTCGGCGTCGCCCCCGTCGGCGTTGGTGAGCCGGAGCACCCGGAGGTCGTAGCCGCCCGCGCCGGCCGTCTTCTCCCAGGAGTCCCCGGCGTCGACCCAGGTGGCGAGCCCGGGGTGGTCCGCCGCGATCTCCTCGGCCGCCGCGTAGGTCTCCTCCACCGTGCGGTAGCACGGATATCCCGGAATCCCGCCGGCCGCTCTCGGAATCGGAGCCGGGGGCGACGGCGGCCGCCATTCCGGGGCCGCCTCCACCCGGAGGCCCGCGGCGGTCAGCAGCTCGATCTCCTCCGGGGTGACCGTCATCACATGGTACCCCTGCTTCGGATCGGTGGAAAGAAGCTGGCCCTCGAAGGAGATGACGGTCTTTCTCCCCAAGGCCGGCGTCGGATAATGGGCACGAACGATGATCCGTCCCCCGGCGGTGAGCAAGTCCGCCCCATCCGCGGGCGGAACGATCCACGGGAGAGCGGCCAGGAACAGAGCGGCCGCGTGGATGCCGCGTTTCATCATCGTCTCCTCCGCCGAGAGCGGCGCGGGGACTCCGCCCCCGACAGGGGAATCGGTCGGGGAGCGGGCTCCGGCGGAACGCTCCGGTCCCGGCGGCGGAAGGCCGGACGGCCGGTCAGAACCGGTCCTGGTGGGTGAAGGTGTCGACCTCCTTGCGCTCCGGGGCTTTGGAGATCTTGGCGGGGTGCCCCATGGGGACCAGGGTCACCACCTCGTGGGTGTCGGGGACCCCAAGCACCTCCCGGGCCTTGTCATGGTCGAAGAGCCCCACGATGACGGTGCCGAGCCCCAGGTCATGGGCCGCCAGGCAGAGGCTCTGGGTGGCGATCCCCAGATCGTAGAGGAGCCAGTCGCCGAACTTGGTGGTCACTTTGTTCTCGTAGTACCCGGAGACATCCTTTTTCCCGCAGAGGACCAGCACCACCGGCGCCGCCGTGATCGCCTTGGTGGCGGGGTTTTTGGGCGCGATGGTCTCCTGGAGCTTCTCCTTCACCTCGGGATTCCGGACCACGATTACCTCCCAGCACTGGGTGTTGGCCCATGAGGGGGACCAGCGCACCGCCTCCAGCACGGTCCGCAGGTCCGCGTCGGAGACCGTCTTGTCTTCGTATTTCCGGATGGATCGCCGTTCCTTGATGATCCGCATCAATTCGGTCATGGGGACACTCTCCTTTCAACGGGTCTCTTCTTCCAGATAACAGTTACAGTGGGACTCGCCGCACTCCTTGCAGACATAGGCGGGAGCCTCCTCTTCGGGGGCGGGCCGCTTGGAGAACAGAAGGAAGGCCAGCACGGCCCCGATCACAAGAACCCCCAGCATCACGATCCACATCAGCATCCGTCACCTCGCTCGGTCAGGGCCGGCACCCCGGAAACGGGATGATCCGGCATTCGGTTTTCCTCGGTTCGTCCAACGGCACCTTCCAGCCGGTGCAGCGGCAGAAGACCCAGATATCTCCGCAGCAGGGGCAACGCTCCACCGTGCACCCCACGTGGTGGTATCCTCCCGGCTTGACGTTGCAGCAGGGGCATCGCCCCTGGGGGCCTTCGAACACGGTCATCCGCCGTCGCTCGTAGGGGACCGCGGGGAAGCGTTTCCCCTGGATGAGCACCTGGCCCGGAACACAGGTCGCCGCGCCCACGGTCAGCTTGCCGCAAATTTTGCATACCGTATCCAGCCCCGCCTCCTTCCGGGAGAATCACCAAAAAAAACGACTGTTCATCTCCCCACGATCTCCTCTACGGCTTCCACCACCTCCGGGTACCGCCAGTGGAACCCCGCCTCGCTCAGCCGTTGGGGGATCACCCGTTGGCTGGCCAGAAGCACCGCCCCGAACTCCCCCAGCACCGTCTTGAGGACGAAGGAGGGGACGGTCAGCACCGCCGGCCGGTTCAGGGCCCGGGCCAGGGTCTTGACGAAGATCCGGTTCCGGACCGGGGTGGGGGCCGTATAGTTGAGGGGGCCGGAGGCCTCGGCGTGCTCCAGGGCGAAGAGGATCGCGGCCATCAGGTCCTCCAGGTGGACCCAGGGGAACCACTGATTCCCGCTGCCCAGCGGGCCGCCCAGAAATCCCCGGAAGGCGGGGATCATCTTCTCCATGGCCCCCCCCTCCCGATGGAGGATGATTCCGAACCGCATGACGGCCACCCGGACCCCCTTCTCCTCGGCGGCTCGGGCTTCGGCCTCCCAGTCCTTGGAGAGTTCCGCCAGGAAATCGTCCCCCGGGCCGGACCCTTCCGTGAGCCTCTCCTCCCCCCGGTCTCCGTAGTACCCCACGGCGGAGGTGGAACACAGGACCGCCCCGGTCTCCCGGGGAAAGGCGGCCACGACATTCCGGGTGGTGCGGATCCGGCTGTCGTACATGGCCTGCTTGTGGGCGTCGGTCCAGGGCCGGAAGATGCTCCTGCCCGCCAGGTTGACGACCCCGTCGGCCCGGGCCAATTCCTCCTGCCAGGGGCCGGGCTCCTGGGTGTCCGCGCTGATGTAGGTGAAGCTCTCGTGATCGATCTTCTTCTGGGTGGGCCGGCTGCCGGTGCCGGTGACCCGATGGCCCCGGTCGAGGAGAAACCCCGCCAGGTGGGATCCCACGAACCCGGTGACGCCGGTGATGAATACGTGCATGGCTGCCTCCGTCTCCTTTGGTTGGATTGCCGCCGATCCCCCGGCTACCCGATGTGGTAGCTCCCCGACTCGATATAGGGCGTGTCCGCCTCATGGAAGGCCCGGACGATCTCCCCGTACATCCGGTTCTTCATCTCCGAGACGAACGCCCGGTTCTTGTGGAGGGTTCTGGCGAACGCCATGGCCTCCTCCAGGAGGTGGTCCGCAGGGACCGCCTTGTTGACGATCCGGCGGGCCGCGCACTCTTCGGCGGTGAGGCGGCGGCCGGTGAAGATCATCTCGTCCATCACCTGGCTCGGAATGGCCTTTCCCAGAAGACCCAGCATGCCCGGGAGGAAGGGGATCCCCAGATCCACCTCCGGAAAGCAGAAAAACCCCCGGTCGGTGCGCATGAACCGGAAATCGAAGGCACAGGCCCAGATGGCTCCGCCGGCGAAGGCGTGGCCGTTTATCGCCGCCACGGTGAGCAGGGGGCTCATGAGGGTCCGCTCGAACAGGAGATTGAGGTGGCGGAAAAAATCCTTGGCCGACCCGATGTCCCCTTTCTGGATCACCGGCACCAGCCATTCCAGATCGATGCCGTTGGAGAAGATCTTTTCATGGGCCGAGGTCACCACCAGGGCCCGGGCGTCGGCCTCCGTCTCCACGGCGTCGAGGGTTTCCAGAAACTCCTGGAGAAAGCCGGGGTTGAACCGGTTCTCGCCGTCCGCCATGGTGATTACCGCCACATGGTCGTCCCGTGTATATGTCACCTTGTCCATTGAAGCTCCTCTGTGCGGGGTCTCGGCGCCGCGGCCGGCGTCGACAAACTTAAGCTACTGTATTAAAAAATGAATATTATCACACCCCAATGGGACCGGTCAACCGAAATGGGCGGCCGACATCCACGGCCAGGCGAAAGGGGGAAGACGGGATCCCTCCAAAACAGGAACGGGGCGGCACCCTCCAATGGATGCCGCCCCGTTCCTTATGTATATCCAAAGGCGGAAATTCCCCGCCGGGTGGGATCAGCAGCAGGAGCCGTCGGTGCTGCAACTGGAGCCGCAACCACCGCCGCCGAACTCCATGGCCGAGGAGACCCGAAAGCCGAGGTAGGTGAAGTCGACCTGCACGGGCTGGACCTTATCCAGGAAATCCTTGTTGATGACGTATTTGAAACCGTCGATATCGTAGACCTCGTCCGTATCCTTGGGCTCATCCAGAGCCAGCGCCAGGGACGGGCCGCCTCAGCCGCCTTCGTTCAGGAAGATCCGAATGGGCGAGGCTTCCTTATCCTTGAAATATTCCGTGATCTGCTGGGTTGCCGCGGGGGTTACTTCAATCATCGAAAATCGCCTCCTTCTGTATGGAAAAAGAAACGGAACCGATTCCTTCTCGGCATTTCCCGGATCGCCCGATACGGTTGTCGGTTCCTCAATTCGAAAAAACATAGAAATGCGAAGACGATTTGTCAACCCGAGCCGTTGATCCCGGAGTTGGAGCGCGGCCGGACCCATCGATGACCTCTCCGGCACCCCGGAAAAGCCCATGGAAGACCGGGAAAACCCTAATGATCGGCGATTCAGGACACCGATCGCAGGTAGTCTTCGTAAACCTTGCGGTCATCATCCGAAAAAAGGACGAAGATCACCTTCTCGATGCTCGGATGATCCGCCAAAAACCCGCGGACGGTGTCCACGGCGATCCGGCATGCCTCTTCGATGGGATAGCCGTACACACCACAGCTGATGGCCGGGAAGGCGACGGAGGCGGCCTGCTTCTCCACGGCCGCCTTCAAACTATTCTCGTAGCAGGAGCGGAGCAGATCGGCGTCCCGTGGCTTGCCGCCGTAGACGGGCCCCACCGTGTGGATGACGTATCCGGCGGGGAGATCATACCCCTTGGTGACCCGGGCCTCGCCCGTCGGACACCCGCCGATGGTCCTGCACGCCTCCAGCAGCTTGGGACCGGCGGCCCTGTGGATGGCGCCGTCCACGCCGCCGCCGCCCAGGAGGGTCTTGTTGGCCGCATTGACGATGGCGTCCACCTCCACTTTGGTGATGTCCCCCCGGCGGACCTCGATGCGGTCGATGCAGTCGGGGATCGCTCTGTCCATCCGCTTTCCTCCTTGTTCATTCCTCAGAGATCGTACAGCGTCTCGTCCCGCCGGGGCGGTCGCCGGATTCCGGGGCCGCCTTTTTTGCCCGGCAGAATAAAGGGCTCCTCCCCTTCCAGCAGATCCCCCATCTCCGCCTCGATCCGGTCGGGATCTTCGCCGCGTTCCATCCGGGCCAGGGCCTCCTCCATGCCGGGACCCAGCTTGAGTCCCGTCATATCGGACATGCGGCGCATGAGGTTGGCCGCCTGGCGGGGGTCCTCCTCGTTGATGTTCTCGGCCTCCCTCCCCAGGATCTCCATGGCCTTCTCCATCTTGCTCTCATCGATGGGCAGATCGTCCATGTCCCCCTCCTCCTTGGCCCGGCCGGTGACGGCGAACAGGGAGACCTGGCGGGACAGGGCCGGATTGTCGCACTTGGGGCACCCGGGGACCTTGGTGGTGTTGATGGTTCTGGAAAAGAAGTTGAAGATGGTGTTGCAGTCGTTGCAGAAGAATTCATAGATGGGCATGGCCGTGACTCACCTCTTGTGTTAAGATCCGATGTGCCGCTCAATTTCCGATGGAATGATAAAAAGCTTCCGGAAGGTTGTCAACTCCGTTCCCACGCCGGTTTTCGGCAGGCGCGGAAGGTGGGTGCTTCACGCCGGGCGGGAGATTATTTCTGGTCGAAAATCCAGACGCCGTTCCAACCGTCGGGGACCGGGTGCTCCTGTAGATAGTTGCACCTGGAGAGAAACACGGCGCAGGCCGGATCCTCGTCCGCCCCCTGTTCGAAGCGGCGGGCCGCTTCCTCCCATTCCCGACCGGTGTAATAGGCCCGCCCGGCGGCAAAATGGGATTGGGCCTCTGTCGGCTCCGTCCCGGCATCGCCCAGCACTTCGTATATTCTCAAGGCCTTTGTCTTGCCCTTGACCACCACATGATCGATCTCCCGGACCGTAAACAGGCCCTTCACCTCATTCCAGGTGGTTTCGCCGATGAGAATCCGGGTACCGTAGACCTTGTTGAGGTTTTCCAACCGGGCGGAAATATTGACGCCGTCCCCGATGACCGTGTAATCCATCCGCTTGTCCGACCCGATGTTGCCCGAAATCACATCGTCGGAACAGATTCCGATACCGATGGCGATGGGCTTTCGTCCGAGGGATGTCAGCCTCTGGTTGAATGTGGACAGCACCTCCACCATACGCAGACCGGTCCGAACGGCCCGGACCGCATCGTCGTCCCGGGGATAGGGGACCCCGTAGACGGCCATGATGGCGTCCCCGATGAATTTATCCAGAATGCCGTTGTGCTGGAAGATCACATCCACCATAACGGAAAAATAGTCGTTGAGGAACCGCACGGCCTCTTCGGCGGTCAAGGTCTCGGTGAGACCCGTAAACCCCCGGATATCGGAAAAAAGGATACTCGCCTTGCTCCGAACGCCGCCCAGGACCTGTTTCCGGGGATCATCCAGCACCTTGTCCACGATATCCTTGGAGAGATAGCGGGTCAGGGTCGATTTGATCCGTTTTTCCCGGCTGATGTCCTCCAGAACCAGAACCTGGCCCTGGCGCTCTCCCTTGTGGCCGAGCAGGGAGAAGAACTGGAGATTCACTGAATGGGTCCGGTCGCCCGGAAGGACCACTTCCAAATCGACCTCCGCCACCGGCACGTTGTGAAGGTAGACCTGGTCGATCTTCTGGATCAGAAAAGCATTCGCTTCTCCAAAAAGCGACCGGATGTCCTTTTGCAGCACCTGATCCGGCCGGAGGTCGAAAAAGCGCAGGGCCGCCTGATTCGCGGTCACCACTTTATAGTCGTTGTCGAGGGTGAGGATACTGCTGTTGATGCTCTCCTGAACGCTGGAAAGGTAGTTTTTCATGTTGAGGGTCTGCTCGTAAAGCCGGGCGTTCTCAAGGGCTACGGCCACCTGGGTGGAGAGTGCCCTCAACAGATCCTCGTCCTCTTCATCGAAATATCCCGCCTTTTTGTTGATGGTCTGGGCGACGCCGATGATTTCCCCGGAACGATTGATGACCGGCGCGCACAAAACGCTTCGGGTCCTGAAGCCGGTGGCACGGTCGTGGGCCCGGTCGAACCGGTTGTCCTCGTAAGCGTCCGGGATGTTGAGGACTGTTCCGGTTTTGACGCAATGGCCGGCAAGCCCCTTGTCGCACGAGAAGCGGATTTCATATGTTTCCGCGCCCTGGGCCACCTTGGACCAGAGTTCGCCGGCCGACTTGTCGAGGAGAAACAGGGAACTGCGCTCCGCGTTCAGGATTTCGGATATTTTTCCCACGATGGTGTCGATCAAGGTGTCCAGGTCCAGGGTCCGGGAAAGCCGGGTGGCCACATCGAGGAAGATGGCCATCTTTCCGTGGTTGGACATGATCCTGTTGTACAGCTTGAAATTTTCCACCGAAATGGCGGTCTGATACAAAAACGCCTGGAACAGCGCGATATCCTCCTGATTGAACGGACCGCCGTGTTTGTTGATCACCTGAACGACGCCGATGGTCTCCCCCTGGAGATTGACCACCGGGCCGCACAGGATGCTCCGGGTCCGGTAACCGGTCCGTCTGTCCACATCCCGGTTGAACCGGCTGTCCTCGTAGGCGTCTTCGATATTGAGGATCTCTTCGTGCCGGGCGACCCATCCGGCGATACCGACCCCCATGGGGAAGCGGATTTCACCGAAGGTGTTCCCCTGGGCCACCTTGGACCATAGCTCCCCCCGGGCGTCGTCGATCATGAATAAAGAGGCCCGATCGGCGTTCATGACCTTGCTGGCCAGCAGCACCACCCGTTGGATCAGCCCCTCGATGCCCGTGCGCAAGGTCAATATCTCGGACAGATCGAGAAGGCTCCGCAGGTTTTCCAGGGAATGCTCCACCACCCGGCGCCGTTCGAAGGATTCCTGGAACCGGAGGTTGGACGAGCGAAGCCGGGAGGTGACCACATTGAGCAGATTGACCGCCAGCTTCGGCACCAGCTCGAACGCCTTCTGGAGGTCCATGTACTTGATTTCCATCAGCAGGCACGGAACATTGGAGATCACGGATGCGGTGCGCCGCTTATCGGAAAAATATCCCATCTCCCCGATAAACTCCCCCGGGCCGAGGACCGCCAGGGGGATCTCCTCGCCGTAGTCGCCGAGGCGGTAAATCCGAGCCTCCCCCCTGATGATGATGAAAAAACTCTCGGCGGTGTCGTCCTGGCGGATGAAGATCTTTCCGGACTCCATCTTTCGCTCATGGACAATGCCGCTCAGGCGTTCGAGTTCTTGGTCGGTGAAATCGGCAAAGAGGCTGCAAATTCTCAGACGGTCCATGCGCTGAAGGTGGACCGCCTCTCTGAGTTTTTCCGGACTCACGGCGCGGCTCTCCACGAGCACCTGGCCGAAAAGCTTCTTGATCCCCTGGATGGAAAACTGCTGCTGGAGATTCAGGGCCTGGTGGATGGTCTCGGGATCACAGTCCAGGTATTTGCCGAGGGGGTTGACCACCGCGCCATTGTTGAATTCTTCCGTCATAACCCGACCGCCTGTTGCCATTCATGACGAGTGAGACTGATCCCCTACCATAGTCAATTCCCATGGGAATTTGCAACCATTCTTTCGGGGGCGTTTCTTCCCGCGGCCGGCGCCGCTCACCGGGCGGACCCGTTCGTCCCGGCGTCCGGGTCCCTCCGGTCCTCCAGGGCGATCCCCACCTTTTCCGAAAGGTCGTGGATGGTGAAGGGCTTCTGGATGAAACCGCTGCAGCCGCGTTGGAGGATCTTTACCGCCTGGCCGTTGATGCTGTATCCGCTGGCCAGGACCACCCGGACCTCCGGATCGATGGTCCGGAGCCGGTCGAAGAGTTCCCCTCCCCCCATCTCCGGCATTACCATGTCCAGGATCACCAGATCGATCCGGTTTTGCTGCTCCGTGTAGAGATCGAGGGCCGTTTTTCCATCGGAGGCGGTCAGGATCTCGTACCCCAGCGCCGTGAGCATCTGCCGCCCCACGTCGAGGATCATCTCTTCGTCGTCCACCAGAAGGAGGGTGGCCTGGCCCCGGGTCAACCGCTCCGGAGAGGGGGATTCGGCGGTCACCGACCTGGGGGAGACCGGCAGATAGATGTTGAAGGTGCTCCCTTTCCCCTCTTCGCTGTAGACGGTGATGATGCCCCTGTGGTTCTTGATGATTCCGTAGGCGGAGGCGAGGCCCAATCCCGTGCCTCGGCCCATCTCCCTGGTGGTGAAGAAAGGCTCGAAGATCTTCTGCTGGACCGATTTATCCATGCCCACGCCGGTGTCGGTGACGGAGATGCGGACGTAGGGGCCCGGCGGGGCCCCGTGAGGATCGGTATACTCCGACGACAGGGCCACGTTCCCGGTCTGGAGGAAGAGATCGCCGCCGCCGGGCATGGCGTGCCAGGCATTGACGAAGACGTTGAGCAGTACCTGCTCCATCTGGCCCCGGTCCACCTCCACGGTATGAACCTCCTCCGCGAACAGTCGGTGGATGCGGATCTCCTTGCGGGTCCGCCCGAACATCTCGGCGGTGGCGTCGATGAGTTCGTTGATGTCGGTGGGCTTGACCTCGTAGCTCCCGCCCCGGGCGAATCCCAGGAGCTGGCGGGTCAGGTCGGCGCCGCTTTTGACATATTTTTCGATGTTGGAGAGTTTCCGGTGGTGGGGATGATCCTCTTCGGTATCGAGCATCATCAAGGAGACATTGCCCATGACGCCGGTGAGCAGATTGTTGAAGTCGTGGGCGATTCCCCCCGCCAGGGTCCCCACCGCCTCCATCTTGAGCGCCTGGTTGAGCTGGGTCTCCAGGCGCCGGTGTTCGGTGAGGTCCTTGCAGATTCCCACGATCCCGGAGACCTCCCCGCCGGTCAGGACATTGGGTCCGGCGCTGATGTTGAAGATCCGTTCGGTCCCCTCCCGGTGGGGCAGGGTGGCGGTCAGGTCCCGGAAGGTCCCCCCCGTCTCCTGGATCTCCCGGAACGCCCGGTCCAGGACCGGAGCATCCTCCGCCTTCACGAAGGGGTCGAAGGTTCTGCCCAGCGCTTCCTCCCTATCATATCCCAGCACCTCTTCGAAGGCGGGATTGAGGTAGTCGAAGCGCCGGGAGGTATCCAGGGTAAAGATGATGTCCGGGGAGTTCTCCGTCAGGCTGCGGAACCGCTCCTCGCTCTTCCGGAGGGCGGCTTCCGCCCGCCGCCGCTCCGCCACCTCGGCCGCAAGGGCGCGGTTCTGCTCGTCCAGCTCCCGGTTGACCCGGTTGAGGTCGACCACCATGGTCTCCACCCGATCGGTCATCCCGTTGAAGGCCGTCCCCAGCTCCGCCATCTCGTCTCCGGTGTCGAGTTCGACCCGGCGGGAGAAGTTTCCCCCGGCGATCTCGGCGGCGGCCCGGCAGAGTTCCCGGATGGGTGCGGTGATCTGCCGGGAGAGGAGGACGCCGCCGGCCATGGAGATGACCAGAAGCCCCAGCGCCCAGAGGAGCATCCGGGCCAGGGCCTGCCGGGTTCCCCGTTCCACGACCGACACCATCCGCAGGACGGGCGAGGTGGCCATCCGCACGGAGACCACCAGCCCCAGACGCCAGTCGGCGGCCCGCAGGGCGTGGTAGGCGATGTACTTGGGCTCCCCGTTGAGGATCGCCGTTCCGATGGCGGATCCCCCCAGGACCATCCGCGAGAGGATTCGATTCAAGTCGGTGCCCCGGGCCGCGGAAAGATTCATCACCCCGCGCTCCAGGGCGGACGGGTCGGGCGCCAGATCGATCCTGGCCAGGGGGGCGCCGCCGATCAGCCGGCGCCGGGTGTCCATGAGAAAGGTGTAGGCCCCCCGGAGGGGCTGCTGCTGATTGAACCGGGCGATCATCCGGGTGATGGAGACGCTCACCCCGAACACGCCCCGAAGCCCCCCCTCGCCGGCCACCGGCGCCACGGCGTCCACCACCAGATCGAAGGTCCGGGAGAAGGGGTTGACGTGGACGTCGCTCCACCGGGGGCGTCCCCCCTTCTCCTTGAATCCGGACAGGGAGGGAAAAAAGGGCTGCAGGAGCATCCCGTGGCCGTCCGGCGGTGTGGTCCCGGAATCCGGCGGCGGATAGACCTTCGATCGCCCATCCATGCCGATATAGTAGACCGCCACGCAGTGGCGGACGTTCCGGTGGAGGCGAACCATGACCTCCTGGATGGGGATCTCGTCCAGGGAATGGTGGCCGAGATTTTCCGCCATGTGGAAGGCGCCGTACCCCGCGGATGCCCGGACGTTCTCCAGTTGCACGTCGAGGGTGGCCGCCTGGCTCTGCACCAGCTTCTGGATGAAGGTTTCGGTCTGGGAGGAGAAGATGGCCCCGGTCTCTCCGGTCATCTCCTGGGTGGCCTCGCCCAGGGTGCGCCAGGTGGCCAGGCCGAGCCCCACGGTGAGCATGACGATACTGGCCGTCAACAGCAGCAGGATCTTGTGCCAAAAGAGGAAGGTAAACCGTTGGCGCCTCATGGATGGGATGATCTTGGGTGGCTGTGGGTAATCCCGGCCCGGCGGGGGCTCAGCGAGGGATCATGGTCTCCCACTGCTCCCGCACCCTTGCCAAAGCCTGTTCCGGCCTCTCCTTGCCCTCCAAAGCCAGGATGATGCCGTCGGTGAGCCCCATGAGCATGGCCGGGGCCTGGGGGATCTTGGGCCACGGGGTCGCCTCCTTCAGGGCGGCCTGGACCGCCCGGCTGATCCGGGGGGCGAAGTCGCGGTATTCCCTGGACCGGAGCACCGACTTGCGCACCGGATCGATCCCGCCCACCATCAGGTTGAGTCTCAGGGTGATGTCGGGCCGGGAGGCGAAGAGCATGTAAGCCCGGGCCGCCTCCGGATCCCGGGAGCCGGTGGAAATGGAGAGGCAGTACCCGGCGTTGAGGGCCGGGGCGTGACGTCCTCCGGGCTCCGGGCCCCTCGGCATGCGCACCGCGTCCCAATCCCCCTGAATGAGGGACTGGGACGGATCCTCCGCCATCAGCCCGAAGTCGGTCCACTGTTCCACCATGGCCACCCGCCCCCCGAGAAAAGCGTCCCTGGAGACCTCCCAATCGGTCTCCAGGGGAGTGGGCAGCGCGTACCGGCCCTGGAGAACCATGTCCCGGAGGGCCGCCACCGTCTCGGGCGTCGTCAGGGCCGGTCGGCCGTCTTCGTCCAGGAGTCTGCCGCCGTACCCCCCCAGCCGGTTCATAAAGCTGGAGATCAGGATGATGGGGATCCGGGGCGCCATGATCGCCGCGCCGAAGATCCCGTTTTCCCCCTCCGCCCCGGTGATGGTCCGGGCCACGTGGAGGTAGTCGTCCCAGGTCTCCGGCGGGGAGAGGCCGTGCCTCTCCAGTATCGACGGCCGGTAGAAAAGGATGTGGGTGTCGCCGTCGTAGGGGATCCCCCATCTCCGGCCGTGGTACAGGGTGTAGGTGTCCCACAGCCCTGGCAGAAAGTCGTCGACCTGGAGGTACGTCGCGTTTTCGGCGATGAAATCGGTGAGGTCGACCAGGGCGCCGGCCTCCACCAGGGCCCCCAGGTGGACGTACCAGACCATGGCCACATCGAGCTTCGGGGACGGGGAGGCGGCATCCTCCAGGGTATACCGAAGGGCCTCCTTGTAATCGAGGACCAGGTTGCGGACCACCGCGCCGGTCTCCGCCTCGAACCATTTTCCCAGAGCCTCGGCGGACCGCGCATGGGGATGGTTGGTGAGGACCGTCACCCGGCGGCCGTCGAGGCGCACCGCCGTCTCTGTTTTCCCTCCCGGGCTCCGGCGGGTCTCCGGGCCGGAGCGTTCCCCGGCCCCGGGCAGGAGCATCAGGACCACCGCCCCCACGAGCGCGGCCAATCCCGCCCCCAAGAGCCCGAACACGAGCCGCTGTCTGTCCGCCATCACCCGTCCTCCTCGTCCTCACCAGGAATTTGGCCTTCGTTCCATAGCTACCACACGCCCTCCGGAATCTCAAGGACTTATCCACCGCCGCGGGACGATTCCGGCCACTGTTATGGCGGTTGACTCCCGGAAGGGCTTCTGTTATGCCACGGGCCACGTAACCTCATAATGTACCTTCATTATAATGTACCCTCATTTCGGAAAGGATGACGACAGCATGGAAAGAACATTATCGATTATCAAGCCGGACGGAATCTCCCGGGGGCTGGCCGGCGAGGTGATCCGCCGGTTCGAAAAAAACGGCATCAAGGTGGCCGCCATGAAGATGATCCGGATGACCAAGGCCCAGGCCCAGGGCTTCTACAACGTCCACCGGGAGCGGCCTTTCTTCGACTCCGTCACCGACTTCATGTCGTCTGGCCCCTGCGTGGTCCTGGTGCTGGAGGGGGACGACGTGATCAAGCGGAACCGGGAACTCATGGGCGCCACCAACCCCAAGGACGCCGCCGAGGGGACCATCCGGAAGGACTTCGCCACCGATGTGGAGAAAAACGTGGTCCACGGCTCCGACGCCCCCGAGACCGCCGCCTTCGAGATCGGCTACTTCTTCAACAAGCTGGAGATCGTGGGCGGATGACCGAGCGGGTCCGCCTGGAGAACGTTTCCATCGTTCTCCACCGCCCCCAGATCCCCGAAAACATCGGGGCCGCGGCCCGGGCCATGCGCAACATGGGGTTGTCCCGGCTCCTGGTGGTGGCCCCGAAGAACTTCGACCCGGCCAGGGTCCGGATGATGGCCACCCAGGGGGCGTCGGACATCGTGGAGGCCATCGAGCATCACGGGGACCTGCCCACGGCCCTCGGCCCCTTCGGCTACGTGGCCTGCACCACGGCCCGCCTCGGGGACCGGCGGCGGAACGTCATCACCCCGAAGACCCTGGCCCGCCAACTGGTGGAGATCAGCCGGGAGAACCGGGTCGCCGTCGTCTTCGGCCCCGAGGACGCCGGGCTGACCAATGACGAGATCCGGTTCAGCCACACCCTGGTCAACATCCCCACGGCGGAATTCTCCTCCCTCAACCTGGCCCAGGCCGTCCTGGTGGTCTGCTACGAACTCTTCCGGGCCGGCCTGCCGGAGACGAAGCGGTACGTCCCCCGGCTGGCCAGCCGGTTCGAGCTGGACGCCATGTACGCCCAGCTGGCCGACACCCTGGTGAAGATCTCCTACATCAACCCCGAAAATCCCGCGTACTGGGTGGACAACCTCCGCCAGTTCTTCGGCCGCTATCCCCTGCGGGCCAAGGAGGTGGCCATCATCCGGGGGATCTGCCGGCAGATCGACTGGTACGGCGGCAAGCGCCACCGGGACGGACGCCGGGAAAAGGAAACGGAAAACCCATGCGACTGATTCGATTCGGAGAGAAGGGGGCGGAACGCCCCGGCGTGCTCACGGCGGAAGGGATCGTCGACCTTCGGAAACGCCTCCCGGAGGTTCCGGACATCTGCGAGCGGTTCTTCCGGGAGGGGTGGCTCGATCGGGCGGCCCGGGCCGCGGCCGACCAGCCCGGAGAGCCGATGGAGATCCGGTTCGGCCCGCCGGTCCACCGCCCCTCCAAGATCATCTGCCTGGGGAAAAACTACGCCGAACACGCCAGGGAGGGGGGCTTCGACGCCCCGGAGCGGCCCCTGCTCTTCTGCAAGGCGACCACGGCCCTCGCCGGCCCCACCGACCCCATCGAACTGCCCGAATCGAGCGGCCAGGTGGACTGGGAGGCGGAGCTAGCGGTGGTCATCGGCCGGGAGGGGAAGCGGATCCGACGGGCCGAGGCGTTCCAATATGTGGCCGGATACACCGTGATGAACGATGTCTCGGGGCGCGAGGCCCAGTTCGGCGACGGCCAGTGGTTCCGGGGGAAATCCTTCGACACCTTCGCGCCCCTCGGCCCCTGCCTGGTCACCCCCGACGAGATCCCCGACCCCGGGGCCCTGGCAGTGGAATCCCGGGTCAACGATCGACCGATGCAGTCGGGCAACACCCGGGACCTGATCTTCGACATCCCCTTCCTCATCGAATTCATCAGCCGGGACATGACCCTGCTGCCCGGCGACATCATCTCCACCGGCACCCCGGCCGGTGTCGGCATCTTCCGGGATCCCCCCGTCACCCTGTCGGCCGGCGACGTGGTGGCCTGCCGGGTGGAGAAGGTGGGGGAGATCGTCAATAGGTGCCTGTAGGTTCCGCCCGGAAACGGGCGCCGTCCTCCCCTTGATCAGCCGGCGAAGACCGCCAGCGGAAAGTAGCAGCCCACCACCCAGTGGGGCGCGTCCACGATCTCGGTGATGCGCAGATCGGCGCAGACACTGCAGAGCATGTACGCCTCGGGGGGAGACATCCTGTGGCGGGCGGCGAGCCGGTCGATCATGGCCGCCACCGCCGCCCGGGCCGAGGCCATGAGGTCCGGCCCCACGCCGGTGGTGACCTCGTAGCCGTGCCCGTCGATGTGGCGGGTGACCGGTCTGTCGGTGACGAACCGCGGAAAGGGCGGGGCCGCCCCCTTCTCCAGCTCCAGCTTCACCGTCAGGCGGAAGGGGCTCTCGATGGCCGTGCCGCAGACCTCGCCGTCCCCCTGGGCCGCGTGGCCGTCCCCGATGGAGAGCAGGGCGCCGTCCACCTCCACCGGCAGATAAAGGACCGTCCCCTGGGTGAGGTCCCGGGTGTCCAGGTTCCCCCCGACCCGGCGGGGACAGATCACCTCGTGGAGACCGGCGGCGGCGGGCGCCAGGCCGATGGTTCCGGGGAAAGGCCGGATGGGGACCCGTCCGCCGGGCCCGTATTCGGCCAGTGCCCCGATCTCGGGGGCGAACCGCCAGATGTGCAGGGCCGGTTCCGGGAAGTCGTCCGCCAGCAGCCCGAAGCCGGGAAGAATGGCGGTCCATCCCCAGTCGGCCAGGGCGAACTCCAGAAGCGTGATCTTCAGGGCGTCGCCGGGTTCGGCCCCATCCACCCGGACCGGGCCGGTGACCGGGTTGACGCTGAAAAAATCGAGGCGGGCGATGTCCCGGACCTCGGACGCCCGTGAAAACTGCCCCCCGGAGGCGTCGGGGACCTCGAAACTCACCACGTCTCCGGGGGCCACGGTCAACGCGGGCCTGAGAGAGTTGTCCCAGCCGTAGTGGCGGCTATCCTTGTGGATCGTGTAATCGGGTGTGATCTTCATGGGAGACTCCGCTGGAAGTCGCTATCTTGAAGAGATCGAATCTGTATCGAGGGATCCTACACGATTCCTTGCCGGACTTCAATTTTCAATTCCGCCATAAAAAAAGAGGAGGGGAAATTTCCCCTCCTCTTTTTTTTTGTATGGATGGCGCGTCCCGCGCCAGGGACCATCAGGTGCCGGGGGGTACGTCCTTCTTGGTATCCCCTTCGGCTTCCGGATATTCATGGACCTCTTTCACATCCTTCTTGTCCATTTCTTCCTGACGCTCATCCTTGCCTTCCTTGACTCTGTCTCTTTCTTCAGCCATTTTTCGGTCCTCCTATTTTTCTGTTTCGGTTGGAGCCTCCAACCTTCGGGTTCGAAGTTACGGTTCAACCCTTTCCCTTTCCAAATGTAGATTCATCATACCCGCGGAGACCGCGGGATGTATATGGGGTCATCCCCTAACTTGAGGCGAGGAAAGACTCCATATCCCTTTCGTTCTCACGGTAAACCGACCGTGCAGTCCGTAGGACCCGGACGGGTGCGGCGACTCCGTCCGATCGGGCCTTGACAAGATCTCCTTGCCCCCGTAGGGTTTCCGACTCGGCCGCAATGATCCGATTTTGTTTCAGCCCCCACATAATCATGTAAGGAGAAGGATGATGAAGCCCAATGTCTATTTCATGGATCTGAGAACCACCCCCAAGGAGAATCTTCTGGTGAAGCTTTCACGGCTTCTGGAAGCGGCGGAGATGGGCCGCCGGTTCAAAAAACGGGATCTGGTGGCGGTGAAGCTTCACTTCGGGGAGGCCGGGAACACCGCCTTCATCCGGCCGATCTACGTCCGGCGGGTGGTGGAGCGGATCAAGGCCGCCGGGGGCATCCCCTTTCTCACCGACGCCAACACCCTCTACGCCGGCACCCGGAGCGACACCCCGACCCATCTGACCACGGCCATCCAGAACGGGTTCGCCTATGCGGTGGTGGAGGCGCCCCTGGTGATCGCCGACGGGCTCCGGGGCCGGACCGAGGAGCCCATCCCGATCCAGGGCAAGCATATCGAGACGGCCTACATCGGCACCGAGATCGTGGAGGCCGACGCGCTGATCTCCGTGGCCCACTTCAAGGGACATGAGCTGTCCGGATTCGGAGGGACCATCAAAAACCTGGGGATGGGGTGCGCCTCCCGGCGGGGGAAGCTGGCCCAGCACTCCAACCTCTCCCCCAAGGTGAAGGCCAAAAAGTGTATCGGCTGCGGGGATTGTATTCCCCACTGTTCCCAGGGGGCCATCGCGCTGACCCAGGCCCGGGAGGGCAAGGAGAAGGCGAGGATCGACGAGGAGACGTGCATCGGGTGCGGGGAGTGCATCCTGATCTGCCCCAACGAGGCGATCCAGATCCAGTGGGACACCTCGGTGCCGGTCTTTCTGGAGAAGATGGTGGAGTACACCGTGGCGGTGCTCAAGGGCAAGGAGGACCGGAGTCTCTTCATCAACTTCATCACCAACGTCTCCCCGGCCTGCGACTGCTACGGATACAACGATGCCGCCATTGTGCGGGATATCGGGATCGTGGCGTCCTCCGATCCGGTGGCCATCGATCAGGCGGCGGTGGACCTGATCAACGAAGAGCCGGCCCTGGCCGGCTCGTGTCTGGAGTCGAGCAAGGAGTGCGGCGTGGACAAGTTCAAGACCCTCTACCCCAAGGTGGAATGGCCCATCCAGCTCGAATACGCGGAGAAGCTCGGGCTGGGCTCGCGCGCCTACGAACTGGTCCGGATCTAAAGGGCTACCGCGGACGCCGGGGCGCCGCCACGGCGTCCGGTTCGATGCCGGACAGAAACCGTCGGGTCAGCTCCGGGGCGACGGGATGCGCAAAGACCTCGCCGCCGGGGGTCACGCCGCGGATCCGGCCGTCGTGGAGGAATCCGCCCAACAGGGCCATACCCGATGCCCGGCGATCCCCGGGATCGAGGACGGACCCGACGGGGACGGGAGCCGGCCTTGGAATCGGCAGTCCCCGGCCGGCGAGTTCCTTCATGAAGTTGAGGATCCTTCCCAGCCGCAGCAGGGTCGCCGCTTCCAGACGGGTTGTGGTGTCGGAGATGGGCAGGGCGCTGGCCCGCATCAGGGAGAACGATCCCGGCAGCAACCGCCGGTCCCGGCATCGCCGGTAGTCGGCGCTGCCCGGAGCCGGATAGAAGACGGAGACGCCGGAGAGCGTGGGCAAAGCGGAGAGGTGGAGCAGGTCATCCACGGTGTCGGCCCCATACTGACCGGGGGCGCCGGCGATGATGTAGGTGACCGCCGAAAGGTCATGAACGGCGGCCAGACGGAGGGCACCAAGGAGCCCCTCCCGGACGTCCGGCCGGTTGAACCGCCCCAGTTGACCGGGATGGAAGGTCCCCAGGGAAAGGTTGAGTGCCCGGAATCCCGCCGCCTTCATGGCGGTCACCACCGGCGCGTCCAAGGTGGGGGGAAAGAGGCCGTTCATGGCCCGGAGTTCGGGCGGACCGGGTCGGAACCGTTCCGCGATCCCGGACAGGAGATCGAGGAACCACCGGCGGTCCAGGGAGAGGTTTTCGTCCTCGAAGTCGATAAATCCCGCCCCATGCCGCACCACCGCGTGTTCGATCTCCGAAAGCACGGCGGGGACGCCTCGTCTCCGGTACGGCACCGGGAACTCCCCGAGGGCGCAATAGCTGCATTTCATCGGGCACCCCCGGCTGGCCACCACCACCGCGCTCCCCCCCTGCTTCCGCCGGTAGAATCTCCTGGAAATCAGGTCGAGGTTCGGAAAGGGGTGATCCTCCAGCCGCTCCATGAAGGCGGGCGGGGTGATCCGGAGCCCGCCTTCGGGCTTCCGATGGACAATGCCCGGCACCTCCCAAGGGACCCTCCCCTCCCGGACCGACGCCGCGAGGGCTGGCAGGGAGACCTCCCCCTCCCCCCGGAGGACGTAGTCCACGGCGTCGCAGGCCATGGCCGCCTCCGGCAGGACCGTGGGATGGTGGCCCCCCAGGACCACCCGGCAGTCCGGGTGGTGGCGCTTCACGGCCTCGGCGGCCAGCGCCGCCTCCCCCGCGTAGGCGGTGAAGAGGGAGGAGATCCCCACAAGAACCGCGCCCGAGGCCCGGGCCGACCGGCCCAGGTGTTCGAAACTCAGGCCGAAATGGCTGAATCCCCCGAAGAGTGCGAACGGCGACCGGTCCGGGGTTCCGTAGTGGGTTTTCAGAAACGCCATCTCCGGGGGGAAAGGGAGCGTTCGGCGCTTGCGGGTGGCCAGCCCGTCTAGGATCGAAACGGAGACCCCCTCCCGCATCAGGGCCGCCGCGACCGCGGCCAGGCCATAGGGGAGGGTCCGCTTGGCGGTCATGTAAAAATCCCGGATCGGGGGCTGGATGAGGAGGACTTCCGTCATGGACGTTTTTTCCGAACGCTGTGGATCCTTTCCCTATACCCGGCGGCGGCCGCCGTCAATGGAAAACCGGCTTCGGAAGGCCGGAAACCGTCTTTGGCGTCCGGTAGGGAGAGCGGAAGGGGAATCCCATGAAATCCGGGAGCATTTTAGGATTGACCCCCCCGCGATCTTTCCTATAGGATGGCCCTTTCGGCAAAGACCCCGGCAGGAGAAGGGCATGAAGGACCCACGGGACAATGATAGGCGCGGCGACCGACAGGAGCTGGACAGGCAGTTTCTGTCCCTCTGGATCATCTGGGCCGCCATGTTGAGTTCCCTGGTGATCTACGTGGTCATCTGCCACCTGTTGGAGGACTCCCTGCGTTCGGGAATCACGGTTGGATTCTCCCTCACCACCCTGCGCAACATCCTTCTCGGCGTCTCCGTGGCCGAACTCCTGGTGATCCATTCCATCCGTCGGGCCATGACGGCCCCGGGATCCGGCCGCCGCGATTCCCGGAGCAAGGAACCCCGGCCCCTCATCGACAAACGGGTCTTCATGGCGCGGTACATGACCACCGTGATGGTGACGCTGGCCATCGCCGAGAGCATCGGCGTCTATGGGCTGGTCCTGTTCCTTCTAGGGGGCGGTTTCAATACCCTTTACATCTTCATCCTCCTCTCGGCCCTGGCCATGGTGGCCTACCGCCCCAATACCGAGGAGTTCGAGACCTTCGCCGTCAACCATCTCTTCAGGTGACCCCCAGGCAGCCATGAACCGGATCTCCACCCATCCCTACTTCGTCACCAGCGTCGTCTTTCTGCTGATCCTCGTGGCGGGCCGGTTCTTTCTCCACTGGCGGGAGGACCACTTCGCCTACCTCCTGCTCCTCTATCTTATCATCACCCTGGGGATCCGTCTGGACGACATCTCCAAACAGATCGGCACTTCCCACGACCGGCCCACCCAGATCCCGGACGACGAGGACTCCATCATCGGCCAGTTGAACGACATCAAGTCATCGCTGGCCTCCATCGACGCCACCCTGAACAAGATCCACCAAGCCACGCAGGAAACGGCCCGAAATCGGGCGGAGTGGGGGAATGAATGGCAAAACGGAAACGACCAAAGGTGACTGACGGCCTGTTCGGAAAAAAGAAGATCACCCCCGCCTTCGTGATCGGGCTGATCATGGGGGCGGCGATCATCGGGCTGGGATTCTTCACGGCCCTGGCCTACGACCAATACGGCGGATATTTTGCCGCGGCCATGGGCGCCCTGTTCATGATCCTGGTCTACGTGGCGGCCCGGTGAGACGGGTGGCCGGCCGAGAGGGCCTCCTGGAAATTTCGGACCTCCCCGAAAGAAGGTGTTGACAAGTTTTCCGATTTGGCTTATATCTTCCTTCTTAGAGCGGGCATAGCTCAGTTGGTAGAGTACAAGCTTCCCAAGCTTGGTGTCGCGAGTTCGAGTCTCGTTGCCCGCTCCAAATTGTACCAAAGTCCGCCTGTTTTTGGGGCAGCTTTCGGAGTAGACCTTTTATGATGCTGTGTGGTCGGTAACTTTTTTGATAGGGGTAACCCTCATGAACGGATAGAGATCTTCCATTCGAAGACATAAAAGGTTTACGGAGCGAGGAAGCGGAAAACGGGCGGAAAGCCCGTTTTTTTATTTTTATGGGGGATGGACATCGCGCCCATGAGCGCCGGCAAGCGAAAGAAAAAGGGGTCGAAACGGAGTCGGCCCGATCCGGAGACCCAGGCGAGCCAGCCGATCACGCCGGAGGTCCAGCGCCGGATCGTGGCCCTGGTCTTCGACCTTGCGGAGACCCTGTGCGAAGCGGAGGGCATGGAACTGGTCCACGTGGAGTTCAACCGGGAGCCGAGGGGACGGATCCTCCGGTTGTACATCGACAGACCCGGCGGCGTGACGCTCGACGACTGCGTCGATGTCAGCCGGCAGCTCGGCGACCTCCTGGACGTTCACCTGGAGGAGAGCGGCGCCTACCATCTGGAGGTCTCCTCCCCCGGGCCGGAGAGGCCCCTGGGCCGGCCCGCCGACTTCGACCGGTTCTCGGGCCGCCGGGCCAAGCTCCGTTTGGCGGAGCCCATCGACGGGCGGCGGAATTTCCAGGGGGAACTCCTGGGGTACCGGGACGGCCGGGTCCGCCTGAAGACCGGCGAGGAGATCCGGGCCTTTCCCCTGGACGACATCCTCCGGGCACGGCTTGTCAATCTTAATGGAGAGCACTGACCATGTTCATATCGGATATAAAGCGGATCATCGATCAGGTGAGCCGGGACAAGGGCATCGACAGCGAGGTCCTGATCCGGGCACTGGAAGAGGCCCTGAAATCGGCCGCCAGGAAGAAATACGGAAACCGGATCGACATCGAGGTCCAGTACAACGACGAGGTGGGCGAGATCGAGGTCTTCCAGTTCAAGGAGGTGGTGGAGGAGGTCACCGATCCCGAGGTCGAGTTCACCGTGACCGAGGGCAAGGCCCTCGATCCCGAATGCGAGGTGGGCGACAGCCTCGGCATCAAGATGGATACCGGCGCCTTCGGCAGGATCGCCGCCCAGTCGGCCAAACAGGTCATCATCCAGAAGATGAAGGACGCGGAGAGGGACGCGGTCTACTCCACGTTCATCGATCGCAAAGGGGAGATCATCAACGGCATCGTCCAGCGGATCGAGCGGGGGAGCATCATCGTCAACCTCGGCCAGACCGAGGGGGGGCTGCCGGAGCGGGAACAGGTCCCCCGGGAGGTCTACCGGCGGGGGGATCGGGTCCGGGCCTACATCCTCGACGTCCACCATGAAAGCCGTGGGCCCCAGGTGATCCTCTCCAGGAGCCATCCCAGCTTCCTGATCAGCCTCTTCAAGACCGAAGTGCCCGAAATCAGCGAAGGCATCGTCACCATTGTGGGGGCCGTCCGGGAGCCCGGCAGCCGGGCCAAGATCGCGGTGGCCTCCAGCGACTCGGACATCGACCCGGTGGGGGCCTGCGTGGGGATGAAGGGCTCCCGGGTCCAGAACGTGGTCCAGGAACTCCGGGGGGAAAAGATCGACATCATCCCCTGGCACGTCGACCCCGCCAAGTTCGTCTGCAACGCCCTGGCCCCGGCCGAGATCGCCCGGGTGATCATCGACGAGGAGAACCGCTCCATGGAGGTGATCGTTCCCGACGAGTTCCTCTCGGTGGCCATCGGCAAGCGGGGACAGAACGTGAGGCTCGCGTCCAAACTGACCCGATGGCGCCTCGATGTCAAGAGCGAGTCGAGCTACAACGAGGCCATGCAGCAGGGATACAACTCCTTGATGGCCCTGCCCGACGTGAGCATCGGTCTGGCGGACGCCCTCTACGAGAAGGGCTTTTTCTCGGCCGAGGAGGTGAGCAAGGCCTCGGTGGAGGACCTGACCCAAGTCCGGGGGCTGGACGAGGAAGACGCGGAAAATCTTATTGAAATTGCGCAGGATTATGTGATAAACGAGGAGGCTTTCGAAGAGGAGGCCGAAGAAGAGGAAGAGGAGGCCGAGACGGAAGCCGAAGGCGATACGGACGAGGCATTCGAAGACCAGACCGAGACCGAGGCCGGAACCGACGAGGAACCGGAGGCCGGGGTGGAAGATCGGGCCGGGACGGACGAGGACTCCGAATCGCCGACAGAGGCGGACGCCGAAAAGGAGACCGACGCCGGGACGGAACCGGTGGCGGAAGCCGGCCGGGAGATCGACACGGCGCCGGAAGACGACGGGGCCGAGGAAGACGAGGACGGGGAGGAGGCCGATCCGTCCGATGCCGCGGCCGGTGCGGGTTCCGAACCGGAGACCATCGACACCGCCGGGGAAGAGATCGACGGGATCACAGATTCGCGCAAAGAAGATTCGTGATAGACGAACCGTAAGGGGGATGGATGGCAAATATCAGAGTCTATGAGCTTGCCAAGGATTTGAACATGAAGCCGAAGGCGCTCCTCGATCGGCTGAGCGACATGGATGTCTCCGTCAGGAGCCACATGAGTTCCATCGACGGGGAGACGGCCGCGACCATCAAGGCTCAGATTCTCGGAAGCCAGGCCGGCGCCCTGGACGAGTCCCGCGCGAAGCCGACGGTGATCCGGAGACGGAAAAAACGGCCCGCGGAGGTCGAACCGCCTCCGGTGGAGGAGACCGACGCCGACCAGCCCCCGGAGACGGCGTCGCCCGTCGAGGCCGAGCAGGAACCGGAGCCGACCGAGCCCGCTCCGGGGAAAGAGGCGCCCGAGACCGAGGCCGAGGAGATCGACGCCGCCGGAACGCCGATAGAGGAGGCTCCCGTCGAGGAGAAGCCCGCGGAAGCGCCTTCCACGAAACCAGATCAGGAGGCCGCCGCTCCTGAAGAGACCGAGGCCGTCGAACCGGAGGCGGCCGAGAAAACGGAAGAGCCAGTGAAAGCCAGCGCCCAACCCATCGAAGCCAGAGAAGAGGAGGCGCCGCCCTCCGAAGCGACCGTCGAGGCGAAACCGCCCGAGGGGACCGCCGCCGCGGACGAGGCCGGGCCGACGGCCCAGGAGCCGGTCGAGGCCGCCGCCGAACCTCAGGAGATAAAAGAGCCGGAATCCCCGGCGGAGAAGACCGAGCCCTCCAAACCCGAGCCCGAAAAGCCGGCGACCAAGGCCAAGAAGAAGGCCAAGAAGGGCAAGAAGGAGACCCCGGCCAAGATCATCAAGCTGCCCACGAAACCGCCGGCGGCCCCGAAGGAGAGGACGCCGGAGCCCGAGGAACCCGCAGCCGCCGGCGCAACGCCCCCCGCAGCCCAGGAGGCGGGACAGCCCGCGGACGCCGCCGCCAAGGACAAGAAGCGGAAAAAGCGCGGCAAACGGGGCGCGGAGGAGCCGGAGAAGGCGGAAGGCAAGGCCAAGGAGACCCGGTGGGCCAAAAAGAAGATCTCCTTCAAGGACAAGGCGGTGGTGGAGGGGGCCGATCTCTACGCCGGCGGCGGCCGGTCGCGCAAGGGCCGGAAGGGGCAGAAAACCAAGGTCCAGCAACAGCCCCAGAAACCCCAAATCACCACCCCCAAGGCCATCAAACGCCGGATCAAGGTGGACGACACCATCGTGCTGGCGGATCTGGCCAAGCGCATGGGCATCAAGGCCAACGAGATCATCATGAAGCTCATGGGTCAGGGCGTGATGGTGACGGTCAACCAGACCGTCGACTACGATACCGCGGCCCTTGTCGCCGCGGAGTTCGGATACGAAGTGGAACGGGCCGCCTTCGAGGAGGACGCGGTCCTCAAGGTCACCGAAGAGACCGTCGATCCGGAAAAGATGGCCGAACGGCCGCCGGTGGTCACCATCATGGGGCACGTGGACCATGGAAAGACGTCGCTTCTGGACGTGATCCGCAAGACCAAGATCACCGAGCACGAGGCCGGCGGCATCACCCAGCACATCGGGGCCTACCACGTCGCCACCGACAACGGTCAGATCGTCTTCCTCGACACGCCCGGCCACGAAGCGTTCACCTCCATGCGGGCCCGGGGCGCCACCGTGACCGACATCGTGGTGCTGGTGGTGGCGGCGGACGACGGGGTGATGCCCCAGACCATCGAAGCCATCAACCACTCCAGGGCCGCCGAGGTGCCGATCATCGTGGCCGTCAACAAGATGGACAAGGCCGGCGCGGATCCGGACCGGGTCTACCGGGAACTCTCGGAGCAGGGACTGGTGCCGGAGGACTGGGGCGGCGACACCATCTTCGTCAAGGTCTCCGCCAAGCAGCCCATGGGTCTTGACGACCTGTTGGAGATGATCCTCCTGCAATCCGAGGTGCTGGAACTCAAGGCCAACCCCGAGAAGCTGGCCGTGGGGTACGTGGTGGAGGCCAAGCTCGATGCCGGCCGGGGTCCGGTGGCCACCATCCTGGTGCAGGACGGGACCTTGCATTCCGGCGACGCCGTGGTCTGCGGCGTCCATCACGGAAAGATCCGGGCGATGCTCAACGACCGGGGGATCCAGGTGGAATCGGCGGGCCCCTCCATCCCGGTGGAGATCCTGGGGCTCTCCGGGGTCCCCAACGCCGGTGATGAGCTGGTGGCCCTCGCAGATGACAAGAGCGCCAAGCAGGTGAGCGACCACCGGGCCCAGAAACAGCGATCCAAGGAGCTGGCCAAGACGAGCCGCATGAGCCTGGAGAAGCTCTTCGAGCGGATGCAGGAGGGGGAGGTCAAGGACCTCAACATCATCCTCAAGGCCGATGTCCACGGCTCCATCGAAGCCCTTCGGGACTCCCTCACCAAACTCTCCAACGAGGAGGTGGCCATCAACGTGATCCACGCCGCCACCGGCACCATCACCGAATCGGACGTCTCCCTGGCCGCGGTCTCGGACGCCATCATCATCGGCTTCAACGTGCGTCCCACGGGAAAGATCCAGACCTTTGCCCAGGAAGAGCACGTGGACATGCGGTTTTACAACGTGATCTACAACGCCATCAAGGACATCCAGGACGCCATCCTGGGAATGATGTCCTCCACGTACGAAGAACACGTCATGGGCCGCGCCGAGATCCGGGAGATCTTCCATGTGCCCAAGGTGGGGGCCATCGCCGGCTGCTATGTCACCGACGGAAAGATCCAGAGAAACGCCAAGGCCCGGCTGGTCCGGGAGGGGGTGATCCTCTACGAAGGCAAGGTCGGCTCCCTGCGGCGGTATAAAGAGGACGTGAAGGAGGTCCAGTCCGGCTACGAATGCGGCATCGGGATCGAGAACTACAACGACATCAAGCTCGGCGATACCATCGAGTGCTTCTACCTGGTGGAGATCAAACCGGAGATCCAATGATTTTCCAGAGCCTTCTGGAAGTCCATGGAAAGAGACGCTGAAAGGGAACATGGTCATCGGACTGGGGATCATCATATACAAGCTGCACGACTGCCACTCGCTCAAGGGCAAACGGAAGGTGGTGAAGTCGGTGGTGGCCCGGCTTCGGAACAATTTCAACGCGTCGGTGGCGGAAGTGGGGGCCAACGACGTCCACCACCGGGCGGAGATCGGATTCGCCCTGGTGGGAAACGACAAGCCGGTGGTCAACGCCAAGATCGACAAGATCTTCAACATGGCCGAGGAGTTGGACCCGACCGCCGAGGTGGTCGACACCCAGATGGAGATCTTCACCGCATGAAGGGGTATTCAAGGGCGGACCGGGTGGCCGGTCTGATCCAGCGGACCCTGTCGGAGATTCTGCTCCGGGAGGTGAAGGACCCCCGGCTGGAGATGGCCGTGATCACCGCCGTGAAGGTCTCCCCCGACCTGAAAAACGCCCGGATCTACTTCTCCGTGCCCGGTGGCGAGACAGAGCGGCGCCAGGACGCGGCGGAGGGGTTTCGGAGCGCCGGCGGGTTCATCAAACGGTATCTCGGTGACCGGCTGGACCTGCGGTACATGCCCGAATTGAAATTCTTCTATGACGAATCATTCGATTACGGAGCCCGAATCGACAAGCTGCTCAAATCTCTCGAAGACGGAAATGGATCGGACCGCGGAGCATCTGAGGAATAGCCACAGTGTCCTGCTTGCAAGCCACACCAGCCCCGACGGAGACGCCATCGGCTCTCTGATCGCCATGGGGCTCTGCCTCAAGGCGCTGGGAAAGGATGCCACCCTCTACAATCAGAGCCCCATCCCCACGGTGTACCGGTACCTGCCGTCGGTAAGCGGGATCCAGAACCGGGTGGAGGATCCGGAGCGGTTCGAGACGGCCGTCATCCTCGACTGCGGCGACCTCGATCGGGTGGGCGACCTGGCCGGCGCCATCGGTCGGATCCCCGACGTGGTCAATATCGACCACCACGTCACCAACACGCGGTTCGGCCGATTCCGGCTGATCGATCCCACGGCCTGCGCCACCGCCGAGATCGTCTACCGCCTGATCCGCCGAATGGAGATCCCCATGGTCCGGGCCATCGCCACGGCCATCTACACCGGCATCTTCACCGATACGGGATCATTCCGGTTCTCCAACACCAACCGGGCGGCCTTCTCCATCTGCGAAGAGATGGTCTCGGCGGGGGTGGATCCCTACGAGGTGGCCCGCCACGTCTACGGCACCTATTCCCTGGGACGGATCAAGCTGCTCAACCGGGCCCTCGACTCCCTGGAGATCTCCGACAACGGGAAGCTCTCCCTGATGACCCTCACCCGGGAGATGTTCGAGGAGACCGGAACCCGGTCCGAGGACGGAGACGGCCTGATCAACTATGCCCGGTTCATCGAGGACGTGCGGATCGCCGTATTGATCCGGGAATACACCAACGGAGAGGCCGCCTCCGGCGGTGCCGTGACCGGAAGGGGGGTCAACCGGTTCCACGTCAGCCTCCGATCCGACGGATCCGTCGACGTGGGGGCCATCGCCGCCATGTTCGGCGGCGGCGGCCACCGCAACGCGGCCGGGTTCAACATCGTCACGGGGATCGGAGAGCTGAAAAGCGGCATCTTCAACCTGGCGGAGCGGGTCTGATCGGAGGGCCATGACCCCGGAATCCAACGGCATCCTCGTGGTGGACAAGCCGCCGGAGATCACCGCCGCGCGGGTGGTGGCCCGGATCAAGGGCATGCTGAAGGTCAAAAAGATCGGACACACGGGAACCCTCGACCCCTTCGCCACCGGCCTGATGGTCTGCTGCCTCAACCAGGGGACCAAGCTGGCCCGGTTCTTCCTCCACGGGGAGAAGACCTACGAAGGGGAACTCGTCCTGGGCATCCGGACCGATACCCAGGACGCCACGGGGCGGGTGACCGCCGCCGATGGGGACGCGGCGGCGGCCCTCGGGGAGGAGGAGATCCGCGCCGCCTTTCAGCGGTTTGTGGGGGAGATCGACCAGACACCGCCGGCCTTTTCGGCATTGAAACATGAAGGGGTGCCGCTCTACAAACTGGCGCGAAAAGGGACCCCGGTGGAGAAGCCCCCCCGCCGGGTCCGGATCACCTCCCTGGAGATCGATCGGATCCGGCCGCCGACGGTGGGGTTTCGGGTCACCTGTTCGGCCGGGACCTACGTGCGAACCCTGTGCGCCGATATCGGCGACGCCCTCGGATGCGGCGGCCATCTGAAGGCGCTGCGGCGGACGGCCGGCGGCGGGTTCTCGGTGTCCGAAGCGGCGACCCTGCCCGAAATCGAGGCGTTGGCATCGGGGGGACGCATCCGGGAGCGGATCATCCCGCCGGCCGCGGCTCTGCGGGGAATGGCCGCCCATGAGGCGCCGCCGGGTTTGGCGGGCCGCATCCTGAACGGCAACGCCGTCACCACGGCCGATATCCCGCCGCCGTCGGGGGGGGAGTACGTCAAGGTGGTGGACGAAGCCGGTGGACTGCTGGCGGTGATCCAGCACAAAAAGGGAAGCTGTACCTATATTTACTGTTGTGTTTTTCCAAAATAATGTGTTTACTGCAAGCTGGCGACGCGACCCCGGCGGAGGGCGGCCCAGAAACCCAGGACGAGCATCATCCGAAACCCATGAGTTGGAACAAGGAGGCCTAAAGAAAGTGGTTTTTCAAGCGCAGGACAAAAGGGAGTTGATCGACCGGTACAAACTCCACGAGGAGGACACCGGCTCGCCCGAGGTGCAGATCGGACTGTTGACCCACCGGATCACCTATCTTACGGAACACCTCAAGATCCACAAAAAGGATCACCACTCCCGCCGCGGACTGCTCATGCTGGTGGGCAAGCGGCGGCGACTGTTGAATTACGTAAAAAACAAAGATGTCAAACGGTACCGGACGATCATCGAGACTCTGGGCCTGAGGAGATAGAAAAAAAACGCTTATGGAAATTGTATTTAAAGCCGATATCGGCGGAAGACCGCTGAGCATCGAAACCGGCAAGGTGGCCAAACAGGCATCGGGATCGGTGGTGGTCCAGTATGGGGACACCATCGTCCTGGTGACGGTGGTGTCGTCCAAGGAAGAGCGGCCCGGACTCGACTTTCTCCCCCTGTCCGTGGAATATCAGGAGAAGATCTACGCCGCCGGACGCATCCCCGGCAACTACTTCAGACGCGAGGTGGGGCGCCCCAGTGAAAAAGAGACCCTCACCGCCCGCCTCATCGACCGCCCCATACGCCCGCTGTTTCCCAAGACCTGGACCAACGAGATACAGGTCATCGCCACCGTGCTCTCCATGGATCAGGAGAATGATCCGGACACCCTGGCCATGACCGGCGCCTCCGCGGCCCTGGAGATTTCGGACATCCCCTTCGAAGGCCCCATCGCCTGCGTCCGGGTGGGCCGGATCGACGGCCGGCTGGTGGTCAACCCCACCATCGCCGAATGGGACCTTTGCGACATCAACATCATCGTGGCCGGCTCGGGAACCGGCGTCGTGATGGTGGAAGGGGGCGGAAACCAGGTGAGCGAGGATGAGATGGTGGAGGCCATCGAATTCGCCCACCAATCCATGCAGCCGCTCATCGATATTCAGGCCAAGCTGCGGGAGGCGGTTGGGCTCCCCAAAATGGAAGTCCCCGTCAAGGAACGGGACGCCGACCTGGAGGCCCGGCTGAACGCGGCGGCCGAGGAACCCCTCCGGCAGGCCCTGCGGGTCCCCCGGAAGATCCCGCGCCGCGCGGCCCTGCGCCAGGCAAAGGGGGATGTTTTCGAGGGACTCGGCGAGGAATATGCCGAGCGGAAGGGGGAGGTCTACGGGATCCTCAACGACCTGGAACGGCGGATCACCCGGGATATGGTTCTGAAAGACGGCATCCGCATCGACGGCCGCCAGCGGGACGAGGTCCGTTCCATCACCTGCGAGGTGGGCCTTCTGCCCCGGCCCCACGGCAGCGCGCTCTTCACCCGGGGCGAAACCCAGGTCCTGGGCGTGCTCACCATCGGCTCGGGGCAGGATGAACAGCGGGTGGAGACCCTGAGCGGCGAGGAGATGCGCCCGTTCATGCTCCATTACAACTTCCCCCCCTATTCCGTGGGGGAGACCAAACGGATCATGGGTCCGAGCCGCCGGGACATCGGCCACGGGGGTCTGTCCACCCGGGCGGTGGAGAAGATCCTCCCGTCCAAGGAGGCCTTCGACTATACCATCCGGATCGTCTCCGAGGTGCTGGAATCCAACGGTTCGTCCTCCATGGCCACCGTCTGCGCCGCCAGTCTGGCGCTGATGGACGGCGGCGTCCCCATCCAGACGCCGGTCTCCGGCATCGCCATGGGGCTGATGAAGGAGGGGGACGAGGTGGCCATCCTGTCGGATATCCTCGGCGACGAGGACCACACCGGGGACATGGATTTCAAGGTGGCCGGCACCAAGAACGGCATCACCGCGGTCCAGATGGACATCAAGATCCATGAACTGCCCCGGGAGATCCTGCGCCAGGCCCTGGAGCAGGCCCGCAGGGGACGGCTCCACATCCTGGAGAAGATGCTCGACACGCTGCGGGAGGCCCGGGACGAGATCTCCCCCTACGCCCCCAAGGTGACCACCATCCAGATCAATCCGGATAAGATCCGGGAGATCATCGGCCCGGGCGGGAAGGTGATCCGCGCCATCCAGAGCGAGACCAACACCCGGATCGAGATCGACGACTCCGGCGCCGTGAAGATCGCCGCCACCTCCACCGAGGACTCGGACAAGGCCATCGGCATGATCAAGGAGATCACGGCGGAGCCCGAGGTCGGGGAGATCTACGAGGGCAAGGTGGTCAAGATCACCGACTTCGGCGCCTTCGTCAACATCATGCCGGGCACCGACGGCCTGGTCCACATCTCCCAGTTGAGCCCCCAGCGGGTCAAGAAGGTCACGGATGTGATCAAGGAGGGGGAGATGCTCAAGGTCAAGGTCCTGGAGGTCAACAAGGACGGAAAGATCCGGCTGAGCCACAAGGCGGTGCTGGAAGAGGAGAAGGATGGCCCGGACAGGCAGCGGGACGGAAAGCCGAACCGTAAGTAAGACGTCCCTGGACAACGGAGTCCGGATCATCAGCCGCGGTCTGCCCCATGTCCGCTCCGTCTCCATGGGCGTCTGGGTCTCCGTCGGAGCGAGGGACGAGTCGGAGGCGGAGAGCGGACTCTCCCATTTCATCGAGCACATGATCTTCAAGGGCACCCGTCGTCGGTCCGCCTACGAGATCGCCAAGGCCTTCGACGTCATCGGCGGCCACACCAACGCCTTCACCACCATGGAGACCACCTGCTACCACGCCAAGGTGATGGACACGCACGTGGCCATCATGGTGGACATCCTCGGCGACATCCTTCTCAACTCGGTCTTCGATCCGGTGGAGATCGACAAGGAGCGTCCCGTGATCTTCCAGGAGATCGGGATGGTGGAGGACAACCCCGAGGATTACATCCACCTCCTTTCCGAAGCGGCCTACTGGGGGGACCACCCCTTGGGCCGGTCGATCCTGGGGACCCGGGAAAACGTGGTCCGGTTCGACTCGGAGGCCATCAGATCCTTTTTCAATCGCTTCTACGGAGCGGATCGCATCGTGATCTCCGCTTCGGGGAACCTGGAGCACCAGGGACTGGTCGACCTTCTGGCCCCGATCTTCGAGGGGGTCCCCAGAGAAAACGGCCGGCCCGGGCGGACCGTTCCCCAGGCGCGACCAGGGGTCTATCTCCATGGGCGGGATCAGGAGCAGGTCCATCTGTGCATCGAGGCTCCCGGCCTTCCCATCGCCGATCCGGACCGGTTCGCCTATTCCCTGCTCAATACCATCGTCGGCGGCAACATGAGTTCCCGGCTCTTCCAGGAGGTCCGGGAGCGGCGGGGGCTGGCGTACACCATCTTCTCCTTCATGACCGCCTACTTCGACTCGGGCCTGTTCGGCGTCTACACCGCCGTGGATCCCAGGAACACGGTCGAAGCGGTCCGGGCCATCCTGGCCTGCCTGGCCGATATCCGGTCGATCCGGGTGGGCCCCGAGGAACTCCGGGATGCCAAGGAGTACACCAAGGGGTGTTTGATGCTCTCCACGGAGAACGCCGACAACCACATGGCGCGCCTGGCCCAGAACGAGTTCCATTTCGGGCGCCATGTCCCCCTGGAGGAGGTGGTGGCCAACATCGAGGCGGTGACCGAGGCCCAGGTCCAGGAGCTGGCCCAAAGCCTCTTCACCCCGGAGGCCATGGCATTGACCCTGCTGGGTCCTCTCTCCGACGGGGCTCCGTTTGAGGAACTGATGGCCGGCTGAGTCCGTCCCCCAATGCCGCTTCCCAGGCCACCCAGGCGCTCCATGGTCGATCCCCTCTGCCCCGTCAAGCTCTTACGCCTCAACCCGGAGGCCGACCGGGACATCCCCCCGCCGAGGTACATGACCCCGGATTCCGCCGGGATGGATATCTGCGCGGCCGTTCCCTCGGAGGTGACCCTGTCTCCCGGCGACATTTTCCTCGTCCCCACCGGCTTCGCCATGGCCGTTCCACCGGGGTACGAAGCCCAGATCCGGCCCAGGAGCGGGCTGGCGGCGCGACACGCCATCGGCATGATCAACGCCCCCGGCACCATCGATCCCGACTACCGGGGGGAGGTCATGGTGCCGCTGATCAACCTGGGCAGGGCCCCTTACACCCTCCGCCGGGGGGACCGGATCGCCCAGATGGTGATCCAGCGGCTCCCCCGGGTCCGCATCGAGGAGGTGGAGACGCTGGACGGAACCGGCCGGGGCTCCGGCGGCTTCGGCCACACGGGGCGGTGACGTGGCGGCCAAGGGCGACCTCCAAATCTGTATTCTGGCCAGCGGCAGCAAGGGCAACGCCATCCACGTCTCCGACGGGGAGACATCGATCCTCATCGACGCGGGCCTGTCGGGCAAGGAGATCGAACGACGGCTCCGGTCCCGGGGCCTTCGACCCGAAGACCTGACGGCCCTGGTGGTCTCCCACGAACACGGCGACCACACCCGGGGCATCGGGGTCCTCTCCCGGCGGTACAACCTGCCGGTCTACATCAGCCCCGCCACCCACCGGGCGGCGGCGGCTCACCTCCGGAAGCTCCCGGCGCCCGTGCCCTTCGAGCCCGGCCGCCGGTTCGTCATCAACCGCCTGACCATCCATCCCTTCGCCACCTCCCACGACGCGGAGGACCCCGCCGGATTCACCGTCTCCACGGACGGGCTCAAGGTGGGGATCGCCACCGACCTGGGGATCGCCACGGCCATGGTCAAGACCCACCTCCAGGGGTGCGCCCTGTTGATCCTCGAAGCGAACCACGACCCGGAGATGCTCCTGTCCGGCCCCTACCCCTGGCCCCTCAAGCAGCGGGTCCGGGGACGGACCGGACACCTCTCCAACCCCGCGTCGAGGGATCTCTTGGGGGACCTCCTCCACGAGCGGCTCTCCCACGTCATCCTGGCCCACCTGAGCGAACAGAACAACACCCCGGAAAAGGCCCTCCGGGAAGTGGGCCCGGTCCTGCAAAACAGCCGGGCCATGCTGACGGTGGCGGCCCAGCACACCTGCGGCCGCGTGTTCCGGGTCGAGTAAGGCGCGCCGATTCGGCCTTGACATCCGCCGTCGCGTCGGATACATACAATAATGTATTGCCTTGGATGATGCTGTGCGTCATCTTCCGCAAGCTCCAGCAACGCCGACGGATCGAACCACCCTTTGTCCATTGCCCGCGCCCGCCACGGGCGCCGCTGAATCGGTTCTTCCCCAGGGAAGGACGGCCGTCGGCCGGTTTCGACATCGGTCGACCGTTCGAAAGGGGAGCATGGAAGAGAAAGCCTGGAAACCTTGGGCACTGCTCGCGCCGTCGCTCAGCGCGGTATTTTTCCTCCTCGTCATTCCCGTCTGCTTCGTGGTCGTCTACAGCTTCTGGCTGCGGTCGCCGTTCGGCGGGGACATACCGGCCTTTCAGTTCGGAAACTACGCCAAGTTCTTCGATGATTTCTTCTATCCGTCCCTGCTGATCCGGACCATCCGGGTGGCCCTGGAGACGGTGCTCCTCTGCCTGGTCATGGGATACATCCCGGCCTACTTCTTCTACCGGACCGAGTCCCGCCTCAAACCGTTTCTGATGATCCTGATCATGCTCCCCTTCTGGATCAGCTTCATCATCCGGACCCTGTCCTGGATCAACATCCTGGGCGATTCCGGCCTGATCAACCACATCCTGCTGAAGATCGGTCTCATCGAGACGCCGCTTCCCATGCTCTACAACGAGGCGGCGGTGCTCATGGGCCTCCTGCAGTACCTCCTGCCCTTCATGATCCTGAACATCTATGTGAGTCTGGAGGGGATCGACAGGAGCCTCGTCGAAGCGGCCAAAAGCCTCGGCTGCACCGAATGGCAGGCCTTCAAGGAGGTGACGCTCCCCTTGAGCCTGCCGGGGGTGAGCGCGGGATGCCTGCTGGTCTTCGTCCTGACCTGCGGGACGTACCTGCCGCCCATGATCCTGGGGGGGCCGGGCAACGACATGATCGCCAACCTGATCTTCAAACGGATCGTCGGCACCCTCGACTGGCCCTTCGGTTCGGCTCTGAGCACCATCCTGCTGGGGCTTCTGGGCGTCATCGTCTATACCTACAACCGGTATCTGGGCATCAACCAGATCTTCAAGACCCTCCAATAGGATCGCCGATGAAATTTTTCTCCGGTTGGTCGCTGATCAAGATCTATACCCTGCTCATCTACATCTGGATGTTCACGCCCATCGTGGCGGTGGTTCTCCTCTCCTTCAACCCCCAGCAGTTCGGATCGTTTCCCATGGAGGGGTTCAGTTTTCGGTGGTACGCGAAGCTGGCCCAGAATGCGACGATCCTGGGGGCTTTCAAAAACTCCATGATCCTCGGCTCCCTCACCGCGGTGTTGACGACGGCCATCGGCATACCGGCGGCCATGGCCTTTGTTCGGTATGAATTTCCGGGCAAGGAGACCCTCAACACCCTGTTGCTGGCCCCCATCATGATCCCGGAGGTGGTGCTCGGGGTGGCCCTGCTGATCTTCATCCGGTGGCTCCAGCAGCCCAAGAGCTTCGCCCTGCTCCTCATCGGCCACGTGGTGCTCACCCTGCCCTATGTTCTACTGGTGGTCCAGGCCCGGCTGGTGGGCATCAAGAGGGAATACGAGGAGGCGGCCCAGACCCTCGGAGCGAGTCCGTTTCAAACCTTCCTGTCGGTCACCTTTCCGCTGCTGGCCCCGGCCATCTTCGCCGGGATGCTCTTCTCCTTCACCATCTCCTTCGACGACGTGACGGCGACCCTCTTCTGGGCCACGGCCCAGAACCAGACGGTGCCGGTGAAGATCTTCGGCATGCTGCGAAACTCCATCAGCCCGGAGATCAACGCCCTCGGTACCGTGATGATCTTTTTGACCGTCTCCCTGCCCCTGGCGGCGGGGTATGTGTCCCGGCGGTTCGCAAGGGGAAGCGAATGATATCCAAGCGACCTATCTGATAAAGCGTGATCTTCGGATGGAACCCAACCACCCAACATAAACACAGGAGGCTTGAACATGGAAAAGAAGATGGAGAAGACGCTCGACAGGCTGATCGACGGGTATCGAGAGGGAAAGGTCTCTCGTCGTGACTTCATGAAGTACCTCGGCATCGCCGGGGCGGCGGCCGGGCTCGTGGGCGGTCCCTTCGGGTTGGCCCGGAAGGCGTTCGGCGCCGAATCGATCACGTTCCACAGCTGGGGCGGCTCCACCTCCGAAGCCCTGCGGAAGTACGCCTTCGACCCGTTCAACAAGGCCACCGGCATTGAGGTGGTCGATGCCGCCTTTACGGGCATGGACGCGTTTCTCACCCAGGTCAAGGCCTCCTATCCGCCGGGCGGAGAGTTCAACATCGCCCATTTGAGCGCCGTCTACGATTATGCCCGCTACAAGAACCTGGGATTCAACTCGGTGCTGGACGAAAGCGAGATCCCGAACCTGCAAAATGTCCTTCCCAAAATGATCGCCACCCTCAAGGGGATCACCGACGGAAAGCTCTCGGCCGTTCCCTATGATTACGGCCAGACCGGAATCGCTTACAACACCAAGCATATCAGCAAGGAAAAAGCGGAGAAGCTCGGGGCCTCCCTTCTCTGGGACAAGGAACTCAAGGGCAAACTGGGGAGCTGGGGCGGGGACTTCCGGACCAACATGTGGTACGCGGCCCTCCACACCGGACAGAGCCCCAACGATATCCAAAAGCTGGACGCGGTCTGGGATGCTCTCAAGCAACAGCGGGAGATGATCAAAAAGTACTGGGCCTCCGGCTCGGAGCTGATGAGCCTGCTGGCCAACGAAGAGATCTATGCCACGGTGGCCTGGTCCGGGCGCGTGGCCAACCTCCAGGCCGAGGGCCATCCCATCGGGTACCTCGCCCCGCCCAATACGTACTCCTGGATGGAGTATATGTACGTTCTCAAAGGGACGGATATGGAGGTGGCCCAGAAGCTGCTCAACTTCATGCTGGAGCCCGAGCCGGCCATCGCCGTGGCCGAAGGCCAGAAATATCCGCCCAGCCTCGACCCGCGGAAGGTGGAGATGCCCGAATCGATCCAGAAGCTGCCGGCCTTCGACCCCACCGGCACCCTGGACGGCTATCTGTTCGCCGATCCCGAGTACTGGAACAGCCATCAGCTCGAGTGGACCGAAAAGTGGGACCGGATCAAGGCCGGCGCCTGATCCGCCGCTAACCGGATGCCCGCGTCCGGCCGGGCACCCCCGCCGGCGCGGGCATCCGCACCCCATCGCACCGAGGAGACCCCCCGATTTTGGAACAAGAAAAAGACCCCGCCCTGGTTCGGTTCCGCGGCATCGCCAAGCGCTTCGACAACGTGGTCGCCGTGGAGAAGATGGATCTGGACATCCCCGAAGGGTCCCTGGTCACCCTGCTCGGTCCGTCGGGGTGCGGCAAAACCACGCTGCTCCGGATGGTGGCCGGATTGGAATCTCCCTCCGAGGGAGACATCTACATCCAGGGAAATCGGATCAACGACGTGCCCATCCACCGGCGAAACCTCGGAATGATCTTCCAGAACTACGCCCTCTTTCCCCATAAATCCATCTTCGACAACGTCGCCTTCGGCCTGAAGTACCGGGATGTCCCCAAGGATCAGATCAAGGAGAAGGTCACCCGGGCACTGGAGATGGTCCGGCTCCCCGGCGTGGAGCGCCGGATGCCCTCACAGCTCTCCGGCGGCCAGCAGCAGCGCATCGCCCTGGCCCGGGCCATCGTCATCGAGCCGGTGGTGCTGCTCATGGACGAGCCTCTCTCGGCCCTGGACGAGAACCTCCGGGAGGAGATGCGCCGGGAGATCGACAACATCCAGCAGATGCTCGGGGTCACCACCATCTTCGTCACCCACGACCAGCGGGAGGCGCTTTCCATGTCCGACAAGATCGTGGTCATGGAGGGCGGCAAAAAGCAGCAGGAGGGCAGTCCGGAAGAGGTCTACAACAATCCCGTCAACCACTTCGTGGCCGATTTTCTGGGCCACTCCAACTTCGTGGACGGGGTGATCCTGGGCAAGGACGGGGAAGGCTTCCGGGTCGGATTAGAGGACGGCAACGAATTGCTGGCCGCCGCCGGCGGCGGCGACCGGTGGCGGGAGGGCGACGCGGTGGAGATCGTGGTCCGGGCGCAGAAACTCGACCTCGAACCCCGAAAAGCCCACCGGCCAGACGGCGCCGTCAACTGCTTCTTCGGAAAGATCAAGGAACGCAGCTACATGGGCGGAGAGGTCAGCTATTTCGTGGAGCTGGAAAACGGCACGGTGATCCACGCCATCGGCATCGTGAAGACGAACCCCTTCAGAAGCGGCGAGGCGGTCGCGGTCACCGTTCCGCCCCGCCATTGCAAACTCCTTCCCAAGGAAGTATGATCCGAAGGTACGGGAGGATGTTGATCCCGAAGTGTCTTTTGCGGATCGAAATGGAGCCGTACCGAATTGATCGACCTTGACCGTATCCACACAGCCGCGGCGGAACGTTTCCCGTCAAGCATCTCCACCATCGACTCCCACACCGCCGGGGAGATGACCCGACTCATCGTGGGCGGGGTCGATCCCATCCCCGGCGGGACCATGCGGGACAAGCTCTTCCATTTGAAAGCGCACCAGGACCACATCCGGCTGCGGCTGACCCGGGAGCCCCGGGGACACCGGGGAGTCCTGGCCGCCCTGGTGACCGAGCCGGTCACCGAAGGGGCCGCCTTCGGACTCATCTACATGGATGCCCGCCGATACCCGTACCTCTGCGGTCACGCCACCATCGGCGCGGTGACCTCCCTGATCGAAACGGGGGGGCTCCCGGCGGACGGAGCGGAGACCCTGGTGACGGTGGACACCCCTTCCGGCCCCATGAAGGCGCGGGCGGCGGTGGAAGACGGCAAAGTCGCGTCGGTGGCCATCCTCATGGTGCCCTCCTTCGCCCTAGGGGAGACCCGAACGTTGAAGGTCCCCGGCCTCGGTTCGATTCCGGTCGATCTGGTCTGCGCGGGCGGATTCTTCGCCATGGTCCCGGCCGAGGAGATCGGCCTTGCGTTGACCCCGGAAAACGGACCCCGGCTCATCCAACTGGGCATGGCGATCATCGACGCCGCCAACGAACAGTTCACCGTCCACCACCCGGCCCGGCCGGAGGTCGCCACCGTGGACGTCACGGAATTCTACGATGCCGACGGTCACGGGGAGGGGCGGGGGACCAGCGTGGTGGTCTACGGCGAGTCCCACATGGACCGGTCCCCCTGCGGCACCGGCACCGCCGCCAAGCTGACATTGCTCCATGCCAGGGGAAAGCTCCGGCCCGGGGACGTGTTCAGGAACGCAAGCCCGCTCGGAACCGTCTTCGACGCCCGCATCGTCGAGGAAACCCGAATGGGGGGCCTTCCCGCCGTGGTGGTGGAGATCCGGGGCAGCGCCCACATCACCGGATTCCACACGTTCGTGGCCGATCCCCGGGACCCCTTCCCCCAGGGGTTTCTCCTGTGAGCCGCTCCCCCGACCGGATCCTGGTCAACGGCCGGGTGCGGACCCTGGAACTCTCCCTGCCGACGGCCCAGGCCCTGGCCATCCGCAAGGGGCGCATCACGGCGGTGGGCACCGACGACGAGATCCGCCGGTCGGCCGGCCCGGAGACCGGGGTCATCGATCTGGAGGGCCGCCTGGCCAT
The DNA here is from genome assembly GCA_964431545.1 of uncultured Desulfobacteraceae bacterium. Classification (GTDB taxonomy): domain Bacteria; phylum Desulfobacterota; class Desulfobacteria; order Desulfobacterales; family JAABSP01; genus CAYSLC01. The sequence goes on along the minus strand of CAYSLC010000001.1, from coordinate 79,822 downwards.
CCCCGGCATGATCGACGCCCATTTCCACTATTACGACTGGGCCATGGGCCGACGCCAGCTCGATCTCTCCGATGCCCGATCCCGGGAGGAGGTGCTCGACCGGGTGGCGGCGGCCGCCTCCCGGATCGACGTGGGCACCTGGATCATCGGGCAAGGGTGGAACGAAGCCCCCTGGCCCGATCGGCGAATGCCCGGGCGGGACGACCTCGATGGGGCGGCCCCGGCCCATCCGGTGGCGCTGTGGCGCTGCGACCTCCACCTGGTGGCGGTCAACTCCAGGGCCCTGGAACTGGCCGGCATCGACCGGAGCACGACGGATCCGCCCGAGGGGGTCATCGGTAGGGACGCGACCGGCCGCCCCGACGGCATCCTCCGGGAGCATGCCGTCAACCGGATCAAGGAGGTGATTCTCCCCCCCGGTGACGAGGAACTCACCGACATCATGGCCGAGGGGATCCCCGTGCTCCACTCCCTGGGCCTGACGGGGATCCAGGACGTCAAGCTCATGGATGATCCCAATGCCGGCCGTTGCCTCCGGTGCTGGCAGGACTTGAGGAACCGCGGGGACTTCGATCTGCGCTGCTGGGCCTCCCTGCCCGGCGAGGCCATCGACGAAGCGATCGGCCTGGGGCTCAAATCGGGGTTCGGGGACGACCGGCTCCGGATCGGCCACCTCAAATACTTCGCCGACGGCGGCATGGGGGCCCGCACCGCCTGGATGATCGAGCCGTACCTCGATGCGGATGTGGGCATGCCCCTGCTCGATATGGAGAAGCTGCGCCAGGACATTTTCAGCGCCGACCGGGCGGGGCTCGCCGTCATGGTCCACGCCATCGGCGACCGGGCCAACCGGGAGATCATCGATATCTTCGAAGCCCTGGCCCGGAAACGGGGGGCGGGCGGCGGCCGCCCGAACCCCCGCCTGGGCCACCGGATCGAGCATCTCCAGATGGTCCGACCCGAAGATGTCGCGCGGCTGGCCCGCCTCGGGGTCACCGCCTGCATGCAGCCGACCAACATGGTCCTGGACATCGAGATGATCGACACCTGCGTGGGGGACCGGGGGCGCTGGACCTACCCTTTCCGGGAGGTGATCGACGCCGGGATCCCGACCCTCTTCAGTTCCGACGCCCCGGTCTGCGACCCCAACCCCCTGGCCGGGATCCACGCCGCCGTCACCCGCCAGAGGCCGGACGGCCGCCCCGCCTCCGGCTGGCACCCCCGCCACCGGGTGGGCGTGGAGGTGGCCCTCCGGGCCTACACGGCCGACACCGCCGCCTACTACGGACTGGAAGGGGAGCTGGGGACGTTGGCTCCGGGAAAACGGGCCGACATCGCCATCCTCGACCGGGACATCTTCACCACCGACCCCTCGGAGATCCGGAAGGCCCGGGTGGAGATGACCCTTTTCGACGGCCGCGTGGTCTTCCGGCGGTAAGGGGACCGTACCGAGTGGGGTCCCCGGCCCCCGAACGCGGTTCATTCCCTACAGGGGCATTCACATTTTTCTTGACACGTTTTGGAACATTCAGTATTTGATGGCCCTTGTCCGCCATCGACCGAGGCGGGCGGGGAGTTCCCATTTTCCATCGGACAGACACGGCCGAAGATCACGGCTCAAGAAGACAATCAGCTCTCACAAAATCTTTTTCAAGGAGGAATCGATGGGGAAAAACCGAATGTTCTGGGCTGTCGCACTGGTACTCCTTATGGGGATGATCCTGGCGGGATCGACCGCTCTGGCCAACCCGCCGGCGGATGCCGCGCCGGCCCCCGCGCCGGATACCCATGCCTGGTGGTTCTGGCCGCTGCTGCTCTTTATCGTCACCTTTGTCATGGGGATTCTGGCCGTCCTGGGCGGCGTGGGCGGCGGCGTCCTCTTTGTGCCCATCATCAGCGGATTTTTCCCGTTTCACCTCGACTTCGTGCGGGGGACGGGATTGCTGGTGGCCCTGTCCGGAGCACTGGCGGCGGGTCCGGGGCTCCTCAAGGCCAACCTGGCCAGCCTGCGGCTCGCCATCCCCGTGGCCCTGATCGCTTCCACCTGTGCCATCATCGGCGCCATGATCGGGCTCGCCCTGCCCACCCAGATCGTCCAGATCGCCCTGGGCGCCACCATCCTGGGGATCTGCGCGCTGATGCTCACCGCCAAGAAATCGGAGCTGCCGGATGTGCCGGAGGCGGACCCGCTTTCCTCCGTCCTCCGGATTTACGGCGTCTACCAGGAGGCGAGTACCGGCAAGACTATCCACTGGAAGGTTCACCGGACCCCTTTGGGGTTGTGCCTGTTCGTCATCATCGGCGTCATGGCCGGCATGTTCGGCCTGGGGGCCGGTTGGGCCAATGTTCCCGTGCTCAATCTGCTCATGGGGGCTCCTTTGAAGATCAGCGTGGCCACCAGCAAGTTTCTCCTCTCCATTACAGACACCTCGGCCGCGTGGATCTACATGAACAAAGGATGTGTGATACCGTTGATGGTGGTCCCCTCCCTGGTGGGGATCATGCTCGGCTCATTTGTCGGGGTCCGGCTGCTCAAAATCGCAAAGCCCACCTTCATCCGGTGGATGGTCATCGCCATCCTCGCCTTTGCCGGGCTCAAGGCACTCCAGAAAGGCATTTTCGGATAGCCCCGCGCCAACACAGATGGAAAAAGTTTAAAAAATACAGGAGGAAAACAACATGACGGATAAACCGGAAAGCTCTGAAGTCTCCCTGGAGGCCTCCCCGGAACAGGTGATCTATGCCGCCATTCTCGAAAAGGGGATGTACATCGGATTGCTCATTCTCTTCATCACCTACGCCATCTACATCTTCGGCATCATGGACCCCTATATCGCCCTGGATGAGATCTCCCGGCACTGGTCAAAGAACGTGGATCAATATCTGCATGACGCCAACATCCACTCCGGGTGGGCCTGGCTCGGCATGCTCAAGTACGGCGACTTCCTCAACTTCATCGGGGTGGCCATCCTGGCGGGGGTCACGATCATCTGCTATCTGAGAATCGTGCCCACCCTCCTGAAAAACAACGACAAGGTCTACGCGGTATTGGCCATTCTGGAGGCCGTCATCCTGACCGCCGCGGCGAGCGGTCTGATCGCCGGGGGCCACTGATCCACCGAGACGCCAACCCCCGAGGGGCCGGGACCGCCGACCACCGGGGCTCCAAGAACCCGAATGCCATCCAGGAGGTACCGAAATATGTTGAAAAAAACAGTCCGGGAGATCATGATCCCGATCAAAGACTACTCCACCGTTTCCAAGGAGGCCCCCCTGCGGGAGGCCGTCGCCGTTCTCCGGGGCTCCTACTGCGAGCTGGACGCCGAATCGTGCACCGAGGCCGGCCATCGGACGGTCCTGGCCATGGACGATAAGGACAACCTGGCCGGGATTCTGGACTTCGCCACCATTCTGAGGACCCTGATCCCGGAGGTGGCGGGGGGGCTCAGCCAGCGGCTGGCCGCCGCCGGGGTTTCGGCCGCGTTCGCGGAGGCGGGGGCCTCGGATCTGGACGACGCCAATCTGGGGTTCCGGGCCCGGGTCCGGAAGAACGCCGAGGTCAAGGTCAAGGATATCATGCTCAAGATCCGGGGCACGATCCAGGCGGACGCCGGGCTCATGGACGCCCTCCGGATGATCTTCAAAAACAAGATCACAAAGCTTCCCGTCCTGGAGGGGAAGCAACTGGTGGGGGTCCTCCGGGACGCCGATCTGCTGCTGGCGGTCCACGCCTTATTGGAAGAAGAGGAGTAGTGGCCCCTGAGGACCGGTGCATCCCCCGCGTGGAGGGGCTTTTTCACGCCCCGGTCACCCTCCAGGCGCTCCTCGACGAGATCCCCATGGGCATTGCGATCCTCGACGACGGACTCCATGTCACCCTATTGAACCGGTCCCTGTGCGCCGTGACCGGCTTCTCCCAGGAGACCGCCGCGACCTACCGGATCCCCTGCCACCATGTCCTCCGAAGCCGGGCCTGCGTCACCGCGTGTCCGGCCCGGGGGATGACCGCGGACACCAACCCCGTCAGCGTCGACACGGACATCATCAACCGGGAGCGGCAGCGGATCCCGGTCCGCGTCACCGTCGCCCCCATCGCCGGCGACGGGGAGGATCCCTTGGGATTCATCGAAACGGTGGAGGACCTCCGGCCGTACGGGGAGATGGACGCCCGGTCGAGCCAGGCCTACAGTTTCGGGACCATCATCGGCAAGAGCCCCAGCATGGAGAAGGTCTTTTCGGTTCTTCCCGCTGTGGCCCAGAGCGACTCCTCGGTCCTGATCACCGGCGAGACCGGGACCGGCAAGGATCTGGTGGCCGAGGCGATCCACGGGGCCTCGGGCCGGGCCAAGGGCCCTTTCATCAAGGTCAACTGCGGGGCCCTCCCGGAAACCCTTCTGGAGTCGGAACTCTTCGGCCACCGGAAAGGGGCGTTCACCGGCGCGGTGGAGAACAAGCCGGGGCGGTTCCAACTGGCCCACAACGGCACCCTCTTTCTCACGGAGATCGGGGATCTCCCCCCGACCCTCCAGGTGAAGCTGCTCACCTTCCTGGACGACCAGGTGGTCTATCCGTTGGGCAGTACCCGGGGGTTCCAGGCCGACGTCCGAGTGATCGCCGGCACCCACCGGGATCTGGAGACGATGGTCCATGAGAAGCGATTCCGGGAGGATCTCCTCTTCCGCCTCAACGTGGTGCGGGTCAAGCTTCCGCCACTGCGGGACCGGGAACTCGATATCCGCCTCCTCCTCGACCATTTCCTCAACCGCTTCGCGGGGAAGTTCAACAAGGCCGTGGAAGGGTATTCCCGGGAGGCTCTGACCCTCCTGAATCAGTACGACTACCCCGGCAACGTCCGGGAGCTGCGGAACATCGTCGAGTACGCCGTCAACATCTGCCGGGAATCCCGGATCCTGCCGGCCCACCTGCCGGCCTACCTCACCGAACCCCGGCCGGTCCCCGCCGGCGAGGCCGGAGGGGACCGCCCCCCGGCCGGGGAACGGCCCCGACTTACCGGCGCGGAGGGGAGCGGCGGGACGGAGACCTGGGCCGAGGTGGAACGGCGGATGATCCTCGACGCCCTGGTTCGTGCCGGAGGCAAACGGAGCCGGGCCGCGGAGATTTTGGGATGGGGCAGATCGACCCTCTGGCGGAAGATGAAGCGGCACGGGATCGACTCCCCATGAGCGACAAGGTGTTGATCCCCCTTTTCGGCGACGATGTGGCCCCCCGGTTCGACCTGGCGACGGAGGTCCTCATCGCCGTCCTGGACAGCCAAGGGGACGTTCGGGAGGACCGGATCATCGTGGTCTCCCAGGCCTCGGCGGAACAGCTGTGCCACATGGTCCTCAAAGAGGAGATCGGCACCGTGATCTGCGGCGGCATCGAGGAGGAGTACCACCAGTACCTCCAGTGGAAACGGGTCTCTTTGTTGGACGGCGTGATCGGGGCGTGGAAGGCGGCCCTGTCCGCCTATGTGGCGGGGCGCCTGGAACCGGGGAGCATTCTGTGCCCCAGGAGGAAATCCCATGAATGTTAGGCACTGGCCGAGCGCCATCCTCAGAGGGTTTCTGAGCATCCATAAGGTGAGCGACTCCCCCCGGCGGTATCTGGAACTCCGGCGGAACATCACCGTGACCATGCTGGTCGTCACCATCCTGCCGTTGGGGATCATGGCGGGAATCAACCATTTCCAGTACCGGGAGAGCATCAAAAACGAAGTCATCGACCCTCTCCGGGTCCTGCTGAGCAAGACCCGCCATTCGTTCGAACTCTTCCTGGAGGAACGGCTCTCCACGGTCCGGTTCGTCGCCTCGGCCTATTCCTTTGACCAGCTCGCCGGCGAGCGGACCCTTGCCCGGATCTTCCGGGTCCTCAAGATGGAGTTCGAGGGGTTCGTGGACATCGGACTGATCAACAGCGCCGGCACGCAGATCAGCTACGCCGGGCCTTACTCCCTGCTGGGCAAGGACTATTCGGGCCAGGAATGGTTCCAGGAGGTGGTCATCCGGGACACCTACATCAGCGACGTCTTCATGGGGTATCGGAAGTTTCCCCACATCGCCATCGCCGTCCAGCGGGTGGAGGAGGAGGGCCGCACCTGGGTCCTCCGGGCCACCATCGACACCAACCGGTTCTACGACCTCATCTCGGCCATGGGGCTCGACCCCGAGGCGGACGCCTTCATCATCAACCAGGAGGGGATCCTGCAGACCCGGTCCCGTTTCTACGGCGAACTCCTGGAAAAATGCCCCTTCGATCTCCCCTCCCAGAGCTTCGGCCCCCATGTGCTCGACACCCTCGATCCCCAGGGGAGGGAGGTGACCATCGCGTACGTGGGCCTCGAAAAGCCCGGCTTTCAACTGGTGGTGGTCAAGCCCAGGGCGTTGGTCCTTAGGACCTGGATGACGCTCCAGGGGGAGATGTTCTTCATCTTTTTCGTCAGCGTGGTGGTCATCATGGTCATCGTCATCAAGCTCTCCGACGTGCTGGTGACCAACATCCGCGAGGCGGACGAACGACGGGAGAACGCCATCCACGAGCTGGAGCAGAACCAGAAGCTCTCCTCCATCGGCCGGCTGGCCGCCGGTGTGGCCCATGAGATCAACAACCCCCTGGCCATCATCAACGAAAAGGCCGGACTGCTCCAGGATCTGGTCGCTTTCTCCAAGGATTTCGACAAAAAGGAGAAGTTCGAACAGCTTCTGGAAGGGGTGCTCGACTCGGTGGGCCGGTGCAAGACCATCACCCATCGGCTTCTGGGCTTCGCCCGCAGAAAGGAGGTCCACTTCGAGGAACTCGACCTCAACCTCCTGATCCGGGATGTGGCGGGATTCCTGGAAAAGGAGATGATCTACCGGAACATCGACCTTCGCCTCCAGCTGGCCGAAGACCTCCCCCGGATCTCATCGGATCTGGGCCAGCTTCAGCAGGTCTTTCTCAACATCATGACCAACGCGCTGGGGGCGGTATCCGAGGGCGGGCGGATCTCCGTCACCACCTGGGAGGAGGATCCCGAGACCCTGGGGATCTCCATCCAGGACAACGGCTCCGGCATGTCCGAGGAGACGATCCAGCGGATCTTCGACCCCTTTTTCACCACGAAAAAATCGGGGGGCACCGGGCTGGGGCTCTTTATCACCTACGGAATCGTTAAGAAACTGGGTGGCGACATCAAGGTCCACAGCAAGGAGAGAGAGGGCGCCACCTTTACCGTTTATCTGCCGAAGAAGGCCACAGCGGGGAACGAGTCCCCGGAGGAGATCGGTTGATGGCCCAAATGAAACTGCTTCTTGTGGACGATGAAAAGGAGTTTGTCACCACCCTGGCCGAACGGCTGGAACTCAGGGGAATGGCCGTGCGGACGGCCGGAGACGGGGAGACCGCGCTGCCCATGGTCTCCGACGACCCGCCGGACCTGGTGGTCCTCGACCTGATGATGCCGGGCATCGGCGGCCTGGAGACGCTCAAACGGATCAAGTCCGAACATCCGGACATGCCGGTGATCCTGCTCACCGGACGGGGGTCCACCAAAGAGGGGATCGAGGGGATGCGACAGGGGGCCTTCGACTACATGATGAAGCCCATCGATATTAATCAGCTCCTTTCGAAGATCGAGGAGGCGTCGGGGAAGCCTGATACATAGTTCATTATGTTTCGGTTTGTGCCGATGTAATTGTTTTGATTTGTTTCATGGTGCTTCAACTCCGTTTCCGGGGAGGACCATAGTTCCACCAGCGCCCGAAACGGTGGCTGTTACTGGTTTGGCACCCTTCTTGCTTCGTTATCTGTCATCGAAAAGGTGGCATCGATAACCCACATGGATGAAAAAAGGAGAACACCATGAAAAAGTTTTTTGAGAAGCTGGAAAAGACCTTTATGGCCGCAACCTTCGCCGAGGCGGACTGCCATGACACAGCCCGGGAGTTCATGGAGGCCCCCAAGGCCAAGCCGACGCTGGAGGAGTTCCTCGATACCGTCGGGTTGGGCGGCGTCCGCTACAGCTACGTCGTCGCGAACCTGTAGCCGTATGTAGCGGGCAACCGCGCTCACTCATGGGGATCAACCTTCTGATCATCGATTCGGACCGGTTCTTCAGGCGAAGTCTGCAACAGCGCCTGGAGACCGATCCGTTTCGGGTATTCGAGTCCGACGGCGCGGCAGGGTTGAAGAAAACGATCCGACATCATAAGATCGACGTGGTGCTGTTGAGCCTCGGCGGGTTGAGGGAGGAGGGGCTGACCCTGCTACGGCAGATCAAGAAGCTCAACCCGCTGACCGAGGTCATCCTGCTCAACGGGGCCGCCCAGCTCTCCCTCTCCATCGAGGGCATGAAACTGGGGGCCTTCGACGATTTCTTCGTCCCCTTCGATGTCAAGAAGCTGGTGGAGCGCATCAAGGAGGCCTACCAGCGCAAGACGTCCGGGGAGCGGACAAAGAGGTCGTTTTTCAAGCGCTACCAGGACGCCATGATGGCCGCCGCCTTCGCGGAGGCTGGGGAGCCGGAAACGGCCCTGGCGTTCATCGAAAAGTCCCCCGCGGCGCCGTCCGGCGATGCCGGAGCCGAGGGAAAAACCACCCGACTCACGGGAGATCAGAAGGGAGAGAACGATGGGAAAAGATAAGGAAAACATCAAGGTCCTTTTGGTGGACGACGAAGAGGAGTTCGTCAAGACCCTGTCCGAGCGGATCGAGATGCGGAACCTCGGTTCGGACATCGCTTATGACGGGGAACAGGCCCTCAAGGTCGTGAAGGACGAAGTTCCGGATGTCATGATTCTCGACCTCAAGATGCCCGGAATCGACGGCATGGAGGTTTTACGGCGGGTCAAGAAGGCCTATCCCCAGGTTCAGGTGATCATGCTCACCGGCCATGGTTCGGAGAAAGATGAAAAGGAAGCCCGAAAGCTGGGCGCCTTCGAGTATCTTCAGAAACCGGCCGATATCGAGACCATCGTCAGCACCATCCGCACCGCCTACAAGAAAAAGATCGACAAATCGATCATGGCGGCCACCTTTGCCGAGGCCGGCGAGTTCGACACCGCCAAGGACATCATGGACAAAGACGAGGACTGATCCCGAACCATCCTTCCGGATCGCCGGACCGCTCGGCGGGACATTTCCCGTTGAGTCATATCAACCCCTCGTCAGAGTTGTGGAATGTCCTTTTTCGATCGAATCAAACCCCGGTTCTGGGACCACGAGGACGCCGCCGCCGGCCATTACGCGCGCCTGTTCGATTTCCGGCGCATCTGGTACCAGGCGGTGATCTTCGTCTCCGTCGTGGTCCTGCTTCCCCTCATCTTCATCACCTTCGCCGATTACGCCGTCACCCGAAAGGCCACGGAGTCGGAGATCATCCTGCGAACCTCCCGGTTCGTCTCCAACACCCGCAGGACGGTCACCTTCTTTCTGGAGGAGCGCCGCTTCGCCCTGGAATTCATCGTCCGGGACAACACCTTGGCCTCGCTCCGGAACCCGGAACGGCTGTCGACCATTCTGGAGAATCTGAAAAAGGGGCTGGGCGGCTTCGCCGACCTCGGGGTCATCGACGCCCAGGGCCTCCAGCAGACCTACGTGGGGCCCCACTCCCTGGAGGGGAAGAACTACAGCGGCCAGGAGTGGTTCCGGGAGGTGGCCGAGCGGGGCCATTACATCAGCGACGTCTTTTTGGGGTACCGGCGGACCCCGCACTTCGTCATCGCCGTAAAACACGACCTGCCGAGCGGCTCGTTTTTCGTGCTCCGGGCCTCGGTGGACCTGGAGCGGTTCAACCTCCTTCTCCACCAGTTGCAGGTGATGGGAAGCGGCGCGGCCATCATCATCAACCGGGAGGGGATTCTCCAGACCCCCTGCCTCGACTGCGGCTGGGAGGTGCTGGAGAAGATCGATTTCGAGGTCCCCCGGTTTTCGGAAAAGACCCAGGTCTTCCAGAAGGACCGGCCCGACGACGGGCCCCTCCTGGTGGGATACGCCTATATCCTCGACACCCCCTTCATTCTGATGGTGATCAAGGACAAGGAGGAGCTGATGCACTCCTGGTACCAGACGCGCCGGAAGATCATCGGTTTTCTGGGGCTGAGCATCACTTTCATCCTGGTGGTGATCATCGGCATGGCCACCTATCTGGTCAACAACATCTACACGGCCGATCGGCGACGGGTCATGGCCCTGCATGAGGTGGAGTACGCCAACAAGATGGCCTCCATCGGCCGGATGGCGGCCGGAGTGGCCCACGAGATCAACAACCCGCTCCAGATCATCTACGAAAAGGCGGGACTCATCAAGGACTTCTTCACCTACAAACCCGAATACAAAGAGGACCCCCGGCTGCTGGGACTGGTCGACTCGGTCCTTCACTCCGTGGAGCGGTGCGGAACCATCACCAAAAGGGTGCTCTCCTTCGCCCGGCACCAAGAATCGGCGCTCGGCAGGGTGAAGCTCCGGCCGATCATAGAGGAGGTTCTGGGGTTCGTCCAGAAGGAGGCGGAGTACCGGTCCATCTCCGTCACCCTGGAGGTGGCCGACGAGATGCCGGAGATCGAGAGCGACCGGGGCAAGCTCCAGCAGATCTTTCTGAATCTGGTCAACAACGCCTTCTCCTTCATCAAGGAGGGCGGCTCACTGACGGTGGCGGTCCGGCCCAAAAACGATCGATGGGTGTCGGTCTCCTTTTCCGACGACGGCCAGGGGATCCCCAAGAAGAACCTCGAACGGATCTTCGAGCCGTTCTTCACCACCCGTTCCACAAAGGGGGGCACGGGCCTGGGCCTGTCCATCACCTATAACCTGGTCCAGGAGCTGGGGGGAAAGATCAAGGCCGACAGCGAGCTGGGCAAGGGGTCCACCTTCACGGTGACCCTGCCCGTGAACCCGGAGGGCAAGGAGGGATGACAAGGTGATTGCATTGCTGGTGGACGATGAACGGGAGCTGGTGGCCACGCTGGCCGAGCGGCTCTCTTTCAGGGGGATCGAAGCGGACTGGGCCACTTCCGGACACGAGGCCCTGGAACTGGCTGAAAAAAAGAACTACAATGTGGCGGTGCTCGACGTAAAGATGCCCAAGATGGGCGGCATCAGCCTGATGAAACGCCTTCGGGAACGCCATCCGGAGATGAAGTTCATCTTCATGACGGGGCATGGGTCCGAAGAGGATTTCCGGGCCGGTTCAACGGACGCCTCCCACTACCTTGTGAAGCCGGTCAAGCTGGAGGCCCTGGTGGAAAGAATGGAAGAAGCCCTCAACGAGTAAAGGAGCCTGTCCATGGAACAACGTCCCGACCCCCTCGCCGAAACCGGTCTGCAGTTCTTCGGAAAGATCTCGGCATCCATCTCCCATGAAATCAAGAACGCCTTGGCCATCCTCAACGAAAACGCGGGGCTTCTGGAAGATTTCTGTTTCATGGCGGAGAAGGGGAAGACCATCGAGCCCGAACGCCTGAAGAAATTGGCCGGGAATCTCCTGAAGCAAGTACGCCGGGCGGACGATATCGTCAGGCGGATGAACCGCTTCTCCCACAGCGTGGACGAACCGGTCTCCCAGACGGATCTCGGGGATGTCGTGGGTCTGGTGGTCTCCCTGTCCAACCGATTCATTTCGAACAAGAACGTAACCGTGGCCTACACCCCGCCGCCCTCACCGGTGACGGTGACCACCAACCCGTATTTCCTCGAGAACCTCCTGTTCCAGTGCCTCGACCAGTCCCTGGACGCGGCCGGGGCCGGAAAGTCCGTGGCCATCGCCGTGGAGCAGGGGGAGGACGGACCCGCCGTGACCTTCACGGGCCTGACCGCCCTGGCCGAGGCGGCCGCCGCCTTCCCCGGCGAACGGGAGGCCCGGATCATGGAGCTGTTGAGCGCCGATGTCCGGGTCGACGCCGGGGCCGGGAAGATCACCGTGGCCTTCCCCGATTGATCCGATCCCGTCGGTACGGCCTCGGATCCCCCCACCGCGTCCGGATGTAGGCATACCAATTATCGAAAGGAGCCGATCATGAGTGACAAAGTGCTTCTCGTCGACGACGAGACCGAATTCCTCGACGCCATGTCCGAACGGATGAAGGCCCGGGGAATCGATGTATCCACTTCCTCATCCGCCGTCGAGGCCCTGAAACAGGCCCAGGCGGGAGACTACGACGCGGTGGTGCTCGATCTGATGATGCCGGAGATGGACGGCATCGAGGCCCTGGCCGCCCTCAAGGAGAAGAACCCCGACCTCCAGGTGATCCTTCTCACCGGCCACGCCACCGTGGAAAAGGGGGTGGAGGCCATGAAGCTCGGTGCCATGGACTTCCTGGAAAAGCCCATCGACATGAACGCGCTGACGGAGAAGATCAGACAGGCCCGGGCCCAGAAGATGATTCTCGTGGACAAGAAGACCGAGGAGAAGCTCAAGAAGATCATGTCGGCCAAGGGGTGGTAGCGGGCCGCTCCTCCTTGGGCCGGGAGGCCCGGGGATCGGGCGGGTGGAATGGAAACGGAAAAGGGCCGCGCCGGTCGATGGACCGGGCGGCCCTTTTTTGATTCTCAGGACCAACACCCCATCGTCGATCCCGATGTTTCCCGGCTTATCCGGGCACCGTGACGGGCATCCCCATCATGGGCCAGATCACCAGCGCGGCCAGGCCCACGATCACCATCAGCAGAAGGCTTGCCGGCAGCCCGTAGAGGAAGAACTCGCCGGTGGTGAACTGCTTGGAGTCGTAGGCGATGGCGTTGGGGGCCGCGCCCACCAGCAGGAGGAAGGGCATGCCCGCCACCACCAGAGAGGCGAAGAGGATCACCTCCGGCGCGACCTTGAGATAGGGCGCGATCACCAGGGCCACGGGCAGGGAGATGGCGATGGCCGCCACGTTCATGATGAAGTTGGTCATGAGCATCACGAAGAAGGCGATGGCCATGACGAAGATGAACCAGTTGGCCTCCTGGAACATCACCAGCCAGTTGACGGCGAGCCACTTGGCGGCCCCGGTCTCCCAGAGGCAGAAGCCGATGCTCATGGCCCCGGCGAAAAGCAGAATGATGTTCCAGGGGATATCTTCCAGGTCGTCCAGGTCGAGGATCTTGAAGATGAAAAAGAGGATGGTGGAGATGAGGATGATGGCGGTCTTGTCGATGGCCGCCAAGGCCGGAACGAAAGAGCGCAGGGACATGGTGATGATACAGAGGAGCACGATGACACCGGCGATGATCTCCTTTTGGGTGATCGACCCCAGCTCGGCGTTGAGGAGCTTGGCCCGCTCCCGCAGTCCCGGAATCCGTTCCTTTTCGGGTTTGAAGAAGACCATGAAGAACCCCCACAGCAGGAAGGTCATGATCCACCCGATGGGAAACATGTAGTAGGTCAGACCGAAGAAGGTGATCTCCTCCCCCACGATGTCCTTGTAAAAGCCGATGGCCACGGCCCCCCGGGCCGCCCCGAGGAGGGTCACGATACTCCCGGCGCCGGCCACGTAGGCCATCCCCATGAAAAGGCCCTTGCCGAACTTCGTCGGCTTGTCCCCCTCCCCGTAGAGGCTGTAGATGGCGAGCAGAAGCGGATAGATGGTGGCCGCCACCGCCGTGTGGGCCATGATGTGGGTCAGGGCCGAGGTGACCAGAAAGCAACCCAGGTAGATCATGCTGGTCTTCTCCCCCACGATCTCCAACATCTTGTAGGCGAGCCGCTTGGTCAATCCCGTCTTGGTGAAGACCAGCCCGATGACGATGGAGGCGAAGATGAACATCACCGATGGATCCATGAAATCCTTGAAGGCCACCTTGGCGGGCCGGATCATGAAGAGGGCCTGGAGAACGCCGATGGCCAGGCTGGTCACACCGATGGGGACCACTTCGAAGACCCACCAGGTGCCGGCCAGCAGGAAGACCGCCAGGGCGCCTTTGCCCTCCCGGGACAGGACGAAACGTTCTCCGAGCGGATCCACGGCGTCCGGCCAGGGCGGAGAGAAATAGACAACGGTAAAGAGGACCACGCCGGTGAGCATGAAGACCAATCTGTTCCAGTTGAAACTCGAATTTTCGTTGTTTGCCATTTGTAATACCCCTCCCGTTCCCGAACAGCTGCGTTTTCGGTCTTCTATTTCAGTTCACACTCGGCCATGACCTCGGATACCGCCTTGAAGACATCCGTGAGGCGCAGGATGCCCACGATCCGCTTGCCCTTTTTCCCCTCGGTGACCAGAAGGGACTGGTGCCGTCCCATCACCAGCTGGTGGATGGCTTCGTCGAGGGTCGCATCCTCGGGAACGTACTCTCCATCCTGGGGCGTATACATGAAACTTTTCACCTGGAGGTCGGCGGCCTTGCGGCAAATATCCCGCAACGGCTTGTCCCAGAGCTGCATCTGTTCCATCATCGTTTTCTGAAAGGTCCGTGGAAAGCCGAAGCGGGAAAGGGAATTGGGGTCGCCGAGCTGTTCGTACTTGGGCTCCAAGGCCCGGAGGATGTCGTTCTGGCTGATCTTGCCGACGATAGCATCGTTCTCATCGTAGATCAGCACCGCCCGATGGCGGTACCGCGTCTGATCGAACTCCTCCTGGGCCTTTTCCAACGCCTGTACCGCCTGAAACAATGTGGCCTCTTTCGAAACAGTGGCGTACTCGGAAAGCGGCACCATCAATTCCTTTACCCTCTTTGATTTCATCCCGCACCTCCTCTCTCCGACAGGGATCGGAGAAAACATGGTTCTACCCCCGCGGCCCCTCGCTCATCTCCGCCCTTCCCGAGCGCGATCCGCATTTGAAACAGGTTGGCATCCGCACAAGATGCCGTAATTATCATATCTTGTACACGAATCAAGAATTTTTTTTGGGGAAACCTTTCGTTCCATTTTGTTCCGGAAGGGAATTGTCTGGTCAGCGATCCGGATGTACCACCCATGCCGGCGGCCGCATCCGGCCGCCGGTCACGTCCCGCATGCGGAGGCCGCGCACCTGCTCGCAGGACCGGCCGTCCGCCGCGTCGAACAATCCGATATCGAAAACCAGCGTCGAAAGGCCGGTCTCCACCGGCCGGACCACCGCCCGGTAGGTTTCACCGGACCGGGTGGGGCGGTGGATGGTCCGGCGGTCGATCCCCACCGGAAACGCCACCACCCCGGCGAACCTTTGGCCCCAGACGCAGGCGGCGTGGAAGGCGGCATCCAGGGGGAAAGGGGAGCCCAGGGGGCCGGGGGCCGGGTCGTGGCACGCCGCGTGGACATCGGCCACGGCTCGGGCGGGATCGATCCGGACATCCCCCCGGATGTTCCGAAAGGCGGGACCGAAGGGGACCAGCTCCCGGTAGAGTCGGCCCGCGGAGATCCGAAACGGATGGCCGGCAGGTTCGAAGGGGTCGAGGGGCGGCGGATCGAAACCATCCCGCGACGCCGGTCCAGCGAAGCGGAGAGCGGCGTGGACCTTGGCCCGGGTGATTCCGGTTTTCGGAGAGCGGGTCCGGGTGACCAGGCGGGCCGTGGTGGCGCCGTCCGGCAGGAGCGCCATTTCAACGGCGGCTTCGATGACCTCGGCATGCGCTTCGATGAAGAGGAACTTGTCGAACCTGGCCTCCCGGATCCGGTCCGTCCGCGCGCCCGGCCGGATCCGTCCCACCGACGCGGCGAGGCGCCCCATGGCCTCCACCGCCGGAAGGACCGTCCTCCCCTGGAACCGGTGGTCCCGCAGATAAGGGGCGACCCGGATCTCCAGCGGGATCACGCGGGTTTCGCCTATTTGGGAAAGGTCTCCCACAGACAGGCCGTCTTGGGGTCGACCCCCACAGGGGTTCCCTTGGGGCCGATGGCGCAGTGGCGGGTGAACCCCTTACAGACGATCTCGCCGGTGGTCCCGTGGGTGATGATATAGTCGAAACGGACCCGGACCCGCTCCAGTTCCGACGGGCGGGTGAAGATGTCCATGGGGTCATCATATCCCAGGGGACTGTGGTAATCGATCCCCACCTGGATGATGGGGTAGACGAAGCCGCTCTCCTCGATCTCCCGGTAGGGGTAGGCCGCGTCCCGCATCAGGGTGGCCCGTCCCACTTCGAAATAGCGGAGGTAATTGGCGTGGTAGACCACCTGGGACCGGTCGGTGTCGGCGTAGAGGGTCCGGTAAGGGGATCGATGCCAGGCCAGCCCGCCGATCCGATCCCGAACGTAGGGTCCCCCGTCCTCCAGCGCTTCCGGGATGAACGGTTTGGGTCTCATGAAAGCCCCGGCCCCCGACCGCCTCCGGCCGCCTCCACGCTCACGCCCCCCGGAAGATGACGCAGCAGTTGGTGCCGCCGAACCCGAAGGCGTTGGAGAGGACCAGCTCGTGGGTCCGCGGCCGGGCGACGTTGGGCACCACGTCCACGTCGGCCAGCTCGGGGTCGGGGATGTGGTTGACC
Organism: uncultured Desulfobacteraceae bacterium; assembly: GCA_964431545.1. GTDB lineage: Bacteria > Desulfobacterota > Desulfobacteria > Desulfobacterales > JAABSP01 > CAYSLC01. Next base: position 63,460 of record CAYSLC010000001.1, on the reverse strand, counting down.
GTGGGCAGGAGGATGCCCCGGCGCATCCCCTCGATGGCGAGGGCCGCCTCGATGGCGGCGGCGGCCCCCAGGGTGTGGCCGATCTGGGACTTGTTGGAGGTCACCGCCATGCGGGAGAGGTCGGCGCCGAAGATGGTCCGCAGACACTCGATCTCGGTGCGGTCCCCTTTCGGCGTCGAAGTGCCGTGGGCGTTGACGGCATCGATGTCTCCGGGCCGGATTTCGGCGTCCCACACCGCCTCCCGGATGGCCCGGATGATGGTCTTCGGGTTGGGCAGGGTGAAGTGGTGGGCGTCGGAGGTCCAGCCGATCCCCAGGACCTCGGCCTTGGGCTCGAGCCCGTGGGCGGCCACCGCCTCGTCGGCCGCCAGCACCACCACCCCGGCGCCTTCGGAGAGGACCATCCCCCGCCGGTCGATGCTGAAGGGGCGGCACGCCCGGGACGGATCATCGAAGGCCCGGTCCCCTTCCACGATCTTGACGGTGGCGTTCATGTTGGCGAAGCCGTGGATGATCTCCGGCATCAAACAGGTGTCGATCCCACCGGCCAGGGCGAAGTCGCAGTCCCCGTCCCGGATCATCCGCGCCCCGATGCCGATGGCGTGGTTCCCCGAGGCGCACGCCCCCTGGGGGGAGAAGATGGGCCCCGTGAATCCCAGGAGCATCCCGGCCTTTCCGGACGGGAGGTTGGCACAGAGGTTGGGCAGCAGATAGGGGCTCACCTTGAAGGGACCCCGGAGGCGGTAATTGTCCATGGCCACCCGGAAGGCGTCGGTGCCGTTGAGCGCGGAGCCGATGAGGCAGGCGGTCCGGGGGCCGGTCTCCGAATCGATGACGAGCCCCGACCGGGCCAGCGCTTCCCGGCAGACGGCCATGGTCAGCAGAACAAAGGCGGCGTTCCAGTTGTACGCCTCCTTTCGGTCCACGAAATCTTGTTCCGTGGGGTTCCAGTCGGGGATCTCCCCCACCACGTTGCTCAAAGAGTCCACCCGGCACCGCGTGACCCGCCGGAACCCCGCTTCCCCCCGGACCGCCCGTTCCCAGGTCCGGTCGAAGGTGGCGCCCAGGGGGGTGGCGGCCCCGTACCCGATGACGAAGACGCGCCGGTGTTTCGGAGCCCTCATCCGGTGCCGCTCCTTCTGAAGACGATGCAGGTGTTGCACCCGCCGAAGCCGAGGGCGTTTTTGAGGACGAACTCCTGGTCCAGCCGGCGGGCCGCCCCGTCCGCCACCGGGTCGAAGTCCATCTCCGGATCCGGGGTGTGGTTGATGGTGGGCAGCACCAGGGAGCGCCGCATCCCCTCCATGGCCCAGATCGATTCCAGCACACTGGAGGCGCCCATGGCATGGCCCATCAGCGACTTGTTGGCCGAGGCCGGCGGCACCTTTTCCCCGAACACGGCGCGCAAAGCGTCGTATTCCACTCTGTCCCCGACACGGGTGGCGGTGGCGTGGGTGTTGACGGCGTCGACATCGCCGGGGGAGATGCCGGCGTCGGAGACGGCCTCGGCCATGCACCGGATCACCGTATCCGGATTGGGGGCCACGAAGTGGTGGGCGTCGGAGGTCATGGACCATCCGGCCACTTCGATCTGGTGGCCGAGACCGTGGGTCCGGGCGAACTCCCGGGTCGCCAGGATCACGGCGCCGGCCCCCTCGGAGATGACGAATCCCCGCCGGTCCACGGAAAAGGGACGGCTGGCCCGTCGCGGATCCTCGTCGCCGTCTTTGTGGACGTAGGCCGCATTCATGGTGGCGAAGCCCCCCACGATGGGGGCCACCAGGGGGAAGTCGACGGCCCCGCAGATGGCCACGTCCGCCCGGCCGGCCTCAAGGAGCAGGGCCCCCGCGGCAATGGAGGTGGCCCCGGTGGCGCAGGCGGTGACCGTGGCGGTGATCGGCCCGGTGGCGCCGGTCAGGATGGCCACCTTGCCCCCCACCATGTTGATGCAGGCGTTGGGATTGGCGTACGGGGCCGGGAGCTTCCCTTCGCCGGTCAGACGCCGGTCGGCGTCCAGGACGGCGTCCAGCCCTCCCACGGCGGAGCTGTAAGTGACGGCGGTCCGCGGGGCCAGTTCGGGGGTGATGGCGAGGCCGCTTCGTTCCAGGGCCCGGTGGACCGTGATCAGGGCATGTTTGAAGATGGGGGAGGGCCACAGCGCCAGGGCCCGGGGTTTGAGAAAGGGGTACGGCGCGGCGTCGATTTCGGCCACCTGCCCCGCCACCCGGACCGGGAAGCCGCCGTCGAGGGGAAACCGGGTCAGGGGGCCCACCCCGCTCTCCCCACGGGCGGCCCTCGCCCACTGATCGTCCATATCGGTCCCCAGGGGCGAGACCCCGTCCCACCCCAGGACCACCGCCCTCCGGGGATCGGCGCGGTTCACCACGGGATGAACTGGTAGAGCTTGGCGAACATCTCGTAGACTTCGATCCAGTTCCGGAGGTCCTGGGGCGTCCGGATGTGAGCCCGCTTGTTGACCATCACCCAGCTCATGTGGGCCGCGCCGTCCTTGCAGGTGGCGCAGTCCCGGGTCTCCGAGGTGCAGCACCGGTGCATGGTTTCAAGGTCCGAGGCCCACCGGATGAAGTGGATCAGCCGCTTGGGACGGGGGTTCCGCGTGTCCAGGGGCTCGGTCACCGACGGACATTCGGTCCAGCCGAAGGTCCGCCCCACCATCTTTCCGGTGGTGATGATCTCATGGTAGTATTTGGAGGAGATCACCGTCTCCGGGTACCGGTCGAGCATGTCGTCCATCTCCTCCCGGATGGCCGAGAGTTCGTCGGCCCGCCAGTTGAAGCCGTCCACGCCCTCGTCGTTGGAGAGAAGCTGCATGTGAACCTTGAGGCCCGCGTCACGGATCTTCCGGACGATCCGCTCGGTCTTGCCGATCTGCCGGGGGGTGATGGTGTAAAGATAGTATGCGTGGGGATCCCCCTGGTAATGTTTGCTGGAGATCGCGAAAGTGTCCTTGCCCCGCAGAAGCTTCTCGTCCGACTCATCCCCCCACAGCGAGATGCCCACCATCATGTCCGGAAATCGGTCCCGATCCACCTTGATCAGGCCGTTGGTGGCGCAGAAGGTGGGCAGCCGCCTGTAGAACGCCTCCACCCGGTCGAGGCAGAGGGTGGGTTCGCCCCCGATCAGGATCGCCAGGTTCACGCCCCGGGCTTTCTCCTTTTCGATGAACCGCTCCCATGCGCCGAGGTCCATCTCTTCATAAGCGGCTTTGTCCTCCCCGGAGGAGAAAAAGAAACACCCCTTGCACCGGAGATTGCACCGGTTGGTCACGTCGTAGATGGAGCTTCGGATGTTGAGCCTGGAGATCCGTTTGTACCGATCATACCAGTGGGCATCGAGCAGCGAACTGACGGTCTTCATGGGTGAAAATCCTCCTTCACGCCTCCGCGAGCCCGTGGCCCGGGGGCGGGACGGGCCGGCGGGAGAGGTTTTCCCCTTTCCCGTATCCCGTCACCCACACCGCCAGGTAGGTATCCACGTAGTCGAGCCACCCCCGGAAGGTATCCGGGTCCACCGCGTGGCGGAAGAGGCGGGCGGTGACCACGGCGCTGCCGGCGGCATAATGGCGACAGTCCTCGCAATCGGTGTCCGGAACGCAGCAGGAGGCCCCCCGGTCCCAGGTCAGATCGGTCCGGTACTGGCGGAAAGAGCGGCCGAGCCCCACGTCCGTGGACGGGTTCATCCGCGGATAGGAGCAGCCGTAGAGCCGATGGAGGCCGTGCCGGTGGGTGTGGGCCACGGCGCTGTACGGGGAGAAGAGGACCGTGTCCGGATACGCATCCAGCAGGGAGAGCATGGTATTCCGGGTCCGGACCAGGGACCGGTCGGTGTGGCGAAGCCCCCCGGCGTAGCCCACCGGCGCGGAGAACATGTTGAAGGTCACCCGGCAGCCGTTGCCGGCCAGGGTCTCCACCACCCCCTGGGCCTGGTCGATGTTCTGGGGGGTGAAGGTATAGACGAAGACGGCCCGGGGATCTCCGGCGTAGTTCTCCATCTGCCGAACCAGCATGTTCCCGGCCCCCCGGGTCCGTCGGCTGGTCCCGTCGTCCCCCCAGACGGAGATGTGAATCCGGTACCCCACGGCGTCGGGGATCCGCTTGAGTCCGTTGGTGGCGATGGTTCCCAGGGGCATCTCCTGGTAGCAGACTTCGCAGAGTTCCGGTACCAAAGCCGGTTCGGCCCCGGCCAGGACCACAAAGGTGATCCCCCGCTCCTTCTCCGCCGCCATGAGACGGCGCCAGGCCTCCGGTTCCCGGTTCTCGGGGACGAACTGCTTCTCCCCCTCATAGTAGTAGCACCCCTCGCACCGGATGTTGCACCGGTGGGTCATGTCGTAGGTCGATTCCCGCAAAAAGAAATATTGCCGGACCCGCTCCCACCGCCGCCGGATCTCGGGATCCCCGAGGATCTCGGAGAACTTCCACGTTCGGCGCGGGCGCGAGGGCGACGCATCCGCTCTTTTCTGGGTGGCTTCCACGATTAGGCCTCCGTCAGTTTTCCCTGGATGTATTGGGCGATCCGCCGGACGGTGGTCAGTTTTGGATAGTCATCCTCGTCGATCCGGATGGTGTATTCATCCTGGAGCACCAGGGCGACGGTCGCCAGGTCCATGCTGTCGATGCCGACCTCATCCACCAGGTCCACGTCCGGGTCGAAGGTGTCGGGCGTCACGTCCTCCAGCTTGAGTTCCTCGATCATCACCTCCGACACGCGACGCATGATCTTCTCGATGTCCATCGCCATTGTCCTGTGCTCTCCTCTACTGTAAACGATTGGTACCGATGTCGACGCTTCCGGACACAGGGGCTGGATCGTCGGATCCTTTCCCTGAACGCCCCGGAAGGTTATCTTTCCATTCTCGGCTCCGCCGTCATCGAGCCGGTGCAGGCGACACCGCCGCCGCATTCGATCTGGAAGGCCCAGAACGGACCGTTCCCGCCCGCCTCTCGCCGGATCCGGATCGCCAACGCCATGGGCGGCCGGAGAACCTGTTTGAACCGGACCCGCCGGAGCCCGGTGATGCTCGCCCCGCCGGGCACGACCGTTCCGACCACGGCGTGGACCAGGGCGAGCTGGGCGATCCCCGGCAGGATCGGATCCCCGGGAAAGTGTCCGGTAAACCAGGGGGAGTCCGGTTCCACGGTGGCCGTGGCCCGCCAGCGGTCCGGCCCCTCGGGGCGGAGATCCCGGACCCGTACCCACGGATCGTCCGGTCCGGGCGCGGTCCCCATCAGGCCCCCGCCCCGGGGATCAACTGCTCCCACAGCGGGCCGGTATACCCCCGCTCGTAAAGCCGCGCCAGGATCCGGGCGGTCTCCTCCCCTCCGGCGCCGAAGATCCAGTTGGCCCGACCCCGGGCCTTCTCCCGGATCCGGCCCATGATCTCGGATGAAGAGATGGCCGGAGAGGCATAGAAGACCGGGGCCAGAAGATCCCGGTCGGAGGATATCCGGCCCTCTTTCAAAGCGATTTCATAGAGTTTCGTGTGTGGATAGATCCGCATTCCACAGAAGAAAAATAGGACGGCTCCCGCCAGTTTGTCAACGGTGGAAAGCGTCTTCTCCAAGGTCTCGGGGGTCTCCCCCGGTCCCCCCGGCAGCAGGTAATGGGCCACGGGGATACCGGCGGCCACGCTTTGCCGGTGGGCCGCCAGGGCGTCCGCGGTCTTGAAGGGCTTTCCGTAAGATTCCAGGACCCGGTCCGAAAGCGATTCGGTGCCGAACTCCACATGGGACAATCCCGCCGCCGCCAGGTCCGCATAGTAGCCGTCCGGCGGCCGGATGGGCATGAAGAAGCCCCCCCAGGGGATGGACAGCCCGGCGGCCCGGAAAGCCCGGGCCACCGCCAGGCTGTGATCCTCGTCCGCGTTGAAGGCCGAATCGGTAATAAACAGGTACCTGGCGCCGGCCCGTTGGAGCGCCATGGCGGTGCGGGCCACATCCTCCGGCGGGATGGGCCGCATTCGACGCCCCTCGATGTGGGGATAGGTGCAGTAGACGCACCGGAAGGGGCACCCCCGCTTGGTCTGAAGGTTGAGCATCCCGCCTCGGTCCAGATAGTATCGCACCTGGTCCCCGGCGGGGGTCGCCCTCCGGTGGAAAGCGCCGTTCCAGGGTGCCGCGGGTCCGTTCCGCCCGCCTGCGGCGATCACCCCCTCCAAGGCCTCGGGTCCTTCCGATCCCTTTGGGTCCCTTCCACGGTCCAATCGGTCCAGGAAGGGTTTCAGCCGCTCCCCCTCCCCCACGATCCCGTAGTCGGCGGAAAGGGCTTTCATCAGTTCCGCCGGAAAGAGGGTGAAGCCGCTGCCCCCCAGAATCAAGGGGGCGCTGGTGTTCCGGCGGACCGTCTCCGCAATCTCCCGGTACCGGTCGACGAAACTCCGGGGGTCTGCGGCGTCGGTGTTGTCGATGTTGCGCAGGGAGAGCCCCACCACGTCCGGAGCGAAATCGGCCACCGCCCGGCCCAGGGCTCCGTTTCCCCCCAGGGGGTTGAGATCGGCCACCCGCACGGCATGGTCCGGACGGAGGGCGGCGGCCACATGGTCCAGCCCCAGAGGGTAAACCGGATAGGGGGCGGTGAGGGTATTGGCGGAGACCAGGAGGACCTTCATAGCGCATTCAAGCTCGGCAAAACAGCCCCCGGCCCTTCCTCGGTCCTGTTTGGCGAAGACCGGAGCCTGGGGGAGAATATCGCGGATTCAGCGGGAACCGGATGCCCTCAGTTGGGGAGCCCCGATGCGTGTGCTTCGATGTGTCGGGCCATGGAGCCGAGGGTGGAAAAGACCTTCGCCCCCACCTCCTTGTTGTCGATCCGGACCCCGTAGTCCTTTTCGATCATCATCACCAGTTCGAGGACATCGATGGAGTCGATCCCCAGCTTACCCCCCACCAGGGGATCCTCCTTCCCGATGTCGGCGGGGGTCACGTCGATCAGGTTGAGGGTCTCGATGATTTTGGTCTTCAGCTCTTCCAGTAATGCGTCCATCGATCCTTCCAGGATTTGTTTTGACGATTTGGGTGTTCCCGCCGCGGCTGGGGCGGAATATCGAGTTGTTTCTTTACAGAAAATAGAAATTATTGTAAAAAAAACGACCTTGGATGTTATCGGTTTTGGAATCGGTTTTCAACAGTTTTTCAACGGGCGTTTCCCATCGGGAGGCGGAGGTGATCGACATCCCCATCGAACGGCTCATTCCCCACCGGGATCGGATGAAATTGGTGGACCGGATCCTCGGCGTGGAGACGGACGCGGCCACAACGGAATCGACGGCCGGTCCCAACTGGCCGCTGGCGTCGGAAACGGGGATCCACCCCCTGGTGCTGGTGGAGCTGGTGGCCCAGTCGGCGGCGGTCTCCATCGGGTGGAAGGAGCTGATGGAGACGGGAGCCGCCGTGGGCAGCGGATGGCTGGTGGGAATCAAGTCGGCCGTTTTTCCGGCGGACCCGATCCCGGCCGGCAGCCGGATCACCACCCGGGCGGAGATTCGGTTCAACATGGACAACTACACCGAGATCCACGGGGTCTGCCGGGCCGGCGATCCGGAGGCGGTGATCGGATCGGTGACCCTCCAGGTGATGCGGGGGGAGAAGGAGAAGGCGGATGGCGAAGACGTCGGATAGGACCACGGCCATCGTAACGGGGGCCGGCAGGGGCATCGGACGGGCGATAGCGGTGGCCCTGGCCCGGGCTGGGCATTTCCTCATCATCACCTACCGGTCGGACGCCGGGTCCGCCGAAGAGACGCTCCGGCTCGTCCGGGAGGCGGGGGGGGACGGGACGGCCGCCGGGTTCGACGTCTCCGATTCCGCGGCCTGCACCGGGGCCCTGGAGTGGATTCTCTCCCGGTCCGCGCCGGTGGAGGTCCTGGTCAACAACGCCGGGGTGACGGCGGACCAGCTCTTCATCATGATGGAGGCCCCGGACTGGGACCGGGTGGTCGACACGACCCTGAAAGGGTTCTACAACATGACCCGGCCGGTCCTCAAGGCGATGCTCCCCCGGAAACGGGGGGCGGTGGTCTCCATCGCCTCGGTGGCCGGTCTGGTGGGCAACCGGGGGCAGGCCAACTATGCCGCCGCCAAGGCCGGCCTGATCGGGGCGAGCCGGTCGGTGGCCGCCGAGGTGGCGCGCCTGGGGATCCGGGTCAACGTGGTGGCTCCCGGCCTCATCGACACCGAGATGATCGAAGGGGCTCCGGTCAAGGAGATCAAGGCGATGATTCCGATGGCGCGGGTGGGTCGGCCAGAGGAGGTGGCCGCCGTGGTCCGGTTCCTCTGCTCCGACCAGGCATCCTATGTCACCGGACAGGTGATCTCCGTCAACGGGGGGATGGTGTGAAGGCGGGAAAGCCGGCGGTCCGGACCGGCGACAGCCACCGACACCCGGGGTTCCTTCGGCTTGCAGCCGCGTGCGCCCTCCTTTCGACCGCCCTCCTCTGCCTCGGTTGGGGCGGCACCTGGAAGGAGATCCGGGAGGGGGTCGAGGGAATCCGGTCCGTCCGGGCCGATTTCATCCAGGAGAAACACATGAAGATCCTCGCCCGGCCCCTGGTCTCCAAAGGGGTCTTTTATTTCCGGACCGACGGCGCGCTGCGGTGGGAGTATACCGAGCCGGTCCGATCGATCCTGCTCATGGCCGACGGCGGGGTTCGACGATTCATCGAGGGCGAGGCGGGCCTGGTGGAGGAGGATACCGCCCGGCTCCAGTCGATGCGGGTGGTGATGGGGGAGATCTCCAGGTGGCTCCGGGGGCGGTTCAATGAGAACCCCGACTTCGAGGCCGTCCTCTCCGCCGGCGGGGAGATCGTCCTCACCCCCCGGCAGCCCTCCATGGGCCGGATCATCGATCGGATCGTGCTTCAGCTCTCGGAGACCCCGGGGGTCATGGAATCGGTCTCCATCTACGAGGGAGCGGATTCCTATACCCGGCTCACCTTCCGGGAGACGGTCCTCAATCCCGATCTGGACGACGCCCTCTTCCGGAAGGTCCGGTGAAGCCGAGACTTTCGGGGGCGCTCCTCCTTGCCCTCTGGCTCGCGGGCTGCGCCGCCCTTCCGCAACTGGAGCCGGCCGCCCCCGAAAGGACCGCGGAGATCCGCGCGGCCTGCGAACAGGCCTTCCCCCGAATGGGATGGCGGATGGTCCACGCCATCGAGGCCGATTTTCCCGGCGGCCGCAAGGGGCTTCTGATCGGCGCCAGCGCCATCGATCCCCGGGACCGGTCCATCGAATTCGCCATGATGACCGTGGAGGGGCTGGTGGTGCTGGAAGCGGTCCACCGGCGGGGCGAGACGGTCATCCGGCGGGGGATCCCCCCCTTCGACGCCCCGGAGGCGGCCCGAGGCGTGGTGGCGGATATCCGGCTGGCCTTTTTGGCCCCTGTCGGGCCTCGAACCGCCGTCGGCCTCTCGAAGTCCGGCGCGCCGGTCTGCCGGTATCGGACGGGGAAAGAGGAGGTGGTGGACGTGCGGGTCGACCCCGGGGGCGGGTGGCGGATCCGGCGTTACCGGAACCGGCGGCTGATCCGGACGGTGCGGGCCGGGCCGCCGGACGGCCCCCTCCCCGGACGGGTGGACCTGATCGCCCACGGCCCCCACGCCTACGCCCTCCACCTGAAACTCCTGGAGGTCGACGGGTTGTCCCGTTGACGCTCCCCAGGGTCTTTTCACAATAACAGAGAGCGCGATCCGTGAAAATCAAACTGATCTACCCCAGATGGCCGAAACTGACCGGCCAGACCGAGTTCCACCTTCCCCCCCACGGCCCCGTGGTCTTTGCGGCGGCCCTGCCCGGAACCGTGGAGATCTCCTTCACCGACGAGAACCTGGAGGCCGTCGATTTCGACGAACCCGCGGACCTGGTGGCCCTTTCCATGATGCTCACCTCCCAGGTCAAACGGGGATGGGAGATCGCCGACGCCTTCCGGCGGCGGGGGGTTCCGGTGATCTCGGGCGGGATCGCCACCATGCTCCACGCCGAGGAGACCCGAGGGCACGTGGACGCCGTCTTCCTCGGAGAGGCCGAGGGGCGCATGGAACAGGTCCTGTCCGACCTGGAGCGGGGCATGCTGAAGCCGGTCTACGATCATCTCCAGGACCCTCCCCCCATCGAATGGGTGGGGACCGCCCGCCGGGACATCCTCAACCGGGATCTCTATAACTACAAGGGCCTGCAGATGTTCGACCTGGTCCACGCCTCCCGGGGATGCCGGTTCCACTGCTACCCCTGCGCGGTGGCCTATCTGGGGGGGCGACGGTTCCGGCCCCGGCCCATCGACAAGGCGGTGGCGGAGATGGCGGCCATCGACAACAACCGCCTCTTCATCGTGGACAACTCCCTGGCCCAGGACACCCAATGGGAGAAGGACCTCTTCCGGGAGATGATCCCCCTGAAGAAGAAATGGTGCAGCCACCCCATCGAGGACGACCCCGAGGTGCTCGACCTCGCCGCCCGGGCCGGAGCCTGGTACGTCTACCAGGCGGTCTTCGACACCTCCAACAAGATCCGGGATCGCATCCGCCGGTACCACGACCACGGTATCGCCGTGGAGGGGACCATCCTTCTGGGGCTCGACAGCCATTCCGAGGACGACATCAGGCGGCTGATCGATTTTCTGTTGGAGATCGATCTGGATCTGGCCGAGTTCACGGTCCTCACCCCCTTCCCCCATACCAAGGCATGGGACGACCTCCACGCCCAGGGTCGGATCCTCACCTACGACTGGGACCGGTACACGGCCGATCGGGTGGTCCACCAGCCCAAGCAGATGGCGCCGGAGAAGCTCCAGGAACTCTTCCAGTTCGCCTGGGACACCTTTTACCGGGAAGAATCCCAGATGATCAAGATGTTCAAGCTCTACAAACGGGTGGTGGAGCGGGAGAAGACGGACGGCACCTTCCGCCCCAGGCGTCGGGATCTGGCGGATCGGGCCTTCGGCCGTCCCCAGGTCGCCCGATCGCCTGTTGACGCGCCGAAAGCCTTTGACTTATAGTGGCATATACAGGTTCCCGAGAATCGAAAACCCATCGGCATCAAGGCCCTCCCCATGACGACATCCTCATCGCACCAACCCTTCGATCTTTGCATCATCGGCTGCGGACCCGGCGGATTCGCCGCGGCCACCCGGGCCCTGGATCTCGGCAAACACGTCTGCATCGTGGAGGGGGACGAGATCGGGGGCGCCGGCGTCATGTGGGGGGCCCTGGGCTCCAAGACCATGTGGGAGCTGGCCAAGGATTACGCCATCGCCGCCAAGGTGGACCGGGGCTACCGGGCGACCGGCCTGTCGGTGGACTTCTCGGCCATGCGGACCACGGTGATGCAGGCGGTCAAGGAGAAGCAGTACCAGATGCTCTCCCAGATCGAGACCTTCTCCCGGCCCCGCTGGGACGGCCCCGGCTCCCTGACCCTCAAACGGGGGTGGGGGGCGTTCACCGCCCCGGACCGCCTCCGGATCGATTATCCGGACGGAGAGGGAGAGGAGATCCAGGCCCGGTACTTCCTCATCGCCACCGGTTCCAAGCCGAGGGCTTTTGAGGGGATCGCCGTGGATCAGGAGCGGATCCTCAACTCCGACGGCATCCTGGGCCTATCCCGGTTCCCCAAGCGGCTGATGATCATCGGCGCCGGGATCATCGGGTGCGAGTACGCCACCATCTTCTCCAACTTCGGGCAGACCAAGGTCTATCTGGTGGATCACCAGGAGCGGATCATCCCCTACGAGGACGAGGATGTCAGCGCCTTTGTCGGCGGCTGCCTGGAGCGCAACGGGGTCAAGATCATCCATTCGGCCATCCTCAAGGACATCGTGAAACGCGGGGACCACCTGGAGGTGGTCCTCGATTTCGCCGACGGCCACGCCCGGGTGGTGGAGGTGGACATGGTCCTGATCTCCATCGGCCGGGACCCCCGCCTCGCCCCCCTCGATCTGGACCGGGCCGGGATCCGTCCCGGCGAACGGGGCCACCTCGACACGGACGACCATTGCAAGGTGGCGGAATCCATCTACGCGGTGGGAGACGTGATCCGCCACCCCGCCCTGGTCAACATCGCCGAGATGGAGGGCCGCCACGCCGTCAAGCACATGTTCGACCGGTCCCGGTGGCCGTTGAACTACAGCAACATGTCCACCGTCATGTTCTTCCACCCGGCGGTGGCCGCCGTGGGCCTCAACGAGAAGGCGTGCCAGAAGAAGAAGATCCCCTACCGGGTCGCCTACTACTCCAATGTACTCCTCAACCGGGCCATCGCCATGCGGGCGCTGAACGGGTTTGTCAAGATCCTGGTCAGCGACGACGCGGCCGGTACCATCCTGGGGATGCGGGCCGCCGGCCCCCAGGTCTCCAGCACCATCGTCTCCATCGCCCACCTCATGGACCAGGGCAAGGGGGTGGCCGACGTGCTCAAGCTGATCTACCCCCACCCCACCATCTCCGAGAGCATCCAGGAATGCCTCCGGCTCCTGTTGGGGAAATCCCTCTACAAACCCCGGGCGTTTCCGGAGGAGATCCTGATCCGGCGGTGGGATCCCGAACACGGCTTCGTGGAATAGATCCGACCCCGGATCACTCTCCGTCCAGGGAGATGCCCAGGGACCAGGCGATGGTGGCGAGGATGTTCCGGGCCTCCTTCATCCGGGACCGACGGATCTGATCCCCCAGGCGGTTGAGGCGGTCCTGATGGCCGAGGCCCTTCATGAGCCGCTTGATTTCGGCCAGCATCGTCTCCGGGGGGAGTTCCCCCTCGATCAGGCTCCGGTGGAGTTCCCGGACCATGGGGGGAAGGGTCCGGGGCAGGGGGCGTTTCCGTTCCTCCTCCGGGGATGGAGGGGCCGCCGGCGCGGGCTCCCTCTCCTCGATGACCGCCACCAGGCGGCGGTGGCTTTCGCAGAGGTCCTCCAGCAACGCTTCCAGGTCTCCGGGTCCGTGGTGCAGCTCCATCTCCAGGGATAGGGCGGCCTGGTGCACCTCCCGCGCCGCCAGGTTTCCGGCCGCCCCCTTGAGTCCCCGAAGCAGCCCCAGCGCCTGGTCTTCGTCCTCCTTTTCCAGGGCCGCGCGGATCCGTCGATCCGCATCGCCGTGATCGGCGACAAAGTCCCGGAGGAGCTTGTCGAAGAGGAGTCGGTTGCCCCCCAGCCGTCCCAGGACCTGGGCCGTGTCCAGGACCTCCCGGAGAGCCTCCTCCCCGGACCGACGGGACGCGGCCTCCGACGGAGGATCCCCTTCACCGCCGTTCACCCAGCGGGCCAGGGTTCTGAAGAGCGCCTCTTCGTCGATGGGCTTGGTGACGTGGTCGTTCATCCCCGCCTCCAGAGACCGCCGGCGGTCCCTGGGAAGGGTATGGGCGGTCATGGCGATGATGGGCAGGTCGGCAAATCGAGGGTCCTCCCGGATGGCGCCCGCGGCCGCAAGCCCTCCCATCCGGGGCATCTGGATGTCCATGAGCACCGCGTCGAAGGGGGGGATCTCCCCGGCGCCGGCGGCCGCCACTTTTTCCACCGCCTCTCGCCCGTCCCCGGCGGTCTCCACCAGGATGTCAGCCCCCGAGAGGATCCGGGCGGCCACCTGCCGGTTGATCGCGTGGTCCTCGACCAGAAGGACCCGTATGCCGCGGATCCGCTCCACCACCTCGGAGAGGTTCCCCTCGCCCCCGCCCTCGGAGAAGGCCTCCATAACCCGGGGGCCGAAGACCTCCATGACCGTGTCGAAGAGGATCGACGGCTTGACCGGCTTGAGGAGGACCCCGTCCACCCCCGCCGCGGCGGCTCGCTCGGCCATCTCCTCGGCCCCCATCTCGGCCATCAGGACGATGGGCAGGTCCCGGCGCTGGAACCTGCGGCGCACCCGCCGGGTGAACTCGATGCCGTCCATCCCCGGCATGCGCCAGTCGACGAGCAGCAGGTCCGGAGCCGCCCCCTCGGCGTCCAGGAACCCCAGGGCCGCCTCCCCGCTCCGGAGGCAGAGGGGATCGAAGTTGAACCGGGTCAGAAGCCCCTCCAGCATCCCGCAGACCGCCGCGTTATCGTCCACCACCGCCACCCGCAGCCCCCGCAGGCCCGGGGGCAGGGCTTGGTCCGGCGCCGGCGCGTCGGCGCTCACGCCGAAGCGGGCGGTAAAAAAGAAGGTGGAGCCCTGGTCCGGCTGGGTCTCCACCTCGATCTCCCCGTCCATCAGCTCGATCAACCGTTTGCAGGCCACCAGGCCCGGGCCGAGGCCGCTGAGCCGGGCCCTCCGCCCGTCCCCGTTCCCGGGTGTGAAGAGCCGCGCAAGCTGGTCGGATGGAATCCCCAGCCCCGTGTCCCGGATGGAAAAGCCGAGGACCGCCCGGTCCGCCCGGATATCCCGGACGGAGACCCGGATGACCACCTCCCCCCCGGCGGTGAATTTGACGGCGTTGTCGACGAGGTGGATCAGGACCTGCTCCAGCCGCGGGGGGTCTCCCTCCAGGGCGTCGGGGACGTCATCATCGACGGTGGTGATCATCTCCAGGTGCTTCTTGGCGGTCTTCTCCGCGAAGATATCGGAAAGCCGCTCCATCAGATGCCGGAGCCCGAAGGGCCGGGATTCGATCCTGGGCGGTTCGTCCTCCTCGGAGGAACGGACGAATTCTTCCACCACCCCGCGCATGATGCGCGCCGATGCGTCGATCTTGCTCAGGTAATCCCGCTGGGCGGCGGTGGTGCCGGTCTTGAGGAGGATGCCCGCCAACCCCAGAATGGCGTTGATGGGGGTCCGGATCTCGTATCCGACCTCGCCCACCAGTTCGGCCCGAACCCGGTTTTCCGCCTCGGCTTCGGCCTGTTCCGTGAACCGGCTTTCCCGCTCCGACCGAGCGGAAATGTCGGTGACACACCCTTCGTAGTACCGGATGTTGCCGTGGGGGTCCAGGGCCGCGCGGATGTTGAGAACGACCCGGAAGGGACGGCCCGACCGGTCCACCAGTTCGGTCTCGTAGCCGGTCACCCGCCCCTGCTCCCGAAGCCGGTGGCGGATCTCGTCGCTGTCCCGGAAGGTGGCGTACATCCGGTGCGCCGCCTCGCCGATCCGGTCCATGGCTTCCTCCGGGTCGTCGTAGCCGAGCATGGCCGCGAAAGCGGGGTTGATCCGGATCAGCCGCCCCTCCTCGGTCCCCTGGAACATCCCTTTTTCGGCCGTCTCGAACACCGACCGGTATTTCCACTCGGCCGCCCTCAAAGTCCCGAGCCTTTCCCCGGCACGATCCACCATCCGCTTCAGCTCACGGGCCAGGGGTAGGAACTCCCGGTGAACCACCCCCCGGACCGGGGGTCCCTCCGAATCGGCGAGGGCGTTACCCAGCCCGTCCGCCAGTCGATTCAGGGGGCGTTCGATGGTGACCTGGACCCATCGTCCGGCCAGAAATACCAGGGCCGCCAGGGAGAGGACCGTACACCCCAGGGCCAGGTAGAGCGCCTGCCGTCCCAGAAGGGCCCGATCCGGCGGAAGAACGGTGACCCGAAGCCGGGCCAGGGTCTTTCCAGCTTCGGTGAGGATGCGGACGTCCTGGAATCCCATGGAGGAATCGAAATCTTCTCCGAAAGTGGACTTCTCGATGGACAGATAAGGCGTACCCTCGGCATCGGTAAGCTCCAGGGAAAAAACGATCTCATCCTCGATCAACAGCCGACCCATCCGTTGAACCGCCGCCATATCCCCCTCCCGAAGGGCGGGTTTCAGGCATCCGGCGATGAAATCGATATAGGCCTCCGGGGCCGGGGGAGGGGGCGCCGCCACCTTGAACCAGAGGACCGCTCCCAAAGGGATAACGATGAGGGAAACCAGCCCCAGGGTGAGCCCGAGGCTGACGATCAGCCGCCGGGCCGCCGAGGCGGCATGGGCCTCTCCGGGAAGAAACCCGTCCCCACGGGGATCCGAGGATGTGGGTCCGCTTTCGGACAAAGTGGCGTCTCCCTTAATGGTACATCGATTGCAGCCGAATGCCGGTGGGAATGACGGAAGATGGTTCTTCGGGCCGAAGGTCGCTTTCCGGATGCCGAGTTTCGCGACGCCCACTCCTTTAACGAATATCGATGCCGCTTGTCAATCTCGGGGCGATCAGAGGGGGGAGCCGGGTGTTGGGGCGGGGATGCGGTCCGCCGCGGACGCGGAGGACGGAAACGGGCGCGGCCTTGGGGGATGGCCGTCGCCCCGGGCGCGGACCCGCGCCCGGAGCCTGTATCGGCGACCGTCCGCCCCTTTCACCCGGTACCGGGATCGACAGACGGCGGACGGTCCTGGCTCGGCGGATCAGTCGTCGAAGTCGCCGGCCGGACCTTTATCCGCCTGGATCGGGGCCTTCTGGCGGATGGTCTCGGTGGTCCATTCCTTGGGATCCTCGATCCGCTCGGCCTTTGGCCCGGGATCATGGGAACCCGCCTTGAGGATGGCATCCATGACGATCCCGGCGGTGTCCCGGCCGTGGAACACGTCGGCGATCATGGTATGGGCGAACGCCTCCACCCGCCTGCTCATCCGGTCCCGGATCTCCCGGGGCTGTCCCAGAATCTTGTTTTCGAAGGGCAGATTGAGCTTTTTGTAGTCCCCCTTCTTCCATCCCTTCGACTCGGCATAGGCCACCATCTCCTCCCAGAGTTCCTCGGTGACCCCCTCTCCCTTGACCTTGCTGAAGTTGCCCGACCCGTCCAGAATCGCGTTGCCGTAATCGTTGACATCCACCCCCCAGGAGATCATCTGGAGGGCGGTGGCCACGTTGGCTTTGGTGGTTCGGGTCTCCGCCGCGATCCGGCGGAGGCGGTCGGAACTGTTGCCGGAGGTGCCGTGCTGGGCACCGGAGACCCGGTAGGGGGTAAGCGCCTCGTGGATCTCGGCGGTCAACTCCACCTGGATGCCCTGGTCGCTGGCCTCGATGCCGTGGGTCGTGCCGTTGTTGAGGGCGATCCAGTTGGGGAAGATCCCGTGGGCGTTGAGGCCCTGGACCAAAAAGAGGGCTTCTTCCACCGTGGAGAGCCCCTCCTTGCCCTTGATCTCGCCCACCTCGGTCTCGTATCCCGCCCACTCCGGAACCAGGGGCTTCAATTCGAGGCTGGCCAGGAGGTTCTCGTCATCGGGCATGTGGGAGGCGTCGATGGACATGGAGGTGATCCCGAACTCGAAAAGGGTGGGGATCTCCTTGCGGGCGGACTCCACGTCCTTTTGGCTCTTGATGCCGTAATGGTCGGCGTGGACGGCCACCGGAACGGTGATCCCCATCTCGTTGCACAGTCCGTCCACCTGCCGGGCGATGTTCCAGTAGTTGACGGCGCAGTAAGCGTTCCCGCCCCCTTCGGATTTGGCGATCTCGATGATCAACGCCGCGTTGGCGCGTTGGGCCGCCCTGAGGGCCCCGCGGATGACCAGGTGACTTCTGCCGTTGGCGGCCATGCAGATGGTCCCGCCCTTGGCGAGCATGGCGAGATCGATGTACTTTCCGCTGACGATCAGGGCCCTGGAACTGGGAAACAGCTTGACGATGTTGGGCGGTCGGCCCACTTTCAGGGCATTCTCAAAATCGGACATACCAGATACCTCCTTTCAAAGTCGGATCATCCTTCCCCCCGGCGGGATGGCGCCTTCCCCCTGGACAACGGCGGGCCGTCCAGGACCATTGCTTTTCACCCTCCCGTTTCGGTCCTCGCCGGCTCAGGGTCGACGGCCCCCGTCCGCCCCACGGCGACAATCAAGGTTCGTCGTTTTTATCCTCTATATCATGGTTCTCCGTTCTCACAAAGGAAAGAATCTCTTTGATCCGCGGGCCGTGGGGGGCCGGAGCCCGGATTTCCCCCCACCCTTTCTGCATCTGGAAGATCCCGTCGTAGGCGGTGTCGTGGTACGAACGCACAAGGAAGGGGATCTCCTCCTCCCGCAGGATTCCCTCCACCACCTGGGCCTCGAAGGGGCTCTCCAATACCGCGATCTTGATATAGGCCACTTCACCTTCGTTGTTTCGGGTCGGATCGTTCATGGGCGGCATCTCTCCTTGCTCGCGAGGGCCCCCCGCGGGGGGAAGCCTTCGGCGGACTGATGGTTCTCTGTTCTCATAATACGGATACGGGTCGGTCCGAGGCAAGTCCAATTTTCTTTGTTCCGAAACCTCGATGGGCGTCTCCGTGCACGGGGACTTGGAAAGATGTTGCCGGGAGTAGGCGTTTTCTACCGCTGAATACTCCCACCGACCCATTGCATCCCCCCGGCAACTGTGGGAGATATGATTCGAGAAACCAGTATCCCGAAGTTGCATCCGCTTCCGGGTCACCCACCGGTGCAGCGAGAAAAGACGAGGACGATGCGTTTCAAGAAGGTCGGAGCCAATCTTTCGATAATGAGAGTCCAGTGCCCCGAGTGTAAGACCGGTTATCGGGTATCCGAAGGCAAGATCCCGCGCCAGGGGGCTTACGCTCGCTGTCAAAAATGTCACGCCCGCTTTTTTTTGAGACATCCCGTCATGATCAAACAACGCCAACGCCAAAGCGACCGTTTCCCCACACTGTGCAACAATTGCGAGCGGATCATCGGAAGGCTTGAGACCATCGAGGTCTTCAAAGGCAAGGTGGTCTGCCACGACTGCAACAAACGTCTGGCAATCATGGGCAAGGGGAAGCCCGACCGGTCCCGGAAACCGGCACCCTCGCTTTTTCGGATTCCCGAGAGGCCGCCGGCCGTGCCCTCCGCCTTCCGTCAGGTCGGACGCCAGTTC
This sequence comes from uncultured Desulfobacteraceae bacterium, assembly GCA_964431545.1. Classification (GTDB taxonomy): domain Bacteria; phylum Desulfobacterota; class Desulfobacteria; order Desulfobacterales; family JAABSP01; genus CAYSLC01. Next base: position 44,735 of record CAYSLC010000001.1, on the reverse strand, counting down.
TTCACCTCGGCCGTGGGGTTCTTTTCGGACCAGTTCGCCCGGATGGTGACCAACGATATGGCCATCGACCTGGGGACCGCCAACACCCTGGTTTACATCAAAGGCAGGGGAATCGTCCTCAACGAACCGTCGGTGGTCGCCATCTTCACCACCGGCCGGGGGGAGAAAGAGATCCTCGCCGTGGGGATCGAGGCCAAGAAGATGTTGGGCCGGACCCCGGGCAACATTGTGGCGATCCGTCCGGTCCGGGACGGGGTGATCGCCGATTTCGAGGCGGCCGAGGCGATGCTCCGCCACTTCATCAAGAAGGCCCAACAGGGGGGCCGGCTGTTCCGTCGCCGTCCCAGGATCATCATCGCCGTGCCCTCCGGGATCACCCAGGTGGAGAAGCGGGCCGTGATCGAGTCCGCCGAGCGGGCGGGGGCCCGGGAGGTCCACCTGATCGAGGAGCCGATGGCGGCCGCCATCGGCGCCGATCTGCCCATCACCGAGCCCACGTGCAGCATGGTGGTGGACATCGGCGGCGGCACCACCGAGGTGGCGGTGATCTCCCTGGCCGGCATCGTCTGCAGCAAGTCCCTCCGGGTGGCCGGGGACAAGATGGACACCGCCATCATCCAGCACATCAAGAAGAAGTATAACCTTCTCATCGGCGACAGCACCGCCGAGCAGATCAAGACCACCATCGGCAACGCCTTTCCCGACGAGAACCGGCCGGCCTCCATCGATATCAAGGGCAGCGATCTGGTCACCGGCATCCCCCGGATCCTCTCCATCGACTACGATGAGATCCGGGAGGCCATTTCGGAGCAGGTCGACGCCATCGTCGACGCGGTGAAGTTCGTCCTGGAGCGGACCCCCCCCGAGCTGGCCGCGGACATCGTCAACAGCGGCATCGTGCTGACGGGAGGGGTGGCCCTTTTGAAGAACCTGGACAAGCTCTTGGAGACGGAAAACAAGCTGCCCATCATCCTGGCGGAGGACCCCCTCTCCACCGTGGCCATGGGGTCGGGGAAATCCCTGGAGAACATCAAGTTCCTCAAACGGGTGATGATCTCCTGAGAAACGTCCCGCCGTCCGGGATGGGATCAACGCTCTTCGATATGACGGTAGGGCCGTTTGTTGGGACCGACATAGATCTGCCTGGGCCGGCAGAGCCGCCACTCCGGATCATCGATGCTCTCTTTCCACTGGGCGATCCAGCCCGGAAGCCTGCCGATGGCGAACATCACCGTGAACATGCTGGTGGGGATCCCGATGGCCCGCAGCACGATCCCGCTGTAGAAATCGATGTTGGGGTAGAGGTTGTATTCGAGAAAGTAGTCGTCCTTCAGGGCCACCGTTTCCAGCTCCTTGGCCACCTCCAGGAGCGGGTCGTTGAGCCGGAGTTTCTCCAGGAGGCGGTCACAGATCTTCTTCATGATCTTGGCCCTTGGGTCATAGGTCTTGTAGACCCGATGGCCGAACCCCATGAGCCGGAAGGTATCGTTTCGGTCCTTGGCCTTCTCCACCATCCGGGCCACATCCCCCCCCTCCTCGACGATCTTCGTCAACATCTCGATGACCGCCTGGTTGGCCCCCCCGTGCAGGGGCCCCCAGAGGGCGGCGATGCCGGCGGAGATCGCCGCATAGAGGTTGACCCTTCCGCTGCCCACCACCCGGACCGCCGAGGTGGAACAGTTCTGTTCATGATCGGCATGGAGGATCAAAAAGATGCTCAGGGCCTTCACCACATCGAGGTCGATGTCGTAGGGACGGACCGGCGAGTCGAACATCATGTTGAGGAAGTTTTCACAATAGGAGAGATCCGCCCGGGGATAGACCACCTTGTGGCCCCGGGAGATCTTGTAGGACATGGCGGCGAGGGTCCGGATCTTGGAGATGAGCCGGGTCACCGTAATGTTGATCTCCTCCTCCAGGTCCTCCAGATAGGGATAGAAGCCCTTGAGGGCGTTGACCATGGAGGAGAGGATCCCCATGGGATGGGACGCCCTGGGGTAATTCTGGAAGAAGAACTGCATGTCCTCGTGGACCAGGGAGTGGTCGTTGAGGAGCACCGAAAACCGGTTGAGTTCCTTGCGGTCGGGCAGATCGCCGTTGATGAGAAGGTAGGCCACTTCCCGGAAGGTGGAATGCTCGGCCAGCTCCTCGATGGGGATGCCCCGGTACCGAAGGACGCCGCGCTCTCCATCCACGAAGGTGATGGCGCTCTTGCAGGAGCCGGTGTTGGCGTATCCGCTGTCCAGGGTGATGTATCCGGAATCTTTTCGCAGCATCGAGATGTCGATGCCCTTCTCGCCCTCGGTTCCCAGGACCACGGGGAGTTCATAGGTTTTTCCGTCCAGTATCAGTTTGGCGTATTCGGTCATGGCACATCCTTTTTCCGGGCGCGCGCCCAGGCCGAGGACACTGCTCGCCGGCCGTCGATGGTTCGCGCCCGTTCGATGAAGGTTTCCGGGGGGCGATCGGATTTTTCGGGAAGGTGGATACGCCGTCGGGTGAGGGGCATGCGGGAGCATCCCAGACTTCCGGAAAAAGGATTGGGGGCGCGTCTCGCCGGTCGGCTCTCTTTTTGCCGGCACCCGGGTATCCTTTTCCCGCAAGCCCGCCGTTTGGTCGCTCTGTCACCGGTTCCGTTTTAAGCTTGACTTGCGTCGCCGGATACTGATTATATTGAAATGTCGCTCTTCTTGTCAACCGCCATCGGCGGACGCCTTTGGCGTGCCAATCGGCCAGGCTACTTGGGCGGGCTTCGGTAGGGGGAAAAGGCGACGGCATTCGACCCGATGCGACGCAATGGGAGAAATCATGGAAGAGAAGGAAAGAAGGGTTTTCATCAACAGCGAGAACAAGGCGACCTTCGTCTGCCAGAAGTGCGCCAAGTCCAAGACCGTGGACGTCTCCAAATACCAGGCCGTGGACCGCGCGGTCCGGGTCAAGATCCACTGCACCTGCGGCCACAACTACCGTGTACTGCTCGAACGACGAAAATCCTTCCGGAAGGATACCCGCCTGTCGGGCGTCTATATCTTCGGGCCCAAAAAGCACCGCGGGCCCATCGCCGTCAAGGACCTCTCCCGCACCGGCGTGAAGTTCGAGGTCCTCGACCGCCGGGTTTTCCAGCCGGGTCACCGGCTGATGATCGAGTTCCACCTGGACGACAGCCAGCGGACGTTGATCCGCAAGGAGGTGGTGGTCCGGAGCCTCTTCGACCGGCTGGTGGGGGCCGAGTTCACCTCCATCAGCAGCACCGACATCAACGACAAGAAGATCGCCTTCTATGTGATGCCCTGAGACCGCGTTCCCCGGAACTCCCCCGATCCGGCGCGGTTGCGGTAGTGGCGCGCCAGCCGACGGGGGTCGTCGCCCGCCAGATAGCGGGCCATGAGAAACCAGTTGCGCAACGTTGCGTAAACGACCCCCTCCCGCTCCCACCGCCTGGGGGAGGTCATCACCCGGTCTTTCAGGATGGTGATGGTCGCCCCGCGCCCCTTGACCCGCCGCATCAGGTCCACGTCCTCCATGATGGGGATCTCCCGAAATCCCCCCACCCGCCGGAAAAAATCGGCCCGGAGAAAGAGGGCCTGGTCTCCGTAGGGAATCCGCGTGATCCGGGACCGGATCGAGGCGACCTGTTCGATGAGCCGGTAGACCGGCCGGGGGGAATCGATTCCCAAGTCGAAGGCCCCGCCCGCCGCGTCGCCCCGGCCCAAGGCCGAACGGATGGCCCCCCGCCCTCCCGCCGGCAGCCGGGTATCCGCGTGGAGGAAGAGGAGGACCTCCCCCCGGGCCGCCCGCGCGCCGGCATTCATCTGGCTCCCCCGCCCCTTGGGGGCGGTCACGCGGATCACCCGCTCGTCACGGATCATCCGGAGGGTCCCGCCTTGATCATCCCCGTCCACGACGATCTTTTCATCGCTTTCGCCGAAACCGATGCGCTCCAGATCGGCGAGGGTCCGGAGAATGGCCGCCCCCTCCCGGAAGACGGGAATGATAACGGAGACAAACGGGACGCGCGTGCCGGCGGGGGAAACCCGGCGCAGTGGAGGCGGTTCGGGGGGCGGAGGCATCTTTCCGGCGGGGGTGGAGGCGGGAAAGGCTTTCGGACGCGGGGTCCGCGGCCGGTCAGTTGTAGGTGTAAAAGCCGATGGCCATGTCGTAGGCTTTGTCGATGGGATTGTTGGGGTCCCGGGAGCAGAACTCGGTCCCCAGGATCAGACCGTGGATGGACCGAACCATGACGTCTTTCCGGATGGCTGTCCGCTGTTTGTTGTCGAGGCGAAAGTCCAGGACCAGCCGCTCCCCCACCCCCACCTCCAGCTCCTGGGGGACCTCGATCTTGACCCCGGAGCGGGAGAGGTCCTTGACAACCATGGGGTGCTGGCCGGCCGTCCCCTTCCGGCTGAAGGTTCCCGGGATGTTCACCTCCTTCCGGAAAAACTGCCGCCGCTCCAGGAGGACTTTGTGCACGTGGCCGCAGAGGCACCTGCGCTTGATCAGGATGCTCTTTTTCACATGCTTGAACCGTTCGGCGGGTTCCACCCGGGTCCTTCCGCAGGCGGGGCATACGAAAGTGGCTTTCTCGTTCTTGATGATGACTCTTTCCAGTGCCATTTACAAATCTCCCGGAACGATGTGGCGGAACGGCAGGGCTACGCCTCGCCCAGAAGCTGCCGGACGGATCTTCTTTCATCCCCTGCGTCGGCCTCCTGGAGGCACCCCAGGATGGAGCGGAAGCATTCCCGGAGCACGGCGGTCTTGGGGCTCGGGGAGGCCAACTGGGCATGGACGGTGCGAAGATCGGCCATGATTTCGTTTTGCCGGTCGACCCCGAACCCCAGTCCGCCGGCGGCGGACTTCAACCCGGCCGCCACCTCTTCGATGCGGTCCCGGAGATCTCCCCCCACCACCGGCTCGTCTCCGAAGACCGGTCCCGGAGCCCGAGCCGATCCCGACGCTCCCACCACCGACCGCGCCGCCTCCGTCAGTCCCACGCCGCCTGCGAGGGTCCGGATCTCCACCAGCCCCGAACTCATGAGCCCCTCGGCCGTGCGGGAGGCCTCGGCCCGATCCATCCCCAGGCCGGCGCCCACGTCATAAAGGGAGCGCTGGGCCGCGGTGTCTCCATCCGTCTCCCCGTAGAGCGCCGACAGGAAGCGCCGTTCATTCTCATCCATTTCGATATCGTCTATCGAGGCCAAGCCGCCCCTCCTTCTCCATAAGCTTCCAGAAACAGGTGATGGGCGGGTGATCGCCCGGCGGTATCCGCCGGCATCCCTTCCCGCCCGCCGTCCATGCCGGTTTCCCGGAGCGTCTTTGGGTCGTGTAATTTGGATGGTCGATACACGGAGCCCGGAGTTCAGGTCGTCCGAGCGGTTCGAGTGAAGCTCCGGGGGCGGTCACGCGATGGTATCCCCCCGGACGTACTTCTTCAGGTGGACGATCCTGGCCGGCCATTTGTCCGGGTCCGGCTCCGAGAGGAAGGTCTTGACATCCGATTCGCTCAGGCCCTCCAGCGCCTCCTGGGGGATCTCCCCCTCCGCCATCTTCTGGAACCTCGATTTGATGATCTCCGGAGCGGTCTGATCCGCCTTCGCCACGGTGCCCCCTTTATGTTTTCCCAAGGAAATAAAGCGCCTTTCGCCCACTCGCCCGTGGCCGAAACCGGCTATAAGGATAAGCCAAGCCCGACAAAACTTCAACCGCTTTTTCCCGAATCCAGCCGGCGTCCGGCGGGGGCGTCCGATGAGCGCTTGCCATTTCCCGGCTCAAGTGGTACCAACTCCGGGCCATGGGTAAAAGAGACCGCCACGCACCGCCCCGGATCCGCTTTTGATGCCCTCCGCCGACCCTCCGCCGGGCAAGTGGCTGGTATTCGTCCTCGTAGCCGTCGGGATCTTCATGTCCACCCTGGACGGCAGCATCGTCAACGTGGCCCTGCCCACCATCATGTCCGATCTCTCCGCCAACCTGTCCACGGTCGAATGGGTGATGATGATCTATCTGCTCACCGTCTCCTCGCTGCTCCTCTCCTTCGGGCGGCTCAGCGACATCAAGGGGCGACGGTGGGTCTACAGCCGGGGGCTTTTGGTCTTCTCGGCGGGATCCCTGCTGTGCGGGACCGCCCGGACCGCCCTGTGGCTCATCGGGGCCCGGGCCTTCCAGGGAGTGGGCGCGGCCATGATCATGGCATGTACGCCGGCCCTGGTGGCCGACACCTTTCCGGCGGAGGAACGGGGGCGGGCCCTGGGGATGGTGGGGGCGGTGGTGGCGTCCGGCCTGACCCTGGGGCCCGCCCTGGGGGGATGGATCCTCGACCTGTTCTCCTGGCAGGTGATCTTCTACATCAACATCCCCATCGGACTGGCCACCGGGCTTCTGGTCTCCCGGATCCTCAAAGGGGGGCCGGCGGACATCTCCCGGCCCGAAGCCTTCGACTGGGCCGGCGCCGTCCTGATGGTCCTCTGCTTCGGCCCCCTGCTCCTGGCTTTGACCCATGCTTATGAATGGGGGTATGCCGGCCCGGCAACCCTCGGGTTGACGGGCCTCTCCCTGGCCTCCCTGGTCGGACTGGCCATCGTGGAGACCCGGACCCCCCAGCCCCTTGTGGCCCCGGGGATCCTGGCCATCCGCCGGTTCACCCTCCCCCTGATCTCCGCCATGATCCTCTTCGCTGGGCTGTTCACCATGGTCTTTCTCATGCCCTTTTTTCTCATGCACCCGGCCGGCTTTTCCGTGGCCCGGACCGGCTACTTCATGGTGGCGCCGTTCGGGGTCCTCTTCCTGATCTCCCCGCTCTCCGGGACCCTCTCGGATCGGATCGGTTCCCGTCTCCTCTGTACCCTGGGGATGGCGGTCCTCGCGGCGGCCCTCCTTCTCCTGGCGCAGCTCACCCCCGGCGCCTCGGCCTTCTCCATCGCGGCCCGGATGGCCCTGGCCGGGGTGGGAACGGCCGTCTTCATCGCTCCCAACACCTCGACCATCATGGGGGCGGTCCCCCCAAAACGGGTTGGGGTGGCCGCGGCCACGGTGGCGGCGGCCCGGAACCTGGGGATGGTCCTGGGCATCGCCATGGCCGGCACCATCTTCAACACCGTCTTCCACCACCTGAGCGGCGGCGACCACTTCAGCGGCTATGAGCCGGGGATGGCCGAGACCTTCATGGCCGCCTTCTCCTCCGCCATGTCGGCCGGGGCGGCCGTGGCCCTGGCGGGGGTGGGAATCAGCTATTTGCGGGGCGCCGAGGAGGAGGACGGCGAGACGACGAGTTCCCCCGGCGGACCGCCGCCGGCGCCGTCCTGATCCCAGGCGCTTCCCTTTAGCCTGAAGCGAAATCGATTGTCAATTTCCGGCTTGTCATGTAGAATCAGATAATTATTAACGCCGTATTACCCAAGGAGGGTCGAGGAATGGACCGGCAAGCCTTTGCAAAATCGATCGACATTGACGGACGGGCGTATCGGCTGTACGACATCGGCAAGCTCCAGCGGGACGGGGTGGCCGAGATCGACGGCCTCCCCTTCTCCATCAAAATCCTGGTGGAGAACCTGCTCCGGAAGCTGGACGGCGAGGTGGTCACCGAGGCCAATCTCAAGAACATCGCCGGCTGGCGCAAGCGGTACGACGAGCCGGTGGAGATCCCCTACCATCCGGCCCGTGTCCTGATGCAGGACTTCACCGGGGTCCCCGCCGTGGTGGACCTGGCGGCCATGAGGGACGCGGTGAAAAGCCTCGGCGGGGACCCGGCCCGGATCAATCCCCTGATCCCCTCGGAGCTGATCGTCGACCATTCCATCCAGGTCGACTATTTCGGCACCGAATCGGCCCTCAAACAGAACGTGGCCAAGGAGTACGAACGGAACGGCGAGCGGTACGCCCTGCTCAAATGGGCGCAGAAGAGCTTCGACAACTTCAAGGTCGTCCCCCCCAACTCGGGCATCTGCCACCAGGTGAACCTGGAGCACCTGGGACGGGTGATCATCACCGGGGAGAACGGGGCCGGCCGGGTCGCCTATCCGGACACCCTGCTGGGCATGGACTCCCACACCACCATGATCAACGGCATCGGCGTCATGGGCTGGGGGGTGGGGGGGATCGAGGCCGAGGCGGTGATGCTCGGTCAGCCCTACTTCATGACCATCCCCGAGGTGATCGGATTCCGGATGACCGGACGGCTCAAGCCCGGCGTGACCGCCACGGACCTGGTTCTCCGGGTGACCCAGATGCTCCGGGAATACAACGTGGTGGAGAAGTTCGTGGAGTTCTTCGGCGAAGGGATGAAGGGGCTGACGGTCCCCGACCGGGCCACCATCGCCAACATGAGCCCCGAGTACGGAGCCACCATGGGATTTTTTCCGGTGGATGAAAAGACCATCGACTACCTGAAGATGACGGACCGGCGGGAACGGGCGGCGGTGGCCGAAGCCTGCGCCGAGGCCCTGGGCCTCTTCTACACCGGGGATCGGGACCCCGAATACACCGATGTCCTGGAACTCGATCTTTCCACCGTCGGCCCCGGCCTGGCCGGCCCGGCCCGGCCCCAGGACCGGATCGACCTGCCGGATCTCAAGAAGAGTTTCCACGAGATCCTCGGCTGCCGGTATAAACGGGACACCGACACGGACCACATGTCCAAGTTCCACGATGAGTCGGGGACGGTCACCTCCCGGTCCGACGGCTGCACCCCCAGCGAACGGAACACCTATGATGTCGATCTCCACGGCCGGGAGGTGAAGATCGGGGACGGGACGGTGGTGATCGCCGCCATCACCTCCTGCACCAACACCTCCAACCCCTTTGTGCTGCTGGGGGCGGGCCTGCTGGCCAGAAACGCCGTCAAAAAGGGTCTCCAGGTGCCGCCCTTCGTCAAGACCTCCCTGGCCCCCGGCTCCAAGGTGGTCAACGATTATCTGGAGGCGGCCGGCCTCTTCCCCTATCTGGAGGCCCTGGGGTTCCATCCGGCCGGATTCGGCTGCACCACCTGCATCGGCAACAGCGGCCCCCTCCACCCGGAGATCGAGCGGGTCATCGAAGAGAAGGACCTCTCCGTGGCGGCGGTCCTCTCCGGGAACCGGAACTTCGAGGCCCGGATCCACCAGCGGGTCCAGGCCAACTTCCTCGCCTCGCCCATGCTGGTGGTCGCCTTCGCCCTGGCCGGCCGGATCGACCTCGATCTGACCCGGGATCCGGTCTCCCTCTCCCCCAACGGGGAGCCGGTCTATCTCCGGGACCTGTGGCCCGGCGACGAGGAGATTCAATCCTTGATCGAGGCCCACGTGGCTGGCGGCCTCTTCGAGACCGAGTACGGCCGGATCTTCGACGGCGACGAGTTCTGGCGCTCCCTCGACGTGGCCGAGAGCACCACCTACGAGTGGGACGACGGCTCCACCTACATCAAGAATCCACCCTACTTCGAGGGCTTCGACCTCGACCTGAAAAAGCCCGATAACATCGAGGGGGCCCGGGTCCTGGCCATGCTGGGCGACTCGGTCACCACCGACCACATCTCTCCGGCCGGGGCGATCCCCGAGGAATACCCGGCGGGGCGGTACCTCGTCGACAAGGGGGTCGGGAAGAAGGACTTCAACTCCTACGGCTCCCGCCGGGGGAACCACGAGGTGATGATGCGGGGGACCTTCGGCAACATCCGGATCAAGAACAAGCTGGTGGAGAACCGGGAGGGGAGCCGCACCATGAAGTTCCCCGAGGGCGAGGAGATGTACATCTACGAAGCGGCCATGGCCTACCTGTCCGAGGGGGTCCCCCTGATCGTGCTGGGGGGCAAGGAGTACGGCACCGGTTCCTCCCGGGACTGGGCCGCCAAGGGGACGAATCTTTTGGGCGTTCGGGCGGTGATCGCCGAATCCTACGAACGGATCCACCGGAGCAACCTGGTGGGCATGGGGGTGCTGCCCCTCACCTTCAAGGAGGGCGAGGGGTGGAAGAGCCTGGGGCTGGACGGCTCCGAAACCTACACCATCTCGGGCATCGACGGGATCACCCCCCGAAAGGCCCTTCCGGTGACGGCCGAAAAGAGCGACGGGGAGACGGTCTCCTTCGAGGTCGTCGCCCGCCTCAACACCGAGATCGACGTGGCCTACTACCAGAACGGGGGGATCCTCCCCTACGTCCTCCGGAAAATGATGTCCTGACCCCACCCCGACCCGGCGGCGAGCCGAGGGGGCCCTTCGAAACAGGGGACGGAACGGAGATCCCGGACCGAGGGATCTCCGTTCCGACGAAGGCGCTTCCCAATTCCCAAAGACAGGTGACGCGGCATGAACAAGACCCAGTCCCGAATTCTTCTGGTGGCGGCCATCGCCCTCCTGGCGACCCTCTTTTTTTTCCTCGACCTCGACCGGTACCTGACCCTCTCTTTTTTCAAGTCCCAGCAGCAAGCCTTCGAAGCCTTCTACGCCGAAAACCGATGGACCACGGTGGGGCTCTACTTCGCCGTCTACGTGGCCGTCACCGCCCTCTCCCTGCCGGGAGCCGCCGCCATGAGCCTGGTGGGAGGCGCGATGTTCGGCCTCTGGCTCGGGGTCCTGGTGGTCTCCTTCGCCAGCTCCATCGGCGCCACCCTCGCCTTCCTGGCGGCCCGGTTTCTGCTGCGGGACTATGTCCAGAACCGGTTCGGAGACCGGCTCAAGACCATCAACCGCGGGGTGGCCCGGGACGGGGCCTTCTACCTGTTCACCCTCCGACTGGTCCCCGTCTTCCCCTTCTTCGTCATCAACCTGGCCATGGCCCTCACCCCCATCCGGACCGCCGTCTTCTATCTCGTCAGTCAGGTGGGCATGCTCCCCGGGACGTTCGTTTACATCAATGCCGGCACCCAGTTGGGACAGATCGAGTCGGCGGGCGGGATCCTCTCGCCGGGGCTGCTCCTCTCCTTCGCCCTTCTGGGGATCTTCCCCCTCATCGCCAAGGGGTTCGTCCGGTTCCTCAGGGACCGGAAGGTGTTGTCCGGATACCGGAAGCCGAAGCGGTTCGACTACAACCTGGTGGTGATCGGCGCCGGCTCCGCCGGGCTGGTCTCGGCCTACATCGCCTCGGCGGTCAAGGCGAAGGTGGCCCTGGTGGAGGCGGAGAAGATGGGGGGCGACTGCCTCAACACGGGGTGCGTGCCCAGCAAGGCCCTGCTCCGGTCCGCCAAAATGGTCTCCCACATGGCCCGGGCCGAGGAGTTCGGTCTTCATAAACCCGAGGTCTCCTTCGATTTCGCCCAGGTCATGGACCGGGTCCACCGGGTCATCAAAAAAGTGGCGCCCCATGACTCGGTGGAGCGGTACACCTCCCTGGGGGTCGAATGCATCCGGGGAAGGGCCCGCATCACCTCTCCATACACCGTGGCGGTGGACGGCCGCACCCTTTCCACACGGAAGATCGTGGTGGCCACCGGCGCGCGCCCCTTTGTGCCGCCCATCCCCGGGCTCGCGGAGGCCGGGTATCTCACCTCCGACACCGTCTGGAACCTCCGGAAACTCCCCGGACGGCTGGTGGTCCTGGGGGGCGGCCCCATCGGCTGCGAGATGACCCAGGCCTTCGCCCGGTTCGGGGCCCGGGTGACCCAGGTGGAGATGGCCCCCCGGATCCTGGGGCGGGAGGATCCGGAGATCTCCGAGATGATCGAGCGTACCTTCGCGGCGGAGGGGGTCCGGATCCTCACCGGACACCGGGCCAGGGAGGTGGTCGTGGAGGAGGGTCGGAACGTATTGGTCTGCGACCGGGAAGGGACGAAGGTCCGGGTCCCCTTCGACCAGATCCTGGTGGCCGTGGGGCGGTCCCCCAACAGCCGGGGGTTCGGCCTGGAGGCGCTTGGGGTCCGGATCTCCCCACAGGGGACCCTGGAGCACAACGAACGCCTCCAGACCCACGTCCCCACCATCTTCTGCGCCGGCGACGTGGCCGGCCCGTACCAGTTCACCCACACCGCCTCCCACCAGGCCTGGTTCGCCACGGTCAACGCCCTGTTCGGGGGCATCAAGTCCTTCCGGGTCGATTACCGGGTGGTCCCCTGGACCACCTTCACCGATCCGGAGGTGGCCCGGGTGGGGCTCAACGAGACCGAGGCAAAAGAGCGGGGCGTCGACCACGAGGTGACGACCTACGACCTGGCGGACCTGGACCGGGCCATCGCCGAATCCGAGGATCGGGGGGTGGTCAAGGTGCTCACCAAACCGGGGGGCGACAAGATCCTGGGGGTCGCCATCGTGGGGCCCCATGCCGGAGATATCATCGCCGAATACGTCACCGCCATGAAGCACGGGATCGGCCTCAACAAGATCCTCTCCACCATCCACGTCTACCCGACCCTGGCCGAGGCGAACAAGGCCGCCGCCGGCGTCTGGAAGAAGGCCCACGCGCCGGAAAAGGTCCTGTCGTGGGTGGAACGGTTCCTCGCCTGGCGGCGGGGGTGATGCGGGAGATCCGGAGGCGGCCCGGGGGCG
>CAYSLC010000001.1:14122-32186 GCA_964431545.1 uncultured Desulfobacteraceae bacterium | reverse complement strand
GGCGGCCCGGGGGCGACCGGATGATCTCCGGCCGGTGGAGACGTGGTCGCCGGACCCGCGGGAAGGAAGGATTTCCATCAAATTTCCCTTGACCGGGAAGCCCGACTTCAGTATCTAATCTCCGGCTTCCATACGGATTCCGGCGGAGCCGAAGACCGCCGGGCATTGAGTTATGCACTAGGCAAGGCGCCACCCAGACTCAAGGGTCGGCGCCTTTTATATTTTGGAGGGCCTTCAATTGGCGCGGCTGCTGGTCATCGACAACTACGACTCTTTCACCTACAACCTGGTCCAGATGTTCATGGTCTACCCCCTTACGATCGCCGTCCACCGGAGCGACCGCATCACGTTGGAAAAGGTCGCGGCCTGGTCCCCCGACTACCTGCTGGTCAGCCCGGGCCCCAAGGATCCCGCCCACGCGGGAATCTCCATTCCCCTGATCCGGGCGTTCCACCGGAACGTCCCCCTCCTCGGGGTCTGTCTGGGGATGCAGTGCATCAACGAGGTCTTCGGCGGACGGACCGTCCGGGCCCCGGTCCCCATGCACGGCAAGACCAGCCGGATCGACCACTGCCGGGAGGGGATCTTCGCCGGGATCGACTCCCCCTTCTCCGCGGCCCGGTACCACTCCCTCGCGGTGGCTCCGCCCCCGGACCGGTATGCGCTGTCGATCACCGCCCGAACCTGCGATGGACCCGATGGCGGGGTCATCATGGGACTGTCCCATCCCGGATTCCCCCTCCACGGCGTCCAGTTCCATCCGGAGAGCTTCATGACCGACCACGGCTTCACCCTGGTCGAAAACTTCCTCTCCCTGGGGCCGCTGGCCGGAAGGATGAAAAATGGAACGGATTGAACGGCTTCTCGGGGCCCTCCACCGGGTCCATGTTCGTCCCCTTCCCTCTCCGCACGCCCAAGAACCCTTTCTCGATCTGGCCGCCCGGTTCGCCGCCGACCGGGGGACGGTCCTGCTCATGAGCGGCGGGGATCTTGACTGCGCCCGGCACCACATCCTCGGCGTCCTCCCGGCCCTGGAGATCACCGGCCGCCACCAGGGGATGACCGTGACCATCGGCGATCAACCGTTTCCGTTGGACCGCTCCCCCTGGGACCTGATCCGGGAGATCCTCCAGCGGTTCGCCCTTTCGGGCCGACAGGTTCCCGGCCCCCTGGCCGCCGGGCTCATGGGGTATCTCTCCTACGACCTGAAGGACGCCGTGGAGGACCTGCCGCGGACCTCGGTGGACGATCAGGGCCTCCCCCGCCTTTGTCTCTTCCTCCCCTCCGCGGTGGTGGTCCGGGACAGGATCGCAAAAGAGACCTGGGTGTGCGTCCCCGAATTCACCGGACCAGGGGCCGCGCCTCCGGACCGGGTGCTCCAAACCGTATTCGACCGCCTGGAGGACCCGCCGCCGCCCCCGGCGCCGTATGGCGGCGGACAGGGCGGGTTCTCCTCCAATTTCACCCGAAAGCGCTACCTGGCCGCCGTCGGGACGGTCCGGGACTACATCGCCGCCGGGGACGTCTACCAGGTCAATCTCTCCCAGCGGTTCGGGATGGACTTCACCGGGGATCCCTTCTCCCTCTTCAGGGATCTTTTCAGCCTCAACCCGGCCCCTTTCTTCGCCTATATTCAGGCCGGAGACCACCGGATCATCTCCACCTCCCCGGAACGGTTCATTCGGATGGCGTCGGGCCGGGTGGAGACCCGACCCATCAAGGGGACACGGCCCCGGGGCGAGGCCCCAGAAGAGGATCAACGGCTGCGCCGGGATCTTGCGGAGAGCCGCAAGGACGACGCGGAACTCTCCATGATCGTCGATCTGCTCCGAAACGACATCGGCAAGGTGTGCCGCGCGGGATCGGTCCGGGTGACCGATCACAAGCGGCTGGAGGCATACCGGAATGTCTGGCACCTGGTCTCCATCGTGGAGGGGGAGCTGGCGGCCGACCGGGACGCCGTCGACCTCGTCCGGGCCACCTTTCCAGGGGGCTCCATCACCGGATGCCCCAAGATCCGGGCCATGGAGATCATCGACGAGCTGGAGCCCAACCGCCGCCACATCTACACCGGATCCATCGGATACCTGAGCTTCCATGACACCCTCGATCTGTCCATCGCCATCCGCACGGCGACGGTGATCAACGACCGGATCCTCTTCTCCGTGGGCGGGGGGATCGTCTATGATTCAGATCCTGGGGACGAGTACGCGGAGACCCTCCACAAGGGACGCAGCCTCATGGAGGTCTTCGGCGGCGGAGCGGCCGATCCCTCCGCCGGGGAGGTGGTCTGGCTGGACGGGACCTTCATGGAGACCTCGGCGGCAACGGTCCCGGCGGCCTGCCCGGGCTTTGCCTACGGGTTCGGCTTCTTCGAGACGATCCGGGTGGTGGACGGGGCCCCCCGGCTTCTGGACGACCACCTGGACCGGTTCCACGCCGCGTGGCGGGCCCTGTTCCGCCGGGAGCCGCCCGATCTCACCTGGACCGACATCATCGGGGAGGTGCTCCGGAGAAACTCGCTGACCGACGGCACGGCCGCCCTCAAGATCACGGCCGCAAAGGGGGAGCGGAGCGCGCCCCCCCTGGACGACCACATCCTGGTGACCGCACGGCCCTACCTCCACCGGCTCGCGACCCTGAAAAAGGACGGCATCGACCTCGCCGTCTACCCCCATCCCCGGCAGTCCCCCCTGGCGGACCACAAGACCCTCAACTACCTCTTTTACCTGCTGGCCGGCCGATGGGCCTCGGAAAACGGCGCCGACGAAGCCTTGATCCTCAACCCCGACGGATCCCTCTCGGAGACCAACACCGCCAATCTCCTCTGGATCAGGGGAGGGGCGGTGATCCGACCCCGGTCCCCCCACGTGCTGCCGGGGGTGATGGAGAAGACCGCCCTCGGTCTCCTCTCCCGATGGGGGTACAGGGTGGAGCGTCGCCGGGTTTTCCCCGGGGATCCGAGCCCAAAAGACGGCCTGCTCCTCACCAACGCCTTGATGGGGGCCGTTCCGGTCAACTCCCTGGGCGGGGTCCCCTGGGAGCCCCCCGCGGACCTCTGCTCGCGTCTCAACCGGAATCTCCTCTGATCCCCTCCCCGCCATCCCCCGGCAAGCGGTCCGATACCATATTGTGCTTGCATGTCGAGCCATATCGAAGTAAGTAAATCCCAAGACGCCTCGAATTTCGATCAATTGCCGTTTTCCCGCAAAGTCAACGGTTGAAGTTTCCGATCGCTTATCATATGATATTTTTTCACTGAAATAGACGAAGCCGGAGAATCCCAACGACGCATTGACCAAACAGGAGGTGGCAGGATGGCAAGGAAGGTGTTGAGGCTGTTGATTTTGGTGTTGAGCGTCGCTCTGCTCGCGAGTTGCGGATCGAAACAATCGGAGCAGGGCTTCAGTCCGGAAAATCTGGAGAGCTACGATGCCGATGTCGCCCGTTCCGGCGACGATTTCCGCCCTCCCGCCTCCGGCGCGGCTTCCGGATCGAGTCTCGGGGGGGAGATGGAACCGGCCGGTCTGGATGAGTACATGGAAATTGTGGACAATTTCCTTGTCATCCTCGATGCCTCCGGCTCCAAATTCCTTCCCTACGATGGTCAGATCAAGCTGAAGATCGCCAAGGACATCGTTCGGCGCTTCAATCAGCGGGTGCCGAACCGCCCCCTGACCGGAGCCCTGAGACGATACGGCTTCGAAGCGGGGGCCTTCTCGGAGCCGACCGCCCTCCTCTATGACGTCGGCCCCTACTCCCGCCCGGCCTATGCCGCGGCCATCGAAAAGGTCCGCTGGGCCGGCGGAAAAAGCCCCCTGGCCCTGGCCATCGACGCGGCCAGCGATGACCTGTCCACCGTCACCGGGAACATGGCCCTGGTGATCGTGAGCGACGGCAAGATCTACCGGGGAGACCCCACCGAATCGGCCCGGCGGATGAAGAACCGATACGGCGATCGGCTCTGCATCTATACGGCCCTGGTCGGGGATCTGCCCTTTGGACGAAATCTTTTGAAGAAGATCGCCGACATCGGCGGCTGCGGGTATATGGTGACCGCGGACGACCTGGTTCCCGACCGGAACATGGACCAGTGGGTGGACGACATCTTCAACCGCCGGCGGAGGTTTCAGCCCGGGCCGTGGGAGGTGGACACCCGGGTGGATCGCGGCCGCTGTCCGGATGCGGACGGGGACGGCGTCTGCGACGGACAGGATATGTGTCCGGGGACGCCCAAGGGGGCCAGGGTCGACGCCCGGGGCTGCTGGGATATCGGACGGGTCCAGTTCATCCTCGACCGCTATGACATCCGCCCGCGGTACTATCCGGTGATCGACGAGGTGATCCGGGTGATGAAGCTCAACCCCGGCCTGAAGATCCGGGTCCAGGGGCACACCTGCACCATCGCATCGGAGAAGTACAACATGAAGCTGTCCTACAATCGGGCCATCTCGGTCTCCGATTACATGATGAAGCGGGGCATCGAGACCGAACGGATCGCCGTGGAAGGGTTCGGATTCCACCAGCCCACCGCGTCGAACCAGACCGAGGAGGGCCGGAGCCTGAACCGCCGGGTGGAGTTCGATCCGATCCGCTGAGGTCAGGCGGTTTCCCGACACACCGACACCAGACGGGCATCTTCGGGGGCGGCGGAAGCGCCCCGCCCGGGATGCCCGTTCCAACCTCCGCTTACGTTCCAGATGCTCGATGGGTGAAGCATGAAACGCGCCTTGAAATGGACCCTGATGGCCGCCGCGGCACTGGTCGCCCTCCTGCTCTGCGCGGCGGTTCTGATCCCCCTCTTTTTCGACCTCGAGGATTTCAGGCCCCAGATCGAAACCCGGCTCACCCGCTCCGCCGGCAGACCGGTGGACCTCGGGGGGGAGATCTCCCTCTCCCTGCTCCCCCGCGCCCAGCTCCAGGTGGGCGGCCTCACGATCCGAAACCCGGACGGCTTCGAGACGGACGCCTTTCTGACCGTGGGCGCCTTTGCGGCCGACGTGGCCCTTCTGCCCCTGCTCTCCGGCGAGATCCAAATCCGGCGGATCCGCCTGGCCTCCCCCCGCCTGTCCCTGGAGCGCAAGAAGGACGGAACGGCCAACTGGGAAGGTCTCGGGCCGAGGGAAGGGCCGGCATCCCGCCCGACCAAGACCCCGCCGGAGGAACCTTCCGGCGGTCCCGCCGTTCCCTCCCTCCAGGTGGCCGAGTTCTCCGTGGAGGACGGCTCGATCCAGTGGATCGATCACCGGTCGGAGACCCGCGGGCGCATCCAGGGGATCGAGGTCCGGCTTTCCGACATCTCCCTGGACCGGAAGATCCGGGTCTCCGCCTCGGCCGCGTCGGACGGGATGCCGGTATCGATCACCGGAGCCGTCGGCCCCGTGGGAAGCCCGCCGGGCCGGGAGCCGATCCCCGTAAACCTCGTGGTCCGGGCCCTGGAGACCGCGGAAGTTCGGCTGGACGGCCGCCTGGAGGCCTCCCCCGGCGTGTCGGTCTCGGTGGAGATCCCCCCGTTCTCCCTGCGGGAGGCGATCGCCCGGTCCCCTTTTTCCCTGGAGACGGCCGATCCGGAGGCTCTGGGCAGCGTCTCCCTCGCCTGCCGGTTGGCGGCGGATCCGTCCGGTTTGAAGATCTCGGAGGGGACCGCCGAGATCGATGACACCCGCGCCCGGTACTCGGTGGAGGTCCGAAATCCCGCCCATCCGGAGATCCGGTTCGACCTTCGCGTGGAGCGGCTCGATCTCGACCGGTACCTGTCGCCGGCCGCGGCCGAAGCCTCCGGCCCACCGCCGGAGGAAGGGTCGGAAGCCGCCCCTGTCGACTATGCGCCGCTGCGCCGGCTGATCCTCTCCGGCGAGGCGGAGATCACCGCCCTCAAAGCCGCCGGGGTCCGGATGGATCGCATCGCCGCCAAGGTCTCGGGGGAAGACGGCCGGTTCCGTGCCGATCCCGTGGAGGTGGACCTCTATTCGGGCCGGGCGACGATGACCGGATCGGCCGACGTCCGGGAGCCGGAACCCGAGAGCCGGTTCACCCTCGGACTGGAAGGGATCAAGTCCGGAGCCCTGGCCGCCGACCTCTGGGGCAAGGAGTTCATCGAGGGGATCACCCGGGGAGAGATCAACGGGAAATGCCGGGGGGACCGGGCCCGACGGATCCGGGAGACGCTAAACGGCGACGGGCGGATCACGGTGGAGGACGGGGCCATCGTGGGCGTCGACCTCGGCGCCATGATCCGGGATGTGAAAAACCTCCTCGGCGCGTCCAAGGCGGAATGGCAAACGGGCAGGACCCCATTTGCCGAACTCCGACTGGCGTGGACCGTGAAGGACGGCCTGGTGGCCCTCACCCGTGGGGACCTCACCTCTCCCGTCCTCGGCGTGGACGCCGGAGGAACGGCGGATCTTCCCTCCGAGACGCTGGACCTCCGGGTGGAATCGAAGCTCAACGAGGCCCTGTCCGGAGGCGGCGAGCCCTTCATGGTCCCGTTCACCATCGGCGGCACCTTCGACGACCCCAAGATCCGGACCGATCCCGCGGCCCTGATCCGGCAGGCCGAAAAGGTCCCGGATCTCATCAAAGGCGCCAAGAAAGGAATGGGAGAGCTGCTCAAGGAGAAGGGGAAGCTCCTGGACCGGTTCCTGGACAATTGACCGCCGCCCGCCGGCGCTCTTTTCCGGAGGGGGGAAAGTGAAAAAAAGGGACAAATCAAGGGGGGCGGACCGACATTCTGGTTGAAATTTTGAACTTTTTATAATATTGCGGTTTTTTTGAAGACATGGTACAGAGAACAGGATTAGACCGGACGGGATCAAAATTGAAATAATAAACAGAATTTTAAAGAAAATCTTAAAAAATGGAATGGAAGGGGGGTGTGGCGATGGCGTAGGGAGATCGCTGTTTATCTGCATTACAGGCTGATCATTCAATATCTAAAAGGAGAGGAGAGATGAAGATGAAAAAAGTGACGGTTTTAACTGCCCTTCTGGTCGCATTCTGTCTGGTGGTCAGTCTGCCCGCGCTCGCGGTGGAACTGACCCCGGAGGCTGCGCGGGCCCTGTCCGACCCGGTCGGATACGCCACGGTCAAGGACGGCACGGTCGTCTTCGGCGACGATGCCGCGGCCTACAGCCCGGAATCCTTGAACAATCTGCTCAACGCATACGGCGCCACCCTCAGCGTCGAAGCGGCCAACGCCCTGGAAGGCCCGGTAGGCTATGCCAAGGTCAAGGACGGGGCCATTGCTTTCGGCGACGATGCCACGGCGTACGGGCCGGACATCATGCACAAGATCCTGACCGCCTACGGCCTCTGCCTCACCCCCGAGGCGGTGCGATCGGGCAACGTCCCCGGCACCTATGCGAGCGTCAAAGACGGCAACATCGTCTTCGACAAGAAGGCGACCGCCTACAGCCCGGAGACCTTCAACGGGATTCTGAACGCCTACGACTTCTGTGAGAAGAAGATGGAGATGGCCGAGGCCAAACCCGGCGACAGCGACGGCGACGGCGTGCCCGATGACCGCGACCGCTGCCCGAACACCCCCAGGGGCGTCAAGGTCGACGCCATGGGCTGCCCGCTGGACAGCGACGGCGACGGGGTCCCGGACTACATGGATCAGTGCCCGAACACCCCCAGGGGGGTCCAGGTCGACGCCCAGGGCTGTCCGCTGGAGGAGGGCGAAGCGCCCGCCACGAGGATGGATTCCGACGGGGACGGCGTCTATGACGACATGGACGAGTGCCCCGGCACGCCAAAGGGCGCCGTGGTCAACCAGGTGGGCTGCTGGGTCGTCGGCAACCTACTGTTCGACTATGACAAGTCCAACATCAAACCCCAGTACTACTCCGATCTGGACCAGGTCATCCGGGTGCTGAAACAGAATCCGGGCCTCCGGGTCGAGATCCAGGGCCACACCGACAACATCGGCTCCAAGAATTACAACCTGCCGTTGTCCCGTCGGCGTGCCAAGTCCGTGGCCAACTATCTGATCCGAAACGGTGTCGACCGGAATCGGCTCACCACCGAAGGGTACTGGTTCTCGCGGCCGGTGGCTCCCAACACCACCCCCGAGGGTCGGGCCAAGAACCGCCGAGTGGAACTCCATCCCATCTATTAGGGATCGATTGATCCACGGCGTTTCACACTGAAAGGGAAACGGGGATGCCCGGCTTGACAGCGGGCCCCCGTTTCCCTATACTTTTTTTATATCGACCCGATGAACGGATCATTTCACACGTTAAACAGAAAGGTGGCGGAAGCATGGCGGAAGGCGTAATGGAAATCGGAGACAATACATTCGAGGAGGAGGTCCTGCAGGCCGACAAGCCGGTGATGGTGGACTTCTGGGCCCCCTGGTGCGGCCCCTGCAAGGCCATCGGACCCGTGGTGGAAGAGCTTGCGGGCTCCTTCGGAGATCGGATCAAGTTCACCAAGTGCAACGTGGACGACAATCCCGTGACCCCTGGAAAATACGGCATCAAGGCCATCCCCACACTGATCTTCTTCAAGGACGGCAGCGTCCAGGAGCAGATCACCGGGATGGTGGCCAAATCCAAACTGGAGGATACGCTCAACAAGATGCTTTAGGGATATCCGAGATGCTGATCCTTACCGCGGCAACCGAGTCCGGCGGTGGTTCCATGTGGGAATCGCCGCCGAACCCATGACCGCCCCGGCGGCTCCTCCCGACACCCTACCCCCCCATTCAACCATGAAAAAACAAATCATCCTTAGTCTGCTGGCCCTTTTCGTCGCCTCCGGCTGCGCCTGGTTCGAGACCCAAAAGGAGCAATCGGCCGGAGAGCTTGTCACCGAGGGCATGTCCGCCTTTGAACGGGGCAAGTACAGAAAGGCCATCGAGGCCTTCACCCGCCTGAGGGACTGGTACCCCTTCAGCAAATTCGCCGGCCTGGCCGAGCTGAAGACGGCGGACGCCTACTACCGGCTCGAGGAGTACGATGAGGCGGTCCTCACCTATGAGGAGTTCGAAAACCTCCATCCCAAAAACGAGGCGATCCCCTACGTCATCTTCCAGATCGGCCGATGTTATTTCGAACAGATCGACACCATCGACCGGGATCAGTCCGCCGCCCGGAAGGCCCTGGAGACCTTCCAGCGCCTCCGGCGGGAGTTTCCCGACAATCTCTACGCCCGCAAGGCCGATCCCCTGATCGAGGCCTGCTACCAGAGTCTGGCGGGTCACGAATTCTACGTGGGGATGTTCTACTTCAAGAACGAGCACTACCAGCCGGCCTTGACCCGGTTCGAATCGGTTCTGACCAACTACCCCGACGTGGGCGGACTCCATCGGAAAGCCCGCCGCTACATCTCCCGCAGCCAGGCTCTGCTGAAGGAACAGGAAGCCAAAAATTGAACCGCCGACCCGGCGGCCCGCATCCGGTTCCCCTTGAGACCCGTCCGGAAGACGTCCGGGCCGATCGCGCCACAATTTTCTTTACTTCCTCGGAATAGCGTGTTAGATTTATCGATTGTTTTGTTTCGGAAAAGAACGATCCACCGATCAAGGAGATATGACAATGGCGAAGATGTGTGAACTCTGCGGAAAAAGGCCCCGGGTCGGAAACAATATAAGCCACGCCCACAACATCACCAAGCGCCGGTTCAACCCGAACCTGCAGCGGGTCCGAGCCCTCCGCCAGGGGCAGGTCAAGCGGATGATGGTCTGCACCACCTGCATCAAGTCGGGACGTGTCGTCAAATCCCCCTAGATTTTCATCCGTTTGACATCGGTGATCATCTTGACCCTTCGGATGGACGCCACGACCCGGTTGAGGTGATCGGTGTCCTTGACCGCCAGGGTGAAGACGCTGTCCACCGTCTTGTTCTCCCGGGTTTCGCTGTTGGCGGTCAGAATGTTGGCCCCCTCCTTACTGATGTTCGCCGCCAGATCGGCCAGCAGGCCCACCCGGTCATGGGAGCGGATGAAGATCTTCACCGGGAAGGTCTCGGCCGTCTCGTAGTTCCATTCCACCTCGATCCGCCGCTCCGGATTCATCTTGAGGGCGTTGACGCATCCGGCGCGGTGGACGGTGACCCCGTGGCCCCGGGTGATGTAGCCGATGATTGGGTCTCCGGGGACCGGCTGGCAACATTTCCCGAAGCGGATCAGGATATCGTCGATCCCCTTGACGCTCACCCCGTCTCCGGGCTTCCGTTTCCGGACCCGATCCATGACCTTGTTGAGAAACGTATCCGGCTGCTGCCGAGGCTCCTCCTCCGACTCCTCCTTGGGGCGGAATCTGCGGACCACCTGTAGGGGCGTCACCTTCCCATACCCCACGCTGGCGACGAGGTCGTCCACCGTCTTGAACCCCATCTGCTCCACCACCTGGGCCATCTCCTCGGAGCGGAGCAGGGCGTTGAAATTGAGCCGGTTCTTCCGAAAGGCCTTTTCGCACATCTCCCGCCCCAGGGAGATGGAGCGGTTCTTCTCCTGGGTCTTGATCCACTGGCGGATGCGGGACCGGGCCTTGACCGTCCTGACGAAGCTGAGCCAGTCCTTGCTCGGCTGATGGCCCTTGTGGGTGACGATCTGCACCACGTCTCCGGTCTGCAGCTCGTACTTCAGCGGCACCATCCGGCCGTTGACCTTGGCGCCGGTACACTGGTTCCCCACCTCCGTGTGGATCAGGTAGGCGAAGTCGACCGGGGTGGCCCCCTTGGGCAACGTCTTGATCTCCCCCTGGGGGGTGAAGACGTAGACCTCGTCGGGAAACAGGTCAATCCGGACGTTCTCCAGGAACTCGTCCGGGTCCTTGATGTTCTCCTGGTTCTCGATGAGGTTCTGGAGCCAGGCGAAGCGCTCCGTCATGCCCGGATCGGGCTTCCTGCCTTCCTTGTACCCCCAGTGGGCGGCGATCCCCGATTTGGCCACCCGGTCCATGTCCCGGGTCCGGATCTGAATCTCGATCCGCTCACCAGACGGCCCCACCACGGTGGTATGGAGGGACTGATACATGTTCGGCTTGGGCCTGCCGATGTAGTCCTTGAATTTGATGTCGATGGGCTTCCAGAGGGCATGGAGGACCCCCAGGGCCTCGTAGCAGTGGCTCTTGGTATCCGTGATGATACGGAAGGCGATGATGTCGTAGACATCTTCGAACCGGAGGTTCTGGCTCACCATCTTCTGGTGGATGCTGAAGAAGTGCTTGTACCGGCCCAGGATCTCGCACGGGAGTTCCGCCGCCGCCATCTCCTCGCCGAGTCGGGCCTTGACGCTCTCGATGTAGTTCTCCCGCTGGAGCTTGTCCTTGCTCACCCGCTGTCGGATCTCCTCATACTCGTCGGGGAAAAGATGCATGAAGGAGGTATCCTCCAGCTCCTTTTTCATCCAGTAGATCCCGAGGCGCGAGGAGATGGGCGCATAGATATCGAGGGTCTCCTGGGCGATCTGCTGTTTCTTCACCTCCTTCTTGTGGTACTTGAGGGTCCGCATGTTGTGGAGGCGGTCCGCCAGCTTGATCAGGATCACCCGGATGTCGTCGGCCATGGCCAGCAGCATCTTCCGGATGCTCTCCGCCTGCCGGGCCTGGGCGCTGCCGAAGGAGAGCTTGCTCAGCTTGGTGACGCCGGAGACGATGTGGAGCACCTCGCGGCCGAACATCTCCTCGATCTCCTGATCGGTGGCGTGGGTGTCCTCGATCACGTCATGGAGAAGCCCCGCGGCGATGCTCACCGCATCGAGGTTCATGTCCGCCAGGATCCCCGCCACCTCCAACGGATGGGAGAGGTAGGGTTCCCCGGAGAGCCTCACCTGGCCGTCGTGGACCCGGGCCGAGTAGACGTAGGCCCGGTCGACGATATCGAGGTCCGCATCCGGACTGGTCTCCAGAATGCGGTCGATGATATCGTTGATGCGGATCATGCGTCAGTAGGCCTTGGCAAAGACCACCCGCCGATCGCTCTTGCCGCCGCAGCAGATGCAGCGTCCCTGTTCCGTCTCCCCGCCGGTGGGAATACACCGGATGGTCACGGTCAGATCCTCCTTGATCCTGGCCTCGCAGTCGCCGGATCCGCACCAGTGGGAATGGGCGAACCCGCCGTGTATCTCCGGCTTCTCCGGGTTGAGCGGGGTGAAGAAGGCGTAGAAGTCATGGGCCTCATCGATGGAGACGGTGTTGGATCGAAGGCATTCATGGGCCCGGTCGAAGAGGTTGGCCTGGATTTCGTCCAGAAGGTCGGGGAGCTGCTCCACGAACTCCCGCCGGCCCATGGAGGTCTTCTCCCGGTGGCCCCGGTCCCGCCGTCCCACGAAGACGGCGTCCTTGGCGATGTCCCGGGGGCCGATCTCCACCCGAAGGGGAACGCCACGCTTGATCCAGTCCCACCCCCTGGCCCCGCCGGTGTCCCGGTCGTCGATCTCCACCCGGACGGGCCTTCCGAAGTAGTTCACCCGGCGCAGCTCCGCAGCCACGCCGTCGGTGAAGGCTTTCACCGCGGCCCGCTCCTCGTCGGTCTTGAAGATGGGCAGAAGCACCACGTGGGCCGAGGCGACCCGGGGCGGCAGAATGAGGCCGTCGTCATCGCCGTGGGTCATGATCACGCCCCCGATGAGCCGGGTGGAGGCCCCCCAGGAGGTGGTCCAGACGTACTCCTCGGTCTCCTGGGCCGATTGGAACCGGATCCCCGAGGCCCGGGCGAAGTTCTGCCCCAGAAAATGGGAGGTCCCGGCTTGGAGGGCCTTGCGGTCCTGCATCATCGCCTCGATGCAGAGGGTGTCCACGGCCCCCGGGAACCGCTCCGCCGCCGACTTCCTGCCCTGGACCACCGGCATGGCCAGGTACTCCTCGGCGAGGCGGGCGTAGACATCGAGCATCAGCTCCGTCCGCTCCACGGCCTCCGCATCGGTGGCGTGGGCCGTATGGCCCTCCTGCCAGAGGAACTCGCTGGTGCGAAGAAAAATCCGGGTCCGCATCTCCCAGCGGACCACATTGGCCCACTGGTTGATGAGCAGGGGCAGATCCCGGTGGGAGGTCACCCATTTGGCGAAGGCGTCGCCGATGATGGTCTCGGAGGTGGGGCGGACCACCAGGGGCTCGGTGAGCTTTCCCTCCGGCACCAGGCCGCCGTCCGGCCCCTTCTCCAGGCGGTGGTGGGTGACCACCGCGCACTCCTTGGCGAACCCCTCCACGTGCTGGGCCTCCCTCTCCAGAAAGCTCAGGGGGATGAAGAGGGGAAAGTAGGCGTTCTTCACCCCGGTGGCCTTGAACATGTCGTCGAGTTCCCGCTGGATGTTCTCCCAGAGGGCATACCCCCAGGGCTTGATGACCATGCACCCGCGCACCGGGGACCGCTCCGCCAGGTCCGACGCCTTGACCACCTGCTGGTACCACTCCGAATAATCGGCCTCCCTCGTCGGCGTAATCGCCGTCTTCGCCTCTTTTCCCATATCACTCCTCTTTAGATTGCTGACGGTTCTCCTCCAGGCTCATCCTGTCCACCTCTTCGAGCAGGGTCTTTACCAACCGATCCTGGGGGACCTTCTTGAACACCCTTCCCTTTTTGAAAATGATCCCGACGCCGTCCCCGCCCGCGATGCCGATGTCGGCCTCCCGGGCCTCCCCCGGCCCGTTGACCACGCACCCCATGATGGCCAGCTTGATGGGCGCGGTGCGGGTCAGGAGGGCCCGCTCCACCGCCTCGGCCACGGAGAAAAGATCGATGCGGCACCGCCCGCAGGTGGGGCAGGAGATGATCTCCGGCCCCCGGTGCCGAAGCCCCAGGGACCGCAGGATCTCATATCCCACCCGGACCTCCTCCACCGGGTCCCGGGTGAGGGAGACCCGCAGGGTGTCTCCGATCCCCTCGGCGAGCAGCATCCCGATCCCCAGGCTCGATTTCACGATGCCGGCAAAGAGCCCCCCGGCCTCGGTCACGCCCACATGGAGCGGATAACCGGTCCTCTGGGAGAGCAGCCGGTAGGCCGAAACGGTTCGGGGGACGTCCGACGCTTTGATGGATAGTTTGATCCGGTAAAAATTGAGCGACTCCAGCAGGTCGATGTGTCTCAGGGCGCTCTCGACCATCGCTTCGGCGCTGGGTCCATTATACTTTTTCAAAAGCGCTTTTTCAACCGAGCCCGCGTTGACCCCGATGCGGATGGAGAGCCCGAGATCGTTTGCGCACCGGACCACTTCGGCCACCTTCCGCTCCCCTCCGATGTTGCCCGGATTGATCCGGAGGGCGTCGGCACCCGCCCGGGCCGCGGCCAGGGCCAGGCGATGATCGAAATGGATATCGGCGATCAAGGGGATGGAGATCCGCCGCTTGATCCCCGGCAGGGCGGCCGCGGCATCCTCGTCGGGCACCGCCACGCGGACCACCTCGCACCCCGCATCCTGGAGCCGGCGGATCTGGGCGACGGTGGCCGCCTCGTTTCGGGTATCGGTGTTGGCCATGGACTGGACCGCGATGGGGGCGCCCCCCCCGATGGGGACGTCCCCCACAAGGATCCGGCGCGTCGGCCTGCGGGTGATGGAAAAGGGGGCCATGGTTCTCCGGGTTCGATGGTTCGGGAAAAAATTCCCGGTTCGCCTTCCGACCTTCCTAACAGAGGGTCCGGGGATATTCAAGCAAAACCGCACCGGGCCGAACCCCACTCCGGACGGGCCGGACGAACCCCCGGGGTTACACCCGTGGTTTGTCATTTGTCCGGAAGTACGCTATAAAAGCCGGAGAAACGATCATCCACCCGGAGGGAATAAGGAGCGTCCGGAACATGCCAACCAAGAAAAAATCATCGACCACCCAGGCGCCCGTCGATCCGCGGGTGGAAGAGGCGGTGGCCCAGCGGGCCAACGGGTCGGAGCTTCCCTGCGCCGTGGCCTTCGACATTGCAAAACGCCTCGACGCCGACCCCGCAACCGTGGGAGCGGCCGCGGATCATCAGGCTTTGAAACTGGTCAAATGCCAGCTGGGCCTGTTCGGGTATGCACCGGAGAAAAAGCGGGTGACCCCGGTGCGCGACGCCCCTTCCGAACTCAAGGAGGCCGTGGCGGCCGCGGCGGCCGGCGGACGCCTCTCCTGCGCCGAAACCTGGGAGATCGCCGCCCGGTTCGACGTCCCCAAGATGCGGATCAGCGGGATCTGCGAAGCCGAAGGGATCAAGATCAAGCCGTGCCAGCTGGGGGCGTTCTAGAACTCCCCATGGCACTGCGGTTCCGGGGCAGGACGGCGGTCGCGGGCTATCTCCTTTTGGCCGTCCTGTTTCTCCTGTTCGCCCTCTCCCGACGCCCGGAACGGATCCCCCGGGATCGGACCTACGACCGCATCATCCAAAGTGGAAGGATCGAGGTGATCACCCGGAACAACGCCCACTGCTACTACCATTACCGGGGCCAGGAGATGGGATTCGAGTACGAGCTGGCCCAGGCCTTCGCCGCGTTTTTGGGGGTCGATCTCCAGATCCGGATCGGCCGCAAATGGGACCGGATGATCCCCGATCTCACGGCGGGGCAGGGGGATCTCATCGCGGCCAGCGTCACCATCACCCCCGATCGGGAATCCATGGTCGCCTTCAGCAACGGGTATTTGGCCATACAGCAGCACATCATCGTCCACCGGGAGAACCTCGACATCAAATCGGAGGCGGATCTGTCCGGCAAATCGGTCCACGTCCGCGGGGGGACCACCTATGAGGCCCAATTGGCGAGGCTCCGGGCGTCCGGCGTCGACGTGACCCCCGTGATCCACGACAACATCTCCACCGAGGAACTGATCCGCCAGGTGGCCGAAAAGGAGATCGAGGTCACCATCGCCGACAGCAACATCGCCATGCTCAACCGGCGCTACCACCCCCAGGCGGTCATGGCCGCGCCCATCAGCGAAAGGGAACATCTGGGATGGGCGGTCAGCGCCAACGCCCATCGGCTGCTCAAGCAGATCGATCGATTCTTCCGGACCATCAAGGAGAACGGGACCTTCGGCGAGATCTACGAGCGGTACTACAGCGATGTGGAGATCTTCGACTATATCGACCTCAAGGCCTACCATGACCGTCTGGAGACCCGCCTGCCCAAATACCTGGATATCATCAAGGATGCGGCCGGGCGACACGGGTTCGACTGGCGGATGATCGCCGCCCAGATCTACCAGGAGTCCCATTTCGAACCCGACGCCCGCAGCCATGCGGGGGCCCATGGATTGATGCAGCTCACCCGGAGGACCGCCCGGAAGATGGGGGTCCGGGATCTCTTCGATCCAGAGGAGAACATCCGAGGAGGGACCCGGTATTTGAAAAAGCTCTACAACTTTTTCGACAGGGCCGAAGGCGAAGATCGGCTCTTCATCGCCCTGGCCGCCTACAACGTCGGCCAGGGGCACGTCTTCGACGCCCGGAACATCGCCAGGGACCGCGGGCTCGATCCCAACCGCTGGGCCGTACTGTCCACGACCTTACCCCTGCTCGCCAAGGAAGCCTACCATCGACATGCCAAATACGGATACTGCCGGGGGACGCAACCGGTGGAATATGTGAGTCGGATTCTGCTCTATTTCGACATCCTCAAACGCCGGGGGATCGAGTACCGCTTCCCCCCGGGATTCGGCAGGGAGGGCTGACATGGACAAAGACCCCATCGATATCCTGGCGGAAAGGATCGCGCAAGGCGGCGGCACCGTCGCCTTCACCGGGGCCGGGATCTCCACGGAGAGCGGCATCCCCGACTACCGGGGGGCGGGGGGCGTTTGGGACCGGTTTCAGCCGGTCTACTTCGACCGGTTCATGAAATCCCGGGAGGCGCGGATCGAATACTGGCGTCAGAAGGGCGAACTCTATCGAGGTCTGGTGGAAGCCAGGCCCAATCCGGCCCATCTGGCCCTTTTCCGCCTCCACGAAATGGGTCTGCTGACGGCGGTCATCACCCAGAACGTCGACAATCTCCACCAGATGTCGGGGCTGCCGGCGGACCGGGTGATCGAACTCCACGGCAACACCCGCCGGATCCGGTGCATGTCCTGCGGCCGGATCCATCCGGAGGCGGAGAGCCACCGCCGGGTCCGGGAGGGGGACCTCGCTCCGGAGTGCGACTGCGGCGGATACCTGAAGCCGGACACCATCTCCTTCGGCCAGGCGATGCCGGCCGAGGAGATGGGACGGGCGGTGGCGCTGGCCCGGGAGAGCGACCTCTTTTTGGTGGTGGGATCGACGCTGTTGGTGCAACCGGCCGCATCCCTGCCAGCCTACGCCCTGGACGCGGGAGCCTTCCTCGGGATCATCAACCTCTCGGAGACTCCTTATGACCGCCGGGCGGATGTCTTGATCCAGGGGAAGGCGGGGGAGGTGCTCCCCCGGATCGCGGCGGCGGTGGCATCCAGGGTATAGGGAAAACGATCCGTTTTTTCACCATCGGGACAGTGATTGATTCCCAGCTGCAAATCAGGTAATCTGAAGACATTGGATCGTCCAGGATCGGAGAGGACTGTTGCCCGGAAAGATCGGCTGGCACAGGTTGTTCGGACTAACACTTCAAGATCTCTTCTCGGGGTCGGCCTATCACGTTGAGGTGGAGCAGGATTTAAGCGTCAAGCAGCAGCTACTGGATGTTTTGATCATTGAAATGAAGGAGGGGCCGAAGCCGGCTCGACTTCCGGACGGATTGGAAGCCCTGCGTCCCCACAACCTGCTGACCTACAAATCCATGCGACAGTCCATGGACGCTTGGGCACTGGATGAACTGATCGGCCATTATGTCAGCTATCGGAAAAAGGTCAGCCTTTCCGCCAGCGATCTGATTCCAGAAGACGCGTTCCAGCTGTTCGCCGTCAGCACGCGATACCCCAGGAAGCTCATGGATGACGGCGCCTTCGAGGAAATCGGGGAAGGAGTCTTCGACCGAAACTGGGGCAGCCGGACCATCCGACTGATCGTGTTGAGCCGGATCCCCAAAAAGCCGGAAAACGCCGCCTGGCATCTGTTCAGCGCGCGGCCGGAAACGGTGGTTTTTGGAGCGGAGCAATATCGGTGGCGCATATCCGAAACCAGTAGCATCATCAACGACCTGTTCCAAAAATACAACATAGAGGGGGTTGTCATGCCTTATAC
>CAYSLC010000001.1:0-14022 GCA_964431545.1 uncultured Desulfobacteraceae bacterium | reverse complement strand
GGAAGATCTGGCGAATGCCCTCAAAATGAAGCTCACCGGAAAAAAACGGGAGGAGTTCGAACGGCTCTTCGGGGATATGCTCAAAAAGAAACCGAGGACCGAACACTAAACCCTCTGTTGCCCATCCCCGCCCCTGGCATGTTCCATTCCCGACCTTGATTGACGGGGCTCTTTGTCTCCATCGCCTTTTTTCCTTGACAAACACGCCGGGTTTTTTAATATTTGTTGTTTTTGTAAATTTGATATCTGATCGAACGGGCAAAGGAGGAACGGCAACATGTACGCTGTGGTCGATACGGGCGGAAAACAATATAAGGTCCGAAAGGGCGAGGTCTTCCGGGTGGAGAAGCTCCCCGGAGAGGTGGGCGCGCCGGTCGCCTTCGACAAAGTGCTGATGGTCTCGGATGGCCAGGAGGTTCAGGTGGGCCAGCCGGTCCTGGACGGCATGGCGGTGGAAGGCCATATCGTGGAGCAGGGCAAGGCCAAGAAGATCCTGGTCTTCAAGTACAAGCGCCGGAAACGGTACCGGAGAAAGCAGGGGCACCGCCAGCCGTACACGGCGGTCAAGATCGACCGGATCGGCGCTCCGGGGGCCGAGGAGGAAGCGGACACAACGGTTCAAGAGGCCGCCTCCGGAAAGACGGAAACCCCTCCCGAGGCGTCCCCGGCGGCGGCCGAGACGGCGCCGGAGAGGTCCGCCCCGGAAGATCGTGGGGAAGGGGCGGCGGCCGGGCCCGGAACCGACCCGGCGGCGGAGTCCCGACCAGAAGAACCCCGACCAGAAGAACCCCGACCGGATGAATCCCCATCGGATGAACCTCAACCGGCGGAGAAGAAGGAGACGGAGTAATGGCGCACAAAAAGGCGGGCGGCAGTTCCAAGAACGGCCGCGACAGCAACGGACAGCGGCGGGGCGTTAAGGTGTTCGGCGGCGAACGGGTCAAGGCCGGCAACATCCTGGTGCGGCAGCTGGGCACCAAAATCCATCCCGGGGAGAACGTGGGGGTGGGCAAGGATTACACCCTCTTCTCCCTGATCGACGGCGTGGTCTCCTATGAGCGGGTCGGCAAATCCCGCAAGAGAGCGAGCGTGTACACCGTGTGAAGTTCATCGATGAAGCGACCATCACCGTTCAGTCGGGAAAAGGCGGAGACGGCTGCCTCAGTTTCCGGCGGGAACGGCATGTCCCCCGGGGAGGTCCCGACGGGGGGGACGGAGGCAAGGGCGGCGATGTGATCCTCCGATCGACCACCCGGAAACGGACCCTCTACGACTTTCACTTCAAACGACTCTTCAAAGGCGAAAACGGCAAGCCGGGCCAGGGGAGCCAGAAGACCGGACGAAACGGGGCCGACACCGTCATCGAGATCCCGGCCGGCACCCTGGTCCGTGACGCCGACTCCCGAACGATCCTCAAGGACTTCACCACGGACGAAGACGCCTGGGTGGCCGCCAGGGGCGGACGGGGCGGCAAGGGAAACCGCCACTTCGCCACCTCCACCCACCGGACGCCCCGGTTCTCCCAGCCGGGGGAGGCCGGAGAGAGCCGGAAACTCCATCTGGAGCTGAAGCTTCTGGCCGACGTGGGGCTGGTGGGGCTTCCCAACGCCGGGAAGTCGACGCTGATCCGCGCCATGACCGCCGCCAACGCCAAGGTGGGCGCCTATCCCTTCACCACGCTGACCCCCCAGCTGGGGGTCGTCCATCCCCAACGGGGGGAACCTTTCGTCATGGCCGACATCCCCGGCCTCATCGAGGGGGCCCATGCCGGCGCGGGCCTCGGGATTCAATTCCTCCGCCACATCGAACGGACCCGGCTGATCCTCCACCTCATCGACGCCGCCGAAATCGATCCCGATCAGCCCCTGGCCGGACTGGAGGCGATCAACCGGGAGCTGGCCCAATACAGCGGGGATCTTGCCGCCAAACCCCAGATGGTGGTACTCAACAAGATGGACATCGAAAGCGCGCCGGCAAACGCCGAAAGATTCGCCGAGGCGGCGGCGGATCTCTTCCACTTCCGGATCTCCGCGGCGGGCGGCGTGGGGATCGAACCCCTGAGGGAAGGGATCTTCCAACGGCTGGAAAAGCTCACATGAACCACTCCCGCGCCCCGTTTCTGAAATCCGCCCGCCGGATCGTCGTCAAGGTGGGCAGCAACGTGCTGACCTCCGCGGACGGGCTCAACCTCGAAGCGGTGCGCGCCATCGGCGGCCAGATCTGCGAATTGATGGACCGGGGTCTGGAGGTGCTCCTGGTCTCTTCCGGGGCCATGGCCGCCGGGGTCAAGAAGATGGGCTTTTCCAAGCGGCCGGAGGAGATCCCCAAGCGGCAGGCGGTGGCCGCCATCGGACAGGCGGGGCTCATCCTGGAATACGAAAAGGCCTTCGGCCGGTTCGGCCGGAAGGTGGCCCAGGTGCTTCTCACCGGCGACGGCCTCACCAACCGGAAGCGGTACCTCAACGCCCGCAACACACTTTACACCCTCCTCTCCTGGAAGGTGGTCCCCGTGATCAATGAGAACGACACCGTATCGGTGGAGGAGATCAAGCTGGGGGACAACGACAACCTGGCCGCCCTCATCACCCTTTTGCTGGACGCCCACCTGCTGATCAGCCTCACCGACATCGACGGCCTCTATACCCAGGACCCCCGGAGCCGGTCGGACGCGGAGCTGATCTCCGAGGTACCGGTGATCCGGAAGGCCATCGAGCGGGCGGCGGGGGAGATCCCCGGCGCCCTGGGCACCGGCGGCATGCTCAGCAAGATCAAGGCGGCCCGGAAGGTGACCACCGCCGGGGTCCCCATGATCATCGCCGGCGCCGGCCGGCCCGACATCCTGGCCCGGCTCCTTGAGGGGGAAGCCCTGGGCACCTTCTTCGTCCCCAGGGCGGAGCGGCTGGCCAGCCGAAAATGCTGGATCGGCTTCAGCGCCAGACCCCGGGGGACCCTTCGCATCGATCCGGGGGCCGTGTCGGCCATCCTGGAGCGGGGAAAAAGCCTGCTGCCGTCGGGGATACTGGCCGTGGAGGGGGAGTTCGGCGAAGGGGCGGCGGTGGAGTTTAAAAACGGTGACGACGACGTTTTGGGGACCGGCCTGGTCAATTACAGCGCCGCCGACATCCGACAGATCATGGGCCTTCGGACCGGCCAGATCGAGGAACGGCTGGGGCACAAGCCCTACGACGAGGTGATCCACCGGAACAATCTGACCATCACGGGCGAAATGCCCGGCGCGGCGGAGGAACAAGGGAGGCGGGAATGTCCGTAGAATCGACCATCAAGGAAATGGCCGTGGCGGCCCATGCCGCATCCGTGCGGATGGCCCGGTGCCCCACCGAGAAGAAAGACATGGCCCTGCTGGCCATCGCCGACCGGCTGGAGGCGGACGCGGCCCACATCCAGTCCGAGAACCGCAAGGACCTGGAACGGGGCAGGGAGATGGGACTCTCCGCCGCCATGATCGACCGGCTCACCGTCAAGGAGGCCACCATCGACGCCATGGCCGGGGGGTTGCGGGAGGTGGCCGCCCTTCCGGATCCGGTCGGGGCGATCACCAAGTCCTGGCGACGGCCCAACGGCCTCGAGGTCTGCCGGATGCGGATCCCATTAGGGGTCATCGGCATCATCTACGAATCGAGGCCCAATGTGACCATCGACGCGGCCGGCCTCTGCTTCAAAGCCGGCAACGCCGTGATCCTCCGGGGCGGCTCCGAGGCCCTCCACTCCAACCAGGCCCTGGCGGAGGTGGTGGGAAAGGCCCTCCGGGAGACGGGGCTGCCGGAACAGGCGGTCCAGGTGGTGGGGATCCGGGACCGGGAGGCGGTGAACCTCCTTCTGAAGCAGGAGGAACTCATCGACCTGATCATCCCCCGGGGCGGCGAGGGGCTCATCCGGTTCGTGGCCGAGAACGCCCGGATGCCGGTGCTCAAACATTACAAGGGGGTCTGCCACGTCTACGTGGACGCCGGCGCCGACCTTCCGATGGCCGAGGAGATCGCCTTCAACGCCAAGGTGCAGCGCCCCGGCGTCTGCAACGCCATGGAGACCCTGCTGGTCCACCGGGAGGCGGCGGGGACCTTCCTGCCTTCCATGGGGAAGCGGTTCGCCGAAGCCGGGGTGGCGCTGCGCGGGTGTCCGGAGACCCGGAAGATCCTGCCGGACGCGGCGGAAGCCCGCGCGGAGGACTGGGCCGAGGAGTACCTCGATCTCATCCTCTCCGTCAAGGTGGTGGCGGGCATGGACGAGGCGATCGACCACATCGTCCGGTACGGCTCCGCCCACACCGAGACCATCGTCACCGCCGACTACGGGCGGGCCCGACGGTTTCTCCGGGAGGTGGACGCCTCGGTGGTCCTGGTCAACGCCTCCACCCGGTTCAACGACGGCGGCCAGCTCGGCCTGGGCGCCGAGATCGGCATCAGCACCTCCAAGCTCCACGCCTTCGGGCCCATGGGGGTGGAGGAGCTGACCACCACCAAGTTCGTGGTGTATGGCGACGGACAGATCCGGACATAGGCTTCAGGCGAGGGGGTGTTGAGGCGGATCGGGATCTTCGGCGGCACCTTCAATCCGATCCACTTCGGCCATCTGCGGACGGCCGTGGAGGTGAGGGAGGCCTTCCGGCTGGACGAGATCATCCTGGTCCCGTCGGCCACCCCCCCCCACAAGTCCGGCGCGGCCTCCGCCGGGGACCGCATGGCCATGGTCCGTACGGCCATCGACGGATGCCCGGTCCTGAGCGTCTCCGACGCCGAGCTGAAACGATCCGGCCCCTCCTACACCATCGAGACGATCCACCGGTTCCAGTCGACCCTCCGGGAAGGGGATTGCCTCTTTTTCATCGTGGGGGTGGACGCCTTTCTGGAGATCGACGCCTGGGAGCGGTACGAGGAGCTTTTGGCCGGGGTCCCCTTTATCGTCATGTCCCGGCCCGGAGATCACGGCCGATCGTCCCGGGCCATCTGGGAGCGGCTGAAGGGCTACCTGACCGGGGAGATCTCCGGCCGGTACCGGTTTTCCAGCGAACAATCGGCGTTCCTCCATCCGGACCACCCCCCCATCCACACCACGGACGTGACCCTTTTGGACATCTCCGCCACCCGGATCCGGGAACGGGTCCGGAAGGGCATGACCATCCGATTCCTCCTGCCTCCGGCCGTGGAGGCGTACATTTATGCCAAAGGACTTTTTCGATGACATTCGATGATTCCCTGGAGATCTACATCCAAGCGGCCCTGGGGAAAAAGGCCAGGCGCCTCGTCGTCCTCGACGTGCGGGGCCTCACCTCCATCGCCGACGCCTTCATCATCTGCGGCGGGCGGTCCAGCCGGCAGGTCTCGGCCATCGCCGAGCATATCAAGGTAACACTCAAGGGGCGGGGCAAAAAGCCCCTCAACACCGAGGGGATCCGGGAGGGCCACTGGGCCCTGCTCGATTACGGCCATGTGGTGATCCACGTCTTCTATGAGCCCATGCGGGAGTTCTATGATCTGGAGGGCCTGTGGCTCGACGCCCGGCGGATCCCCGTGGGCGTGACCGAAGAGCCGGCGGGCGGGGAAGAGGAGATGGAAACCACCGGCCGCGCGGCCGGAGAAGAGTGACCCGGCCCGCTGATCCCCATCCCCCGAAACCTGAGAAGAGACCAGAAAAGAAAGGTGTGTCAACCATGGAGACCGAAAGCCCCCCCCGACAAATCACCGATTTCGCCACGGGCCGTCGGATCCCCGACATCGGCGCCGAGGGAAACCGCCAGGCCCTGGAACGGCATCTGGTGGAAAACAAAGGGTACGAGAAGACGGACATCGAGATCGACATCCCCCTGGAGTTGACCGTGGGCGGGGATCCCTACCGCTCCAAGGTGGACCTGGCGGTCCGGGTCGGCGGGGTCCGCCTCCTGGTGGCCAAGTGCGCCGCGGGATCCCTGGCCTCCCGGGAACGGGAGGTGGTGGCCGCGGCCCGGCTCCTGGAGGACCGGCAGATCCCCCTGGCCGTCGCCTCGGACGGAAAGACCGCCATCGTCCTGGAGACCGCCACCGGCAAGAAGATGGGAGAGGGGCTGGACGCCATCCCGTCCAAGGCCGAGGCCGGGGAAATCCTCGCCGCCGGCGAACGGCGGCCCTACCCCGAGGAGCGGCTGGAGCGGGAGAAGCTGATCTATCGCACCTACGATCTGGAAAACGTCAACCGTACCCTTCCCTGACGGCCGATCCCCGTTCCATCGACCGCCCTCCTCCTTTGGAAAGATCCGGTCCTCCCCGCCCCTCCCGCCGAACCATCACGAAAATGTCGTTTCATCGGCCGGGAGGGTCCGGTCCCATCCGATTTTTTCATTATTTTTGTTGCTTGGTCCGCCAAATAATGGTTAAAAGAAAGCCTATCGCAAAAGCCCTTGACCACCGAGGGGCACCAATCTTTTCAACAATTCGCCGGAGATCACCATGACCATCACCAAAGAGAACCAGGACGACGGGGCTTTGGTCACGGTGGAGGGGGCGCTGTCCATCTATGAGGCGGCCGCACTCCACCAGAGGCTTCTGGAGGGATTTCGGAGCGACGCCGCGGAGGTGGTCCTCGACCTGTCCAGGGTCGACGAGTGCGACACGGCGGGCGTTCAGCTCCTCTGCTCGGCCCGCAGGACCGCGACGCGGTCCGGAAAGCCCCTTCGGATCCATGGGTCGTCCGAGGCGGTCACGGAGGCGATCCTCGCCCTGGGCCTGGCTGTCGAGGAAATCCTCAAGACCGGATAAGGAGGTTCCATGGAAAAGCACAGGGAGGCCTATCGGGAGGAGGCCCATGAGCTTCTCAGCGAACTGGAGGGGGCCCTCCTGGAGCTGGAGGAGACGCCGGAGGACGCGGAACTTATCGGGCGGGTGTTCCGGTCCCTCCACACCATCAAGGGTTCCGGCGCCATGTTCGGTTTCGACGATATCGCCGCCTTTACCCATGAGGTGGAGACGGTGTACGATCTGGTCCGGGACGACCAGATCCCGGTCACCCGGGATCTGGTGAGCCTCTCTTTGGCCGCCTGCGATCATATCCGCAAGATGGTGGCCGGGAAGGAGACGGACGATGTCCTGGGGGAGAAGCTGCTGGCGTCGTTCCAGTCCATGCAGCCCCCGCCCGAGGCCGAAAAGCCCCCGGTGGAACGCGGGGCCGAGGTGCCGGCGGGTTCCGAGGAGCAGACCACCTACCGGATCGGGTTCCGGCCGTTCCCGAACCTTCTGGCCACCGGGGCAAACCCCATGCTCCTGCTGGAGGAACTCCGGGAGCTGGGCGTCTGCCGCGTGGTGGCCCACACCCGGGAGATCCCGTCTTTGGACGAACTCCACCCCGAATCGTGCTACTTCCACTGGGACGTGATCCTCACCACGGACAAGGGGATCGACGCCATCCGCGACGTCTTCATCTTCGTGGAGGACGCCTGTGATCTCGCCATCGTGGTGATCGACGAGGGCAACGGCCTGGCCCCTTCCGACTACAAGCGGCTGGGCGACATCCTCCTGGAGCGGGGCGCGGTGAGCGAAGAGACCCTCCGCCGGGCCCTGGGAACCCAGAAGCGGCTGGGAGAGATGCTCCTGGCGGAGCAGGCGGTGGACCCGGAGACGCTGCGGTCGGCCCTGGTGGAGCAGGAACACGTCCGCACCATGGACCGGAGCCGCCAGGAGAGCGCCTCGGCCTCCAGCGTCCGGGTGGCCGCCGAAAAGCTCGACGTGATGGTCGACCTGGTGGGGGAACTGGTGACCATCCAGGCCAATCTCAGCCGAAAGGCTTCGCTGGTCAACGACCCGGAGCTGCTCAACATCGCCGAGGAGGTGGAGCGGCTGACGGCGGAACTCCGGGACAACACCATGAGCATCCGGATGCTGCCCATCGGCACCACCTTCCGGAAGTTCAAGCGGCTGGTGCGGGACCTCGCCCAGGAGCTGGGCAAGGAGGTGGTGCTGACCACCGCCGGTGGGGAGACGGAGCTGGACAAGACGGTCATCGAGCAGCTCAACGACCCCCTGATCCACATCATCAGAAACGCCGTCGACCACGGCATCGAGCCCCCCCAGGTCCGGGAGGCGATCGGAAAACACCGCCAGGGGACGGTCCACCTCACGGCGGAACACTCCGGGGCCAACGTGCTGATCCGGATCTCCAGCGACGGCGCCGGCCTCGACACCGAAGCGATCCTGGCCCGGGCCGTGGAGCGGGGGCTCATCGCACCCGACGCGGAACTCACGGAAAAGGAGATCCACGCCCTTCTCTTCATGCCCGGCTTCACCACCGCCAAACGGGTGACGGACGTCTCCGGCCGGGGCGTGGGCATGGACGTGGTCAAACGACGCATCGAGGGACTCCAGGGCACCATCGACATCGAGTCCAAACGGGGGCTGGGCACGACCATCACCCTCAACCTCCCCCTGACCCTGGCCATCATCGACGGCCTCCTGGTCAAGATCGGCCCCGACCACTTCGTTCTGCCCCTCTCCGTGGTGGAGGAGTGCGTGGAGCTGACCCGGAAGCAGGCGGACAAAGCCCACGAACGCGACATGATGACCTACCGGGAGAACCCGACCCTCTACATCAGCCTCCGGGCCCTGTTCGGCATCGCCGAGGATCCGCCCCCCATGGAACGGGTGGTCATCTCCGAAGTCAAGGGGGAAAAGGTCGGCTTCGGCCTCGATCAAGTGATCGGACAGCACCAGACGGTCATCAAGCCCATCGGAAAGATCTACAAGGACATCAAGGGTGTCTCCGGCGCCACCATCCTGGGGGACGGCACCGTGGCCCTCATCCTCGATATCCATCAGCTCCTGACGGCCGTGGAGGAGGTCCGTTCCCGGCGGGCCTCGCCTCCCCGGCGGCGGGAGGAGACGGCGGCGATCCGGGAAGCCGTGGGAGCGGAGTCCGGATGAAGCCGGGGATCGGAAGATCGGCCGGCGTCCGGGCGCGGGATTTTTCGTGGTTCCGCCCGTCCTCCCGACCCCGGAGGGGCACGGGCCGGTCCCCGGAGGACGGTCGCCGTGCGTTCGAACCATACCGGGGCAAACCTCGCGGAAGCCGGGTGCGAAGGGGGATCGATGTTCAAAAATTTGAAACTCACATGGAAACTTTTCTGGGGTTTCGGCTCCGTCCTGCTGCTGCTGTTGGGGCTCATGGCCATCTACCAGCACGCCCTCCGCTCCACCACGGCCGGGTTCCGGAACCTGCTCCACAAAGAGATCGCCATGGCCGACCATGCCGCCGCCATCAAGACGGCCATGCTCCAATGCCGGCGCAATGAAAAGGATTTCCTCCTGCGCATGGACAAAAGCTACATCCAGAAGCTGGAGGAGAACCTGGCCGCGCTGAAGGCCGAAGCCCGCTCCATCGTGCACCTGGCCGGAGGCGAACGGTCCGGAGAGACCGCGGCCAAAGCGCTGGAGATCATCGACCACGCCGAGGTCTACGGAAAACGGTTCCATGAGATCGCCGCCGCCTGGGAACGGCGGGGGCTCGATCACAATTCCGGCCTCCAGGGGACGTTCCGGAACCATGCCCACGCGGTGCTGGACCAGACCGATACCCACCAGGTTTCGGAGATCTACGTGCCGTTTCTGAAGGTCCGCCGGCTGGCGGTCGCGTATCTGGCCACCGGTGATCCGGCCATTAGGGACCGTCTGGAGGGGGGTCTCGCCACCAGCCTGGAGAACCTCGCCCGGAGCGACGTGATGCCGGCCGAGAAGGATCGTCTGGAAAAGGCGATCCAGCGGTATCGGACGGAGCTGCTCGACCTCCGCCGATCGGACGGATTCGGGGGGCCGCCGGCCGACGGAGCGGGCCGAGGAGCGGAAGCCGCCGCCGGAGACGCGGTGGTGGAGATCCTGGAAGGGATCCACGTTCCCCGGGCCAAGGCCCTGGCCCTCCAGATCCGGCGGGACGAGAAGGACTACCTCCTGCGAAACATGGACAAATACGTGGAGAAGACCCACGCCTCCATCGACAACCTGATCGGGGCATTCAAGACCTCCGGCGCGCTCCCCGAGCACATCGACCGGGTGATCCGCCATCTGACCGCCTACCGGGACGCCTTCGACGCCCTGGTGGCGGAGAACCGCCGGATCGAGGACCTCACCGGGAGGATGCGGGCCG
This sequence comes from uncultured Desulfobacteraceae bacterium, assembly GCA_964431545.1. Taxonomy (GTDB): domain Bacteria; phylum Desulfobacterota; class Desulfobacteria; order Desulfobacterales; family JAABSP01; genus CAYSLC01. Next base: position 3,903 of record CAYSLC010000001.1, on the reverse strand, counting down.
CCGTCCACAAGATCGAGCCGGCGGTGGACGACCTTTACGGAACCGCCATGGAGGCCGCGGCCCGAAAGACCGCCGACGCCGAGGCCGACGCGGACTGGTTCTCCCGACTCGCCATGGGGATCGGGCTGTTGGCCGTCCTATTGGGGGCCGGATTCGCCATCTTCATCGCCCGGTCGATCACGGTCCCGATCCGGGAGATCGTCGGCGTGGCCGAGGACGTGGCCCGGGGGGACCTCTCCCGGCAGTTCGCCATCCGGCGCGGGGACGAGATCGGCCTGCTGGCCGACGCCTTCCGCCGGGTTCTGGAGACCCTGGGACGGTTCATGGAGGAACTCAAAGGGCTGGTGGAGAATGTCCACGCCGGCCGGCTCGACCACCGCGGCCTGACGGAGCCCTTCGAAGGCCAGTGGGGGGAGCTGGTGAACGGCGTCAACCGGCTGGTGGACGCCTTCGTGTCCCCCTTTCAGGTGACCACCCGGTACATGGAACGGATCTCCAGGGGGGAGCTGCCGGAGAAGATCACCGAAGCGTACCAGGGGGAGTTCGACACCATCAAATCGAGCGTCAACCTGCTCATCGAAAACCTGACCGCCTTTGCCCGGGATCTCCAGGCCATGGCCGGCCGGGTGGCGTCGGCCAGCCAGCAGCTCAGCACCAGCTCCCAGCAGATGTCCCAGGGGACCTCGGAGCAGGCCGCCTCCGCGGAAGAGGCGACCGCCTCCATGGAGCAGATGTCGGCCAACATCCGGCAGAACGCCGAAAACGCCATGGAGACGGAGAAGATCGCCCTCAAATCGGCCGAGGACGCCCGGTCGGGGGGCGAGGCGGTGGACAAGACCGTGACGGCCATGCGGGAGATCGCGCGGAAGATCACCATCATCGAGGAGATCGCGCGCCAGACCGATCTGTTGGCCTTGAACGCCGCCATCGAGGCGGCCCGGGCCGGGGAGGGCGGCAAGGGGTTCGCCGTGGTCGCCTCGGAGGTCCGGAAGCTGGCCGAACGGAGCCAGAAGGCCGCTTCCCAGATCGGAACCCTCTCCCGGTCGAGCGTGGAGATCGCCGACAACGCGGGCCAGATGCTGGCCCGCCTGGTCCCCCACATCCAGAAGACCGCGGAGCTGGTCCAGGAGATCAGCGCCGCCAGCAACGAACAGAACTCCGGGGCGAACCAGATCAACTCGGCCATGCAGCAGCTCGATCAGGTGATCCAGCAGAACGCCTCGGTCTCGGAGCAGACGGCCGCCACGGCCGAACAGCTCGCCAACGAAGCCGAGGCCCTGCGCCGGACCGCGGCCTTCTTCGACATGGAGCAGGCGCACCGCTACGGTCGACGGACCCAGGCGGCTCATTCCGACCGGCCGGTGTCGAAAGACCGGAAGCCCCCGGCCGGTTCGCGGGCCACGCGGAGCGGACGGAACGGGGAGACGAAGGGGCTCGACATCCACCTGGACGAAGGGGGCGATTCGGAGGAGGACTTCGAACAGTACTGACGGGCACCCCATGACGGAAAGGCGCCACCCGTAACCCGACCACCCAAAAAACGGAAAGAGGAGAAACCGATGAAATTACGGGACATCGCCATCGGATCCAAGCTGATGGCAGGATTTCTGATTGTGGTGCTCATTTTCGGAGGCGTGGCGGCTTTCCAGATCCTCCGGATGGGTGAACTCGCCCGCCTGCAGGACATTGGCGCCGGACGGGCCGAGGACGCCCTATCGATCCAGCAGATCGTGGAGAACCTGGACGAAGTCTACGCCGTTGTGGCCGACGGCGTCATCAACCGGGATGTGGAGGCCACCAAGAGCGATTTCGAAGCGGCCAAAACCCGTGCCCAGGAGGACATCGCCCAGGCCCGGGGTTTGGCGGACACTCCGGAGGAGAAGCAATGGGCCGAAGAGTTCGCGGGCCACTACAACCGCTATCTCGGCCTCTTCGAGCGGGAGATGCTGCCCATTCTGGAAAAGGAGGAATCGGCGGCCAAACGATTCGAGGATGCCATGGCCATCCACCAGATCTCCGGCCGGGTGGAGGAGGTCTACGGCATCATGGCGGACGCGGTGATCAACCGGGACCTGGAGGAGACCATGCAGGACTTCGGCCGCATCAAGGCCGACGCCCAGACCGACATCGCCACCGTGCGCCGTCTGGTGGACACGGACGAGGAACGGGCCTGGGCCCAGGCCTTCATCGAAAGGTACACCGCCTACCTGGGACTCTTCGAATCCCAGATGCTGCCCCTCCTCTCCCAGAACGAATTCGTCGACTGGGAGGAGATCCGGCGGGTGGACGACAAGATCGACCGGGTCCGGGACGAGACCCTGGCGCCCCTCAACAGCATCGTCCACTCCCTGGAACAGGAGAGCCGGTCGGCCAGCGCGGACACGGCGATGATCCGGGATCTGGACGGGAAGATCGACGCCCTGCGGGATATGACGGAGGTCCCCCTGGAGAAGATGGCCACATCGTTGATCCAGGAGAACCACGAGGCGGACCGCCTCTTCGACGAGACCCGGGAGCGGGCCATCCTCTGGGCGATCCTGGCGAGCATCTTCGGAGCCCTGGTGGCCCTGGCCATCGCCGTTTTGACGACCCGGGCCATCACCCAGCCCATGCTCGCCATCGTCCGGACCGCCGATGACGTGGCCAAGGGGGATCTGAGCGGTGACATCGCCATCCGCCAGGGGGACGAGATCGGGCGGCTCGCCGAGTCTTTCCGGGGGATGAAGGGGTCCATCGGCGAAGTGCTCCAGGAGCTTGACGCCCTCATCGAGGCGATCCAGAGCGGAAAGCTCGACACCCGGGGCAACCCGGAGCGGTTTAGCGGCGACTGGCGGCGTCTCACCCAGGGGATCAACCGGCTCATCGACGCCTTCGTCGATCCCATCCGGATGGCCGCCGACGCGGTGGACGGAATCTCCAAGGGGAGGATCCCGGAGAAGATCGCCGAAGAATACAGAGGGGATTTCAATCACTTGAAGAACAACCTCAACACCCTCATCGACGCCATGAACGAAGTGACCCGGGTGGCCCAGGAGATCGCCCGGGGAAACCTGAAGGTGACCGTCACCCCACGATCGGGCGAGGACCGGCTGATGCAGGCCATGGGCGAGATGCTCAACCGGCTCCAGGAGGTGATCATCACCGAATTGAACGCCCTGATCCAGGCGGTCCGGGAAGGACGCCTCGATGTCCGGGGCAATGCCGCCGGCTTCGAGGGGGGGTGGCGGGATCTGGTGGCCGGCGTCAACCGGCTCATCGACGCCTTCGTCGGACCGATCCAGGTGACCGCTCAATACGTGGACGCCATCGCCAAAGGGGACATCCCCAAAAGGATCACGGACGAATACCACGGGGATTTCAACCAGATCAAGGACAATCTCAACACCCTCATCGACGCCACGGAGGAGATCACCCGGGTGGCCAAGGAGATGGCCGGCGGCAACCTGACCGTCACCGTCAAGGAGCGTTCCGACCGGGACGCCCTCATGTCGGCCCTAAACGACATGCTCCGCCGGCTCAACGAGGTGGTGGTGAGCGTCAAGCTGTCCGCGGACAACGTGGCGGCCGGAAGCCAGCAGATGAGCACCTCCGCCGAGGAGATGTCCCAGGGGGCCGCCGAGCAGGCCTCCTCCGCGGAGCAGGCCTCCTCCTCCATGGAGGAGATGGCGGCCAACATCAAGCAGAACGCCGACAATGCCATGCAGACCGAAAAGATCGCCCTCAAGTCGGCCGAGGACGCCCAGCAGGGCGGATCCGCCGTGGAAAAGACCGTCTCGGCCATGAAGGAGATCGCCCAGAAGATCGCCATCATCGAAGAGATCGCCCGCCAGACCGATCTTCTGGCCCTGAACGCCGCCATCGAGGCGGCCCGGGCCGGGGAGCACGGCAAGGGGTTCGCCGTGG